>RDXH01000027.1 GCA_004292745.1 Oscillatoriales cyanobacterium | reverse complement strand
CCATGAATTCAAACGTCAGCTAGAATACAAGGCTAAAAAGTTTGGTTGTGAAATAATCATTGCTGACCGTTGGTTTCCCTCAAGCAAAACCTGTTCAAACTGTGGACATATCCAAGATATGCCACTAAAAGAAAGGACTTACAACTGTGGAAGTTGCAGTCATGCGATGGACAGGGATTTGAATGCAGCCATTAATTTATCGCGGTTGGCTAAATCGTGAAAGCTTACCAAGGGATAACCGCTCCCATGCTCCCGTTGAAGTAAGAAGCAAATGTCTAGACAAGTCTTGGATTTGTATAGCAGATTAAATTACAATAAAAAGCCTCAGACTCCCTAGTCTGAGGACTGGATTTCCTGAAAATCGTCACTTAATAACATTGTGGCGAACGAACAGGAGAGAATACAAGGGGGTGCAACCCATCACTGCATTTTTTGGATAAGGCAGAAGGCTGTTTCGAGTTTTGAGTTGTGGGTTTTTAATTCCCCACTTTAGGATCTTTCCCCGATCGGAATATAGGACTCACCGTGAGTACCTGTATATATTTGAGTGGGACGGTAGATGCGGTTTGCTTCTAGCTGTTCCTTCCAGTGAGCTAGCCAGCCAGCAACGCGGGCGATCGCAAAAACAGGAGTAAACAAGTCTGTAGGAATTCCCATTTTCCGATAAACCAAACCAGAATAGAAATCTACATTGGCATAAATTCCTTTGTGAGCCAATTTCTCCTCAACCACTTCTTCCAACTTGACAGCAATGTCGTAATAATCATCGCTACCGAAGTTCTCAAATAACTGTTCTGCTAACCCTTGGAGAATAGTTGCTCTGGGATCTTTCACCTTATAAACTCGGTGTCCGAAGCCCATGATTTTGTCCTTATTTTCAACGCAGTTTTCGACAAAAGGTCGCACGTTTTCTACGGAACCAATTTTCTCCAACATCTCAATCACTTCTTCATTCGCCCCCCCATGCAAAGGCCCGGCTAAAGTGCCAACTGCTGAAGCAATTACCCCATAAGGGTCTGTCAGCGTCGAAGCTGTTACCATTGCCGAAAATGTAGAAGCATTGATGGTATGTTCCGCGTGGAGAGTCAGACAAGCATCAAAAATATTAGCCAACAGCGGATCGGGTTCTCGCTCGTTGAGCATATAAAGAAAGTTAGCCGAGTAGTTCAAGTCATCCCTCGGTAGCAGAGCGTCATTACCCCGTCGCATTTGTTGGAATGCTGCTACCATTGTCGGAATTTTGGCTAGCAGTCGCACTACTGCTTCCCGAATGTATGCTGGGTTGGCTAGAGCTCGGCGCGAGTAAAACAAACCCAAGGCTGCTGCTGAAGCTTGCAGAGCGTCCATGGGATGTCCTCTTTCAGGGAAGCATTTCATCATGTCCCGGATGCGATATTTGATCCGGCGATGATACCGAATTTCATGCTCGAAGGCTTCTAGTTCTTCCTTTGTCGGAAGTACGCCCCAGATTAATAAATATGCAGTTTCCACAAAGGAACTTTTGAGTGCTAGTTCCTCGATGCTAATACCACGATATTCTAGTACCCCTTTTTGTCCATCTACAAAGCTAATGCTGGATAAGGTAGCAGGAACACCTTCTAAACCTGGCTTGAATTCGCCGACGACCATTGCGATACCGTGTTGTGTGAGTGGAATCTAATCTATTCAAAGTACATTAGCAGAAAGCAAGATAGTGTCGCCGCGTTAACAAACTCAATATCCCCGTAGGGACACGGCATAATAGCTAAAGTCCTCTAAAAGAGGACTCAAGAACTCATCATCATCAGTCCTCTTTGAGAGGACTTGCGCTTTGAGACAGGGGTTTCAACCCCTGTCGGGCTGTGGAATGAACCTGGTTGTTGACACCTATTTGCTTTCTACCCCAGCAAAAACTTGGGCGACAGTAAACAGAACATTTGGCTGCGGCCAACTGGGGAGCCTGTTTCGGGGAGGATTAAGCCGATCGTACCTGCTTTTTTGAGAATGATGGCATCTTGGGTTCTGCCCCAGAGCAAAGTTTCTGCCCAGTTGCCTAAATCTGGTTGGTGCCCCACTAGAGCTAAGCTACGGCTTCCTGTTTCCTGCCACTGTTGGTACCATTCTAGCCAGTTGTGGATGTCTCCTGATGGGGCCAGGGCTGCTGATTCGGCGATTTGGGAACTCAAACCTGCTGTTTGCAGGATTTGGGCGGTTTGGGTGGCACGTAAGAGGGGACTGGTCAGAATTAGGTCAAACTGAATTTCGATTTCATACAGGCGCTGGGCGACTTTTCGGGTTTTGTTTGCGCCCTCTTTAGTCAGTGGGCGTTCTGCGTCTGTCGCGTAGGCTTCGGGTTCGGCTGCGATGCCGTGACGGATCAGATATAGATGCACTGGCTGTCCTTTATTTGGCTGTTGGAGCGCACTTTTTTGAGATGGGGTGCGATCGGTCTTTGTTGCCTATTTTACCAGTCACTTGGTTCACCGCACGCTGCATCCGATCGCGCCCCTGTGGTTTGGCATCATCATCATGCTCGATCGGCGATCGACGAGATTGATTACTGGCTTTAATTATGATAAACAGGATTGTCTGTAGGACTAATTAATTTCAGTAATTTTTGCTTAATCTGAGCATCAAATACTTCCCATTTCAGTCTTGCATAATCGCTATTGTCATTACCACCAGAAAGAAATCCTACGGGAATTTCAAAACCTCCAGCTTGACTTCTGCCTCCACCAAAAAAGCGTCCTTGAGAATCTTGACCAAAAGCTTCTTTAATAAATTCATCAGGATCGAGAGTCAGTTTAGTGGTTCGCAGGGAGCCAATTACTACTTCAATTTCCTCATCTTTGTCGTGAACAATGGCATAGACAACGGCTGTGTGTACGTTCTCCTCTGTGACTAAAAAGTCCGCTGCTTGGGGAATAGAATCGCGATCGTCATAGCGGAGATAGCCGATACCTGCGATGGAAAAATTGTTCTGGACAATGCGGTGTTTGAGCGATCGCTCGATCGCATCCATCACCCATTTAGAGCGAGAGGACTGCAACACCGCATTCAGCAACTGGGGGTCATAAAACCTACTCAAATAAGCCGCCGCTAAGAAATCTTCCTCCTCAGCTTGTCGGAGAGCGTTGGTATCCGATCGCAAACCGTGCATCAAAGCCGTAGCACACTTAATATGCTGGCTGAGACTACCATCAAGATTTAGGATTCCTGCTTGCAAATATTCCGTAAAAATCGTGGCTGTAGCACGGATTTGGGGGCGCAAATCCGCAAATTCTGCATTCATTTCTCCTTGCAAACTGTGGTGGTCTATAACTGCTGCGATCGGAATTCCTGCCCGTAAAACCAGCTCGGTTAACTGGCAAGTAGTTCCTTGATTATCGATAAAAACACAGCCCTTATACGCAGATAAATCCTTAGTTTTTGCCATTTCCACAGTCCACCTTTGCAACGGTAAACCAGTCAATTTAACTAAGGCAATATTTTCTTGGTGACTGAGGGCTCCTGCATAGATCAGATCGCAGTGAATGTCGTACTGTTCCGCTATTAATTTGTAAGTCCAAGCACTCGAAAGTGCGTCAGGGTCTGGAAAATCTTGCAGTAAAATTAACTGGCGCTGGCCGCGGTGTCGCTCCAACATTTGGCGCAACAGTTCTACTTGGCGATCGGCCCTTGGGTCTGAAAATCTCCTGGGGCGACTCTCTTCGACTGAAACTTCAGGTTTGCTGCGCCGTTTACCAGCAACATTTGATACTACAACTTCATCGTTAGATTCTAGTTGAACCTGGTTGTTTACCGAGGTTGTACCAGAAGAGTTAGGGGGGTCTTTCATAAAAATTTTTGAACTTTTGAACTCTTGAACTGAAAACTCAACACTCAACAATCCTACAAAAAAACCCCCGCGCTTGCGCTGACAGGGGCTTTAAAGACCGATTACATATTTTTGCCATTCTTGGTGCATACCACTCTTAACGTGTTTAGTCACTTCAAAATAAAGACCGCTGTAAGGTTTTCGAGGCGGATATCGCAACAGCATTCCGGCTTCTTTCGGCGTTCGGCTGCCTTTTTTGACGTTGCAACGCATACAGGCGGTGACGAGGTTTTCCCAAGATTCACCTCCTCCGCGCGATCGAGGAATCACATGATCGAGGGTTAAATCATCCCCAGTGTAACTACAGTATTGACAAGAGTGGGCATCCCGGTGCAAGATATTCCGGCGGGTGAGTGGAATATCCTTGTAGGGAACTCGGACATAATGCCGCAGTCGAATCACTGTCGGTAGCGGGAAATTAGGCGCAATAAATTTCCCGTTGTGTTCTACCTGCTCAGCTTTTCCTTTCAGCAACAAAACTACTGCCCTTCGCCAATTGGTGATGTTAAGGGGTTCGTAGGAGACGTTCAGCACCAGAACATTGCCCATTGTTGATTATTAAGCGAGAATATTTTCACCGATGGTAACACAGGTTCGAGTTTAGGGGGGTGAGGTCAGCAATGATTCAGTCTCAACCAAAAAGTCGAAAAATAGCAGCTTTAGCCTCTAGAGTCCAGCAGATGCTTCTGGGGGTGAATTATTTTCTGGCCCGGAGAGTAAGTGGGCGAGGATTTCTGTCGAGATTTTAGACCTGATGAGTCCAGTAGCAGGGATGGGGAAAAAGTTTGCCCATATTTTGATTTTTTTCCCTAAATCCCTAATCTTCCCGGCCAGCACCAGTTTAAGTTTTTAGACTAGGAATAACCTTCGATCGCCAGCCTGATTAATTCCCATGAAATTTCGGCTCTTAAAGTCAGTTTTTAGCGCGTCAATAATGGCGATCGCCCCGATTCTAACAAACATTCCCGCCTTTGCTCAAACAACTTCTTTCTTCTGCGGGGCTGCTGGTAGCCATCCAGCTACAATTGCTGACCAACAAGGCAAAAATATTCCCGTTATTTTGTGGGTGACAGACAACTATTTCAATGAATCCGGCGAAGATGCGATTACTCGGTGTACACGAGTTTCAGCAATTCTCAACAATGCCCAATCCCAGGGAAACTGGGACAATATAGTCACAGCAGGTGCATCCCGTACAGGTCAACCGATTATTTGTGCTGCGAATCCTCAAGACGGTTCCTGTCGGTTATTATATCAGATACCGAGAGGACAAAATCCTGAACAAGCGAGACAAGAACTATTAAGAAGAATCAAAAATCCTAATTTAAATGTTCCACCTGTTAAGGTAAATTAGTTATTGCGAATTGCGAATTGGGCATGGGGCATAGGGCATTGAAACCAACAAATAACAACAGTCAACAGTCAACAGTCAACAGTCAACAGTCCACTACTTGCAAAGAGTTGAAATCCTAGTTAAATACTCCGGCTGATTCGTGAAAAAATTGCAGCTTTGCTTTAGCAACTCTTCTAAACCCTCAACTTGCCTCAACCAGACAGTACCATTGCTTCCAGCAACCGCAATTTGCTTTCCATCGCGACTCCAACTGACACTAACAACATTCTCTGCAAACTCAAATTGAGCAACTTGTCGCCCTGCTAAATTCCACAACCGCACTGTCTTATCAATTCCCACGGTAGCAAGCCGTTCTCCATCGGGGCTAAAACTAATCGATTTCGCATCTAAATGCAAAGTTTGAAATTCATTCACTAATTCTTGCTTTGACAAATTCCACAACCCAATTTTGCCATTCAATGTTACTGTAGCAAAGCGCTGCTGCTGTTGGTTGAGACTGAAACTAATGCCGATCGCCTGAACGGGCAGTTTTTTGATTAACTTACCAGATGAATTCCAAATACGCACCGTAGATTTGCCATCTAAAGTAGTTAAAAAATCCCCTTTTTGACTAAAATTAACGCTTCTAACTAAGCCGTTATGACCAGGTAAAAAAACTGGCATTAATCTAGTTTTTGGAATTGGAAAAATCTGCCAAAGAGCAGCATTACTTTCTATGCCAGCCGCAGCTAAAAACTTGCTATCCGGGCTAAAACTAATGCTAGTAACCGAGCCTGACATCGCTTGAAATTCGTATTTTTTTTTCCCTGATAAATCCCATAACTTAACTTTGCTATCTTTACCAGCAGTTGCTAAAGTTTTGCCATCGGGACTAAAGCTTAACATATTTATCGATTTTTGTAAAGCTTTCCATTCAGCAACTTTTTGCCCGGATAAGCTCCAAATCCGCACGCTATCGTCTACTCCTGCGGTCGCTATAATTTGGCTATTTGGAGAAAAAGCCACACTGGTAACAGCACCCTTGTGAGCTTTCCAATTCATCTTTCTGAGTGGCAGAGACGATTGTTGAATCTGCTGTTTTTCACTACTAACTTTATCTAGAATTACTTGTAAAGCTAACAGCGGTCTAGTAGCAGGATATAGTTCTAAATGAGGTGGGTTTTTTACCAAATTTTTCAAGGCTTTTCCAGAGGCGATCGCCCGTAGTAAAGCCTCTGACAAAGCTTGACTATTTTCAGTCTTCTGAGACACAGCTAAAAGTAAAGCATCACTACCAGTTTGTTCAATTTCGATACTAGCTTGTGCTAGTTTAAACCGCTGGTAAGCGAGAGTTGAAAAACCGATCGCCCCCGCCAAAGATACACCAAGCACCGCAGAACCAAGACCGATCCACTGTTTAGCCTTTTGTTTTGCAGATTCTGTTTCTAACTGAGCTTTTTGGGCATCATAGACAGCTTGTTTGATTTCTATCTGAGTAGATTCTAAGAGCTGATTTTGAGCGGTCAACATCAGTTTTTGACTGGCTGTTAAAAACTGAAAATCTTCGTTTCTTAAACTTTTTTCCGCTGCCCAAATTAAGGCTGATTGTAAATATTCACCTTGCAGGAGTTGTGAATTATCTTGATATTTAGAATTCAACCATGCTTTAATGGCAGAGGAGTAAGGAGCCAATTTATCTAATTTATTTTGAATAATATTCGCGTTAAATATAGCTTCATAAATAGGATTAGCTAGTGTTAATTTATTCCCGCTCTTAACTATTAATCCAGTCAAGCGCAATTCCATTTGTTCCGCAGTGCTATCAGGGATAACTTCAACTTGCTGTAAAATCTGCTGATATAATCCGAGTCTCCTGACAATGCGTTGGTTTTCTTTAAACAGGCGATCGCGAATTGTGGACAAATGTTCCGGCACATCTTGAAATTCCCAATTATCCACAATTTTTAAACGAACCACTTTCTCCACCCAATCTTTAGGATTATTAAGTTGCTCTTTTTGCCCCTGGATAAAATTTTTGACTTCCTCTTTCTCCCCCCCTTGGTAAGGGGGGGCTGGGGGGGGTAAATCCCGGATTAAATGTGAATTTTCCAACAGAAGTTTGCAAAGCTTTTGAGTCAAAAAAGGTTGCCCTCCAGTCCAATACAAAACCTCTCGCAAAACTTCTTGATAACTATCTGTAATCTCAGCCAACCCTGCTGCTAGCGGTTGCGCTTCTGTTTCGTCAAAACCAGTTAATTCGATCGCCTTGCCAATATTAAATGGGGTATTATTGCTAAAATTCTTGTCCTGGCACAAATCCGTCGGTGATGCTACTCCTAAAAGCGCCCACGTTAGGCGCTCGAATTCTGAATTATTGGCACGTTTATTGTAGCACGATCGAATTAACGCTAAAAAATCGTCGGCGGAAAAATCTAGGGCGAGAATGCTGTCGATTTCATCAATAAAAATAACAATGTTACTGGAAATATTCGCTAACAGTACAGTTTCTATGAATTCGCTCAATCTTTGAACTGGGGCTAAAAAATTGCGATCGCGCCACCAAGTCCGCACGTTGACAACATCTGACAGATTAAAATTATTTTCGAGAATGCGAAGAAGACCAGCATACCACTGTTCGGGAGTCACGCCGCGGTTGCCAATTTCCGAAATGTCGATCGCCGCACAAGCAATTCCGTCATTTCTCAGCCGTTGAATTGTCCGCACCTGCAAGCTAGATTTGCCCATTTGACGAGAATTTAAAACATAACACAATTCCCCGGCTTTTAATCCGTTATAGAAGTCGTCGTCTGCGCGCCGTTTCACATAATTGGGAGCATTATTGGTGAGACTTCCGCCGACTTGATAATAACTGGGTTTGGTGGTAAAATTCATAAATTAGTTCGGCGGTTGAAACCGCTGCTACATAAACGAAGTCCGCCTGCGCGGACTGAAGAATTCAAGTAGAATTTTGTATCATATATTGTACCATAATACAAGATGGAAACTGATTGGATTGGATATCACCACGAGAAAGACAAGTTAAGAACGGAAATTTGGTCTTTGCTGAAGCAGCAAGCCGCATCTGTTGGCGATCCGTTTGGGCATATTCCAAATTTTGTTGGGGCCGAGTTGGCGGCGGAAAAGTTGGCAAGTTTATCGATTTGGGAACAAGCAAAAACGATTAAGTGTAATCCTGATTCGGCGCAAATTCCGGTGCGAATGCGGGCTTTGCAAGATGGAAAACGCCTGTATATGGCAGTACCGCGCTTGACAGATGAGCGCTGTTTTGTTGAGTTGAATGCTGAGGATTTGCAGAGGCAAAATGTATCTATTACTCAAGGTGCGATCGCCCGTAAAGCCCTCGCTTGTGGTAAATTGGTAAGTTTTGCAGAAATGGAGCCGATTGATTTAGTAATAGTCGGCTGTGTAGGGGTGGCGCGCAATGGGGGAAGAACTGGAAAAGGTGCAGGATTTGCTGATTTGGAATTGGCGATGTTGCAGGAATTCGGGTTAGTAGAAATTGATACTCCGATTGTGACTACAGTGCATTCTTTGCAAGTAGTTGCAGATTTGCGTTTGCCAATGCAGGCTCACGATTGGGCGCTGAATTGGATTGTGACTGCTGAGGAGGTAATTGAAACTAATACAATTTATCCGCGTCCCATCGGGTTAAACTGGGATATTTTGCGGCAGGAACAGTTGGAACAAATTCCGATTTTGCGAAAAATTAGGCGATTTTAAGAGACTGTTGGCGAATTAAAAAAGGGTTAAGAGTCATAATAAATTATTTAATATGCTGGGTGATTACACAGTCATTCTGCCTATTCATGAGGTCGAGCTGTGAGGGGTAAAACCCCTCATATTAATTCGGGTTAGATCGGAATGATTTAACCTTACTAGGATACTCTTGACACAGAGAAAGAGAAGAGAGAAATAATAATTCCTATGTCAACTGATTTGAGATCAGATATTCCCCAACAGTCTGTTTATAACCGCCGGAATTGATTTGTTTCTAGTTCTCCTTCAAAACAACTTTGAGATCGGACAAACCTGTAAGTTTTTCGGTCACAGGTTCCTCTTGAATGCGGGGTACAAACACAGTTAACCCCCCCGGTACACACTCAATCGACAGGGGTGTCATGCCGATAATTTCCCCATCTAAAACAACTTTTTGAGGTGGATCGGTAGTAATTTTGATCTTTTTGGCTCGCATATAACCGATGTCATCCCGATCGCTCGCATTTCCAGTCAAAGCAGTTTGCAATAGATGATAAGAAGCTGCGATCGCCCCAGCTTTATTCACAGGTGCCACCAGCGTCACATCCAGCAAACCATCATCAAAAATAATCCCCGCCGGCCCTTGAGCTAAAATAGAAGTAGGAGGCGCGGCATTCGCCACCGTAACAGCCACAGCAGTAACACTGACTATCTTATCTTCAGTTTCGATTTCCGCTTCAAACCTTTCTAAGTTATTTAACTGTTTAATCCCCGACAAAACATAAGCCAACATTCCCCAGCGATTTTTCATTTCGCGATCGGCTAATTCCACAGTTTCCGCCTCAAAACCAACTCCCGCCAACAAAACCATCGGCAGTTCACCGTTGCAAATACCCGCATCCACCACCCGCGTTAGACCTCCCAAAATCGTTTCGCAGGCTGTTTGAATTGTATTCGGCAGATCTAAAGCATTTGCAAAAGCATTTGCAGTTCCCCGCGAAATAATGCCCAAAGGAATATTTGTGCCGACAATCGCACCCGCAACCGCCGACAAAGTACCATCACCGCCGGAAGCAATAATGGACTCAACGCCTCTAGAAACCGCTTCTAGGGCAATTTCAGTCGCATCTAATTCAGGTGTGGTCAGCCGAATATCCAAGTCGATCTCAGATTCCAAAAGTTGCTGAATTAAAGCTAAATCTTGGTCGGGATTGCTTTGACCGGCCGCGGGATTAAAAATTAGGCAAGCAGAACGTTTCATAAATAATTCCTAACAGGTAAGCTTGATTTTTGAGCAGCAATTCTGTCAGCGATGCCGAAGCCAGAGATGAAAAAACACCCAGAGTGCTGGATCGATCCTAAATCACAAAAGGTTCGATCGCACTATCGTGCCACTTCCGGCCAAATCGTTCCGCAACCAAAGGTCGGACTCGGAACTTGGGCGGGGACCCATCCAAAACATCAATCCGCAAACACGAATAAGGACGGCGTTTCTGGGAACCTTGACCGCTGCGGCCGACATATAGCAAAGATTCCGCTACCGGGCGGCCGACTTTTTTTCCCTCCGCCGATCGCGCCAACTCATATACTGGATAACCGGAAGCTTCCTCCAACACTGGCCCTTCCACACGCTGACGACGCAGACTGTGCCCGCTTCCCCCACAGATAATCCAATTAATATGAGAATCAGCGTGCCCCGTATCCCCAGTCCGCAGGTATTCCAGACAATGAGCGTGGCCTGTGAGCACTAAATCTACTAACGGACGCCCCCGCAACTCCTCCCCAACTTCCCGCGCCACCGCATCGAATACCTCCCGTAAACGCCACCGAACAGCCAAAGTTTGAGCTTGATTCCACTTAGTCGCCTCAGTCACGTAGGGGGGATGGTGCAGGTAAATTACCCGCCCCCGCACCTGGGAATCAGCCCAAGATGCAATCAAACCCAGTTTCAGCCATTCGAGTTGTTCAAAGTCAGTAGCGGCCGTTAGGTCCGGGGAGAGTTGTTTGTCAATGTCCATCAGCATTTCGTCAACTTGCGCTAATTTGGCACGCAAGTCGTCTAGCTGTTCGGCTTCCGACGGAATTTCCGGCTTCAGACGAGCGGAGGTTTCCAGCATTTCGGTTTTTTCTTGCTCCAATTTCTCCGTTTCTTGTGCCAAATTCCGGCGGCGAAGGTCGCCCTCTTTGGTTTTTGGGAGTGGCAAAGGTTCGTTAAAGGTGTTGGAATCGAGAGCAAAGAAGTCAATGCCGCCACTGCGGAAACTGTAGTAACGGTTGGGTAAGCGGGTAAAGCGTCCTGGTTGGTAGCGCAAGCAGCGGCCGGTGTTGGTTTGAGCCGTGTAGTGGGTGTCTAGGTGGCGATCGAGTTCTCTCGGCAGTTTGTGAGCTTGCAGGTAGTCGAGAAAGGCTTTAGCATAGGCATTTCCGCGATCGGAACCGTGCCAGCCTACATCCAGATCTAACTTTGAGCCTAACAGGTGGCGCAGTGGCTTTGCCGTAGCCGAGAGAATGCCGTAGACGATGGGTAAGTCGTAATAGTCGTGATTTCCCGGTACTGGTAGGAACGGAAAATTGAATATCATGCGATCGTAGGCAATCCGAGATGGGGCATCCCCACCCACTAGAAACTCGCGATAAGGGTGAATGAAGTTTTGCAAATAGTATTCGCTGGAACCGACTAGATAAACGACATCGCCTGTATGCAGCAGGAAACGGCAATTTTGGCGCTCGTGCAGCATTAGTTCCGCAACTTGGCGCTGGGGGTTGTGACCCCGGTGGTTGCCGGTGCCGCTGTCCCCTGCGACTAAAAACGAAAACTCTGGATCGTCTGGAACTCGATCGTCCAAAATTATCTTAGTTTGGTCGATCGCCCGATCGGCGATCGATTTATCTTGCCACCGTACCCGCTCTTTCATCTTGCGGACTTTTACCGAAATTGGCGGGTCGGACACGAATTTCACGCCACTTCATCTCCCAATAAGTTGAATTCCTAGTTAATAGTGCGACGAGCGATCGAGTTTTTGCATCTCTCTAAAAGCAGAAAATTGACTTAAGACGGGGTTTTAAACCCTGTTTTTTGAGAAAGTAGCCCGATCGCCTCTGTTTGACCCCTCGCCACAAATCTCCAAGTTTTAATGTTTTAAATTTCCTCTCTCTCCCAGTCTTTCCCCCTATCGCCTTCTGCCTCTGTCTCCCTGAAATGCGAGCAGTTTTGATTGATGAATCATGGCACGATCGCAGCGCATTTTGATACCATTCAATCAAACGGAGGAATCAGGGAATGCACGGGAGGTGCGTAAATGGAACTCTTTGGAGAACAAAAACGGTGCTTGGATTGCTTAGTCACGTCGATCGAACAATTAGGAGGTCGAGTAGACGTTCCCAAGCTAGAGCAGATAGCCGAGCTCATCATTCAAACGATGAGGGGGCCTTGGCGCTATTTTCACACGTCGGAACATATTTTTGAGGTCGGGGGGTCCGTCGATCCGATCGAAGTGTTGGCGGCGCTATTTCACGACCTGGTGTACGTGCAAGTCGATCAGGGAGTAAATTTTAATATCAGTAGCGCCCTTTGTCCTTTTGTCAAGGAGGTGCGATCGCAGTTAGTCATTAAGGATGAAGCCGAACTCCCCAAGGATGCTATGTATGAGCTTGTGACGGCCGTATTTGGGTTTTTCCCCCGCCAAACTCTCTCTCCCTTTGCCGGTCAAAATGAATTCTTGAGTGCGGTGATTGCAGGGAAATGTTTGGAACCTTTTTTGCCTCCTCGGATGATCGTTCAAATTGCAGCCTGCATTGAAGCTACTATTCCTTTTCGTGGAGTTTCGCCCAACGGTTTAAGTGCGATCGAACTTTTGCACCAGCGTTTGGCCAATGTAAATCGCGATTTTAATTTAGGATTAACAGATGCAGAACTCTGCGAAATTGTCAAGCGATCGGTCCGATTAGCAAATCGCGATGTCGAGAATTTTGCCTCTCCAAATTCCTCTAACTTCTTAGACAATACTTGGAATTTGATGCCCGAAACCAACCACGAATTGAGCAACGTCAATTCCTATACTGTGGGTGGATATCGCCGCTCCTTGCAAAAAATGGAAGGGTTTTTGAATTTCCTCAAACCCGAACTGGTTTTTCAGCAGTTCATGGAAGAACCGGACGATGAAACCTATACTAACATGATTGCCCGCACCAGAAAGAATATAGCAGTTGCCAAACTGTATTTGGGCATCAAGCTGATTACGATCGCTATTTTAGAAGCCCTTTCCTACCGTTTGGGACGCGACATTCCCCTTTCTACTATGATGGGAGAATTACGCGCACCTGGCTTTACAACCTCTGCCTTAGAGGATTACTTACCAGAGCGCAATATCGCCTATCCTCTCGAAAATCAGTTACAAAAACAGGTCTTAGATTTGTTAGAGATAGGACGCAATCAAGAATCTCCCTATGATATTAAAAACTCCCCTGTTTCTACCTTTATTATCAAATCTATTGGCTTTGCAGAAACTGACACTTTTTTGAAAAAAGCTCACGATTTTTTCGCAGGTCATATTTCTTCAGAAGAACTTCTATCCTCCTGCGATGCTGAGGTTATTGACACCATAGCATCAGGAGTTATGAAACTTTTTGATAGTAGAAAGATAGCTTTAGGAAAAGTTCAATTAGCACATAAGGTGATTTCTTAGAATATCATTGCTGGAGCAACTTTGATATCTTCTAATCCCCCTTTTTTAATATTTTTTGACCCTGTTCCCCCTAAAAAAAGGGGGAACAGGGGGGATAGAAGCACTGATGATGAGCCCAACCCCTAGGGGTTAAGTAGTCTCATTCTTTTCGATAATGATAGTCATGTGAGCTACTAAAGCACCGATCGCCCCTACTGCTGCAATCACTGGAAACAACGCCGCACCGATCACTCCACCGACTACTCCCACCGTCAGAGGCACTTCTATCAAGATCCGCCCCTCTTCATTTTTGATAATTATCCGGCGGATATTGCCTTCGTGAATCAGTTCTTTAACTTTAGCAACCAAATCATCACCATTAATCTTTAACTCCTCAACGGTCACTTTTTGCTGAGTATAAGCAGGGGTTTCTAGAGGTGGTACTTCCACACCACTAACTTTTTGGGGCGAAACTTTAGTGCCTACAGGTATCGAGTCAATTTCTCTTTCCCCAACTGGTTCTTGTTCGCGGTCTGTGTATGTGTCCATTCTTTCTTCTCCCTTCCTTTAGGTATTTTTTTTATATAATTATTCTAATTAACACCGAAATTGTTGTTAAGTCATCTTTCTTTTGGCTGATATTAACCAGAGCAAAAGTTATTCAGAGAATCATTCCCTCAGTAGCAATTAAGATTCGCCTCCACTCCTGTCTCTAGCCCTATCGCCTTCTCACCCTCTCCCCCCCAGGACAGGGCTCTTTCACTCTTGGTAGGGGCCGTGCCAAGAGTGCCGGCCCTCATTGGCCCCCGATGCGAATAAAATCGTCTGTGATGGAGGGTAGTCTAGGGACTGGGCGAGCACCATAGGTGTCAACTTAACTTCTAACCCAGTCAGAGACTGCTGTTTAACTATTAAATCTAGATCCGAACGAGCCCCCCGAATCGTTGCGGGGGAACAAGAACTTGCTCAAAGTCCCCCTGCCCCCAGTTCCTTGTGCCAATAGGCTAACTGTCTACCCCTCACCCCGGCATTGCCCCAGCTAGAAAAAGCCTCTAATCCAGACAGAGGAAGGATTAAAGCTATATTTTTACGGCTGACTGCTTGCGACTCAGCGACTGTGCAACTTCAAAAAGTGACATTGTACTGAAATGGCGATCGACTCATAGTTAATACACTTAGCACATCTAGTTCGGTAAATCGCCCATGAAAATCCTCACTTCCTACCCTCAAATTCGGCTCGAATCAAACTCTGTGAAATCGTCCGAAAAAGTCGCGCCGCCTGAAGTTCCCACCGTTAATATCCTAGAGTTTTTAATGAGAATTGCCTAAACAAAAACAGGAAGAAGAATAAATTATGCTCCAACTTTTATCAAAACCAAGCCAACTGCAACAAGTCGAAGTTTCTGTTGACCAAAAGCCAGGTAAAATAGACAAGTTTCCTTTTTCTTCCCGTTTAATTTCAGTGTCAGATTTGCCAGCGACAGAATTTGAATATCAAGTAGGGGGAAGTTTGCCCCCAAATTCTCCTACCTATGTCACCAGGGCTGCCGATCGCGAACTTTACAAATCTTTAAAAGCCGGTGAGTTTTGCTATGTACTAACTTCCCGACAAATGGGAAAGTCAAGTTTGCGCGTACAAGCAGCCCGTCGCTTGCAAGCAGAAGGTACTGTCTGCGGTACTGTTGATATTACTGGCATTGGCACTACCGAGATGACTCCCATGCAGTGGTATGCGGGTTTTACTGGCACTCTCGCCAACAGCTTTAAAATTAAGTCGCTCAATTTTAGGACTTGGTGGCGCGATCGAGAACACTTACCACCAGTATTAAGATTAAATGAATTTATCGAACAAGTATTGCTTCCTTCCACAGAACGCAATATAGTTATTTTTATAGATGAAATTGACAGCGTTCTTTCCCTCAATTTTTCTAGCGATGATTTTTTGGCAATGGTCCGAGGATGCTACAATAAACGCGCTGAAAATCCCGAATATAACCGCCTTACTTTTGCCTTATTTGGAGTCACGACTCCTCAAGATTTAATTGCTGATAAAACCAGAACCCCGTTTAATATAGGTCGCCCCATAGAACTCAAAGGATTTGCCCTCGACGAAGCAATCCCTTTAGCTCAAGGATTTTCAGAACAAATAGAAAACTCCCTAGAAGTGCTCAGAGAAATCTTGGAATGGACGGGAGGACAGCCTTTTCTTACTCACAAGATTTGTAAATTAGCTTCGGAAAAATTAGGAATCCCAACAAGTAATGTATCGGGCGGAAATCAACCTAAATATCGAGTGGCTAACACTCAATTATTCATGGCAGATTTAGTGCATTCGAGTGCCGTAAACAACTGGGAATTTCAAGACGAACCGGAACATCTGAAAACAATTCGCGATCGCCTCCTGAGAAATCCACAGCGCACGGCTCGTTTGCTAGGACTTTACCAAGAAGTTTTGTCAAATCTCACATCTGTCACTATTCTCAATAACAGGCAAGATGCCAGTTCCACAAACAGTGAATTCGATGGTGGGGTGGACACGGAGATAGCCTTATTTCAAGATAGTCCAGAAAAAATGGAATTATTACTTTCAGGTTTAATCGTCAAAGATGGACAAAGACTGAGAGTTTATAATCCTATTTACGCCTCAGTTTTTAACCAAGAGTGGATAGAAAAAGAATTAGCCAAACTGCGGCCTTACTCGGAGTCGATCTCCGCTTGGGAAGCCTCCAATCATACCGACACTTCCCGCTTGCTGCAAGGTAGAGCGCTAGCAGAAGCCTTAAGCTGGGCCACAGACAAAAGCTTGAGCGATCGAGATTATCAATTTCTGTCAGCCAGCCAAGAATTAGAAAACCTGCAAGTACAAAAAGCTTTATCCACAGAAAAAGCAGCGTCAAAAATATTAACCGAAGCCAATTTAGTCTTGACAAAAGCTCAAAACAAAGCTAAGCTAACAATCCAATTTAGCCTATTAGGAATTGCGACCACTACTACGATTGCTGTCGGCATTATAACTCACGCCCAACGAGTCACACGACAAATAGAAAATCAAAAAAAACAAGCAATAATTGCCCAAATAGAAGCCCTAAACTCTACAGCCGATATTTCCCTCGCCTACGACCAACTCGGAGCTTTAATTGCCGCAGTCAGCGCCGGAAAAAAAATTAGAGAAATAGAAGTCTCTCCAGAACTCAAAGCACAGACAGTAAATAGATTACAGCACACGATCGATGCAGTGCGAGAACGCAATCGTTTGGCGAACGGACACACAGCTAGCTTTAGCCCGGATGGTAAGTTAATTGTTAGTGTCGGCGACAATTACAGTGTGAAAGTTTTTCAGCCAAACGGCAAGCTGATTTTGACTTTACCTGGACATAAACAGTCAGTTAGTGAGGTGGTATTCAGTCCTGATAGTAAGTTAATTGCTTCCACAAGTTTTGATAAAACTGTCAGAATTTGGGGCAGAGATGGCAGTTTGCAGCAAATTCTCAAAGGACACCAAGATTTAGTTTGGAGCGCTAGTTTTAGCCCCAAATTAGCACAAATTGCTAGTGCGAGTTCTGACAAAACCATTAAAATTTGGAGTTTAAATGGAGTTTTGCAGCAAACTCTCACAGGTCATACTAGACCGGTAACATCAGTGAGGTTTAGTCCCGATGGAGAGATGTTAGCTTCCACCAGTCAAGATAAAACTATAAAACTTTGGAAACGCGATGGGAAGAAACAATTTAGACTTCATAAAACTCTTGTAGGACACAAAGATGAAGTGTGGGGCTGTAATTTTTCACCAAATGGTGAGATGATTGCGAGTGCGAGTCATGACTGGAGTGTCAAACTTTGGAATACTGAGGGAAAGTTACTCAAATCTTTAGCCGCTTCTACAACGGGTGTGGGTAGTGTTAATTGGAGCCCTGACAGCCAAACTGTGGCTGGGGGGAGTATGGATGGTAAGGTAAGAATTTGGCGCACGGATGGTACTTTGCTGCAAACTTTGAAGGGACATCCTGCGGATGTGTGGAGTTTGAGTTTTAGTCCCGATGGCAAAACTTTGGCATCTGCGGGTAAAGATTCGTCGGTAAGGCTTTGGAACCTGGATGCTACGACAGTGGAAGCTGGGGAACTTGACAAATTGCTGACTATCGGCTGCGATCGACTCAGAGACTACCTACAATACAATCCGAATGTTGAAAAAGACCGACATTTGTGCGATCGAAAACAGAAAATTAATCTACCTACTTTTTTCAATAAGTAGGGTATATAAATCCGATTTGATGTTTAATAGTTTATTACTTCTTGCTTCTTCTTTCTGATTCAAAATCGGCAAACCCACTTCCACAGAGGATGACTAGGCCCCTGTTGGCGAATCCGACTTACTTGTTGTTCCAAACGCTGTTTTTCTCGCAGTGGTAATCCTCGCACAACATTGCGACCTTGCCAAGTTAGCACTCCCAAAGTCATCCCCAAGCACAAACCCAAACCGAGAGTTGGCCAGCGGTGAAAGTATAAACCGTAACGCACCGCAGCCCAAGTAAAGTTTTCGATCCACAAAGCAATTTCATCGCGTAAAGCCCAAATACTCAAAGAACCGACGCTAAGCCACAAAAATATTACAGTTAACCAGCGGCCGTATACTGTCAATTTGTGGAGTCTTTGGACTTCGATTTGAAAAGTGCGATCGCTCTCATTAGTCATTAGTTATTAGTCATTGGTTATTGGTTATTGGTTATTGGTTATTGGTTATTAGTCAGTCAACAGTTAACAGTCAACAGTCAACAGTTAACAGTTAACAGTCAACAGTTAACTAAACTTCATCTGACGGGTTGATGGCTTCTACAGGAACGGGGATAGAGTTGCCCGTGCGACTGCGCCACCAAGCTAGCAGCGTACTAGCAATGAAAATACTGGAATATGCACCAGCAATAAAACCCACAATCAAAGCTAAAGCAAAGTATTTGAGAGTTTCGCCACCAAACAAAAAGATAGAAAACAGTGTCAGTAGCGTAGTCATCGTCGTGTTAATCGACCTTCCAAGGGTCTGGATCACAGCATCATCGACAATTTGGTCGATCGACAAACCGGGATTTAGCTTAATTACTTCACGCACGCGATCGTAAATCACTACTGTATCGTTAACAGAAAAACCGATAATTGTCAAGAGAGCAACCACAAATAAACTGTCTACTTCTATGCCTAGAACTAAACCCAAAAATGAAAAAATGCCAAGAGTAATTAACACATCGTGGAACAGGGCAACAAAAGCAAAAAAGGCATAATCTAACTGAAATCGGAATGTCAGGTAAATAGTAATGCCAGCAAAAGAGAGTAATAAAGCCAACAATCCCGAAGTAAATAATTGTTTACCGAGGGTAGGGCCTACCGTATCAATTTGAGTGGATTTAGGGGCAAAAGCGCCTATTTTTTCACTCAAAGCTGTTTGCAAATTAGTCCGCTTTTCGACATCCAAAGTTTTGGTTCGCAGCGATATACCCCGCTGTTCTTTGCCGATAACTTGAATGCTGCTACCAGCTAAACCTTGGGTATCTAGGATTTCGCGGACAGCAGCAAGATCGATGGGTTTACAATTTTCTGGTTTCGTGCAGTCAAGTTCAAATTGTAGCCTAGTGCCACCGATAAAGTCCAAACTAGGGCGTAGGGGTGCGCGGATGTCGGGACGAGTCCAAGAAATTGCCATCGAGACTATACCCGCAAGGATAATCGCGGCGGAAATACTCCACCAGATCGATCGCTGTTTGATTACACTGAATTTCATAATTTAGCAGGAATTGGTAATTGGTAATTGGGCATTGGGAATTGGGAATTGGGAATTGGGCATTGGGCATTGGGCATTGGGCATTGCAAATTAATTTACTACTAATTTTTAGCTATTTGTACTTTACAGCCATTACCGATTACCGATTACCCATTCCCCATTCCCCCATTAACTATTAGCAGTTTTAGACAAATTAGGACAAAACCACTCAGGTTTCCGCAATGCTGGAAATCCCAAAACTACTAACATCAGAGTGCGACTACAAGTAATAGCCGTAAACATACTCACTGCGACACCCAAGGCTAGCGTTACAGCAAACCCTTTCACTAAACCAGCACCCAAGTAGAACAGCGCTGCACAAGCAATTAGCGTTGTGACATTACCATCTAAAATGCTAGAAAAAGCCCGGTAAAAACCCGATTCTACAGAACGGTATAGAGTTTTTCCAGCCCGCAACTCTTCTCGCGTGCGTTCAAAAATCAGCACATTGGCATCCACAGCCATACCAATGCTGAGCACAAAACCAGCAATTCCCGGTAGCGTTAAAGTTACTCCCAACAGCACGAAAGCAGCCCAAGTTAGCAAAGCATAAATTAACAGGGCAATATCTGCTATTACGCCAGGGAGTCGATAGTAGGCGATCATGAAAATCAAGACTAAAGTTAAACCCCCAATCCCTGCGGTGATACTGCTTTGAATACTGTCTTTACCCAAACTAGCACCGACTGTGCGGTTTTCAATAATTTCTACGGGTACTGGTAAAGCACCACCGCGCAGTTGCACTCCTAAATCGTTAGCTTCTTGGGCTGTAAAACGACCTTGAATTACGGCATTTCCTCCTGTAATTCCTGTTTGGGCAAATTCCACGCCAACTACAGGAGAACTAATCATTCTTTCATCTAGAAAAATGCCTAGAGTCCGTCCCGTACCGGCTAAATTTTTAGTAAGTTCGCCAAATAATTCGCCTCCTTTGGTGTCGAAGCGGAGAGCGACATTCCATTCGTTACCACTGGGTTGAGCTTGAGCATCCTTCAGGTTGCTTCCGCCGAGTTCACTACTTTTGTATAGTTTCGAGATTGCCTCATTACTCCTTTTCAAAGCAGCCTGATTTTCTTTAAATGCTGCCTCATTGGGGGTAGTTTTTAATGCTGCTTGTTTTGCGAGTAATTCCTGCTGCAACTGCCTCTCGATGGCTAATTGAGCTTCGGTTCCTGGCAGTTGTTCCCGGAATTCTAGCTTGGCGGTGCCGCCCAAAACTCGTTCTGCTTGCTGGGGGTCATTTACTCCTGGCAATTGTACGAGAATTTGGTCTTCTCCTACTGTTTGTACTAAGGCTTCGGAAACTCCCAAACCGTTGACGCGATTTTCTACGATGCGTCGCACTGCTTCTAACATTCCCTGGTCAATTTTGGGGATGGTGGGGGTAGTTTTGACTTGAATTGTGAGTTGTGAGCCTCCTTGCAAGTCTAATCCTAGCCGCGTAGGAAGTGTTACTATGACAGTAATGGCGGCGATGATTAAAACAAAAATTAGGGCTAATACTGAACGTTGTTTTTGCATATTTAATTATTTGTTATTGGTTATTAATCATTGTCATTAGTCATTGGTCATTCAATAACCAACAACCAATGACCAATGACTATTTATACTCGTAGGGATACCATTTTTTGGACGGCTTCGATAATTTGAGCTGGCTGTACGATTGTCAGTCTTTCCAAATTACCGTTGTATGGTGTGGGGATATCTTGTGATGAAAGTCGCAAAATTGGTGCGTCGAGTTCGTCAAAGTAGCGATCGCTAATTGAGGCAATTAATTCCGCACCGATGCCTCCTGTTTTCATGCACTCCTCCACAATAATTACTTTGTGGGTTTTGCGAATGGATGCACCAATGGTCTCCATGTCAAGGGGTTTGAGAGAAATTAGGTCGATTACTTCTGGATCGCAACCCTCTTTTACCAGTGCGGGCACGGCTTGCATGACGTGATGCCTCATCCGGGAATAGGTCAAAATTGTGACATCTTTGCCCGATCGCACTATTTCCGCTTTGTCCAGTGGCACTAAATATTCTGTTTCTGGCAAATCTGCTTTCAAGTTGTAAAGCAGAACGTGCTCGAAAAACAGGACGGGATTGTCATCGCGGATGGCTGATTTTAAAAGCCCTTTGGCGTTGTAAGGAGTCGAACAGGCAACGATTTTTAGACCTGGGACTGCTTGGAAATAGGCTTCTAGTCGCTGAGAGTGTTCGGCGCCTAGTTGCCGGCCCACGCCACCGGGACCGCGAATTACCATGGGCATTTTGAAGTTGCCGCCGGAGGTGTAGCGCAGCATTCCAGCATTGTTGGAAATTTGGTTGAACGCCAGGAGCAAAAAGCCCATGTTCATGCCTTCGATGATCGGCCGCAATCCTGTCATTGCTGCCCCTACGGCCATGCCTGTAAAGCTATTTTCGGCGATCGGGGTATCGAGGACGCGGAGGTCGCCGTATTTATTGCAGAGGTCTTTGGTGACTTTGTAGGAACCGCCATAGTGGCCTACGTCTTCGCCGAGTACGAATACGGCGGAGTCGCGGGCCATTTCTTCGTCTAGGGCCTCGCGGAGGGCGTTGAACAATAAGGTTTCTGCCATAGGAGGTGAATGATTGGAGGAGGGTTAGATTAGAATCTTAACCTTTTGGGGGTGTGGATTTGAATGCGATCGCACATTTGGCAGTTAAAACCTGAGATTTTGCCAATCTCTATCATAACATTTGTCTTATGTCAATGAATATTTCAGTTAAAATAATACTAAAATTGGCAAACTCCACATAATATCGTTGACCTTTGCATCGTCAGGTGATTTAACCTTACTAGAACACAGAGAACACAGAGAGAAATGAATAATTCCGCTGAAGAGAGGAATTGATATAACAACTACAGGACTTACGCATAACTAATGACTAATTTGGGCAAAATGCTTTTGCAATAAATTGTGAATAAATCGATAACGCCGATCGCCTGTTTTTTGCATCAGCAAGCGCCCCGCTGCTGCATCGAGGAAAAGACTGTAATTCCAAGGAATGTACCCATTAGACCACAGCACTAGATGCAAGATAAATTTTTCAAGGGCTGGAATCCCCGGTAACAAAGCACTAATTACGGATGCGATCGCCCCTGTCATCAATCCCCAAATCGAGCCACTAACCAAAGTGGCGGCTAATCCCAAAAGCACCCAAATCAGCCCGCCCACCAGCTTAACTCCAAAGTAATACGCCCGCTGCTGTTCGCCAGTTTCTAGCCAGGTAAAAGGCATTTTATCGAGTAAAACTTCTTGAATTCCTTGCTGTTCCATCTTGTTCGCCAGCCATCCCAGCCAGTGCCGTATTTGTTCCGATCGCAGTTCTTTACCTCTGGGATACTGCTTCACTTCCCCTGTCATTTGGCGACGAATGTAGGCTGTCAATAGGTATTTTCGTTGTTCTTCCGCTGAATTTAAACGCTTCCAAGATTCGATTAATATGTCCTCGTATGCCAAAGCCATCATGCTTAACAATAGTGGTGCTTTAGCCATTTTTAACAAATCAGGCTCCGGTTCGAGGCTATACCAAAGTTCGCGACTTCTGGCTTCTAAAAGATAATTTTTAATTTGAGTTTCTGTCAGAGGTTTCAATAAAACTGCTGCGTGCAGACTAAATCTATTTAGACAGTTCTTGTAAACTTCAAAATTGCTACAAACTACTAAATGTTCGGGTGCTAATTCACTGGTAATAAACTGATTTATTGCTTGAATACACAAGTCTTGGCGGTGAGTTTCTACTTGTTCCAAACCATCGAGCAAAGGGAGTAATTTGTGTTCGCTAAGCCACTTTTTGCCTACAGCCGTGGGGATGTCGTATTTAAACTTAAGTTGAGCAATTAACCAATCGGCGATCGCCCCGGATTCCGCTTTCCAAGTACCGAGTTCAAATAGTACCGGTAGCGGCTTGGTAGCATCTTTTTGGGCGCGGTAAACTAAGACCAGAGCTAATTCTAACAGTGTAGTGGTTTTTCCGGCACCCGTCGCGCCCAAAATGACCAATTTACCCCCCGTGCGATCGAACACTTTAGCCACGCTAGCTTTGGGAGGTAGCCGAAAACTGGGACGGTTTCCCACCTTTACTTCCACATCCCAACAGCGGCTGACGCCCGGAGGCGCAACTTCTTGACGGAGGTTGGATAATACGGCATTGTGCAAAGAGTGCGATCGAGATGCTTGGACTTCCCGCTTCACATCCTGGAGTAATCGATCGCGAGGCGGTTGTAATCTCAGAGGAATCAATCTTGACATTTTAGTTAATCGGCTCAACCTTACCCTGGATGCTTGCTTTGCCAGATTAGGCACAACTGGCTCACAGCAACAGTACCATCACTACAGGTGTTCAGTAAAGATTAACTAGAATTGGACATCTCCTGTAGCCGGAAGCACGGGGCTTGAGACCCATTTTTTCGGTAAACTTTGCCCCAATAGGATTGTTCTGTAGAATTTGCCCTCACCTCCTGTTGTTGATTATTCTGGATATAGCGCTTTCAAACATCCATGAATATTTCAAAAATATATGTCATTAAAAACTAGCCAAATCATCATCCTCTGCCTAGCAGGGCTATCAACGGCGATCGGAGTAGCCTGGGCCACCATACAGTCAGGTTCGATGCAAGTCTCAAATCCTCCCCTGACAGACTCAGCACTATCCGACAAAAAAACTACTTCAGGGGTTCCAACCACAATTCCTAAATCTCAGAAAACAGAACCAGTGGAACTAAAAACCAGACCCATCCAATCTCAGAATTTTCAACCCCAACCTGCAAAAAATTCCCCAGTTACATCTTCTCTAATCCCAGAAAACTCGAAGCAAAAAGTTGAGCCGATATCCATCACACCTCCCGATTCCGGCTGCAAAATCAGTATGGCTGTAGTCAGCGATCCCAATCCACCGCTGAATGTGCGATCGAACCCAGGAGTAGCAGACAGCAAAATAGTAGGAACCCTCAAAAATAATACCTTTGTTTCCGTCGCCGCAGAAGAAAATGGTTGGTTGCGAATTACCGATCCAGTTGCCGGTTGGATTGCCAAAAACCGCACCGAAAGTAGTTGTCCGAATGTGCGACAGGAGATTAATTTTTTGCCTGGGGGTAATGAGGCAATTGTGAAAGGTCGAATTATTGGTGGTGGCAGTCACTCTTACATAATTCGCATCCTTAAGGGTCAAACAATGACTGTGAGGAACCGCAAAGATGTTTTTCCACAAATTTTGACTCCTGACGGGAAACTGTTGGGAGAAGAGCCTTATCAAGACAATCAAACTGAGTGGAGTGGAAAAATTCCCGTTACTGGTAATTACACATTTCAACTAGACTCAAATTTCCGAGGATACGAATATGAATTTTCAGTAAAAGTCCGATAAGTGTGCAGTTTTTTGACATAGGAATTATATCAAATCCTCTCTTCCGAGTCCTGTATTAAACTCTCTCTTCTCTTCCTTCGCGTCCTTAGCGCCTTCGCGGTTAAATCACCTGACGATACAACCGGAATTGATATAAATCATGACCATGCAACGGTCAACAATATTACGGATTGGTAGTGAGAAACCAAGTTTTTAGGATAATACTTCCTGGAGGGGCAAAGATTCGCTAAAAAACCCGGTTTCTTTGTCGGAGTGCGTAAGTCCTAAAATTAAGGAATTGCGCCCAGCGACACATCAAGAATCGCAAATTTCTGCCAATCTTCGGAATCAAAGTGCCACCATTCTGTTGTGATACCAATAAAGCCATGTTTTTTCATCGCATCTTCCAGAATTTGACGATTTTTCCGAGATTGGGCACTGCCTCCTTGGTAATCTCTGTGAGCTTTTGTGGTAAAATCATCAAAGGGCGTGGGCATTTCTAATTCTTTGCCAGTGCGATCGACTAAAGTTAAATCAATAGCAGCACCGCGATTGTGGCGCGAACCCTTAGCAGGATTAGCAACATAGTTCGGATCTGGCAAAACTTCCCACATTTGTTTTGTAACAGATAAGGGCCTGTAGCAATCGTAAACTTTCAAACCTAAGCCGATTTTTTCCAAATCTGTTTGAACTAGCGATAACTTTTGAGCAACAGAACTTCTCAAGGCACATTTCGCTGTGGAGTAAAGTTTTCGTTTCAAGAAATTGTTAGCTGTGGCGTAGCGAATATCGAGGCGAATGTTGCGATTGACAGTGCGGATGTCAACCAGCCGCGCCCAATTCGGGAGTTGACTCATGAAGATGCTTTCAGGTACTACTGGGTTGGATTCTGATTGGGGAGATTGCACTTGTGGCTGCTCCGTTGCGCGGACAAATATGGGATGGTGTAGACCGATCGCAAATAGTAAAACTAACATAAATGCGATCGGGTATTTTCCAAAACAATTAAATTTCATAGCTGTTATATAAGATCGGGATCGATACCTTGCGATCGCAAATAAGCCGCCAATCGTTCTTTCTGTTGCTGTTCCCGATCGGCCCTTTGACTCTCAGCTTCGGCCCTTTGACTCTCAGCTTCGGCCCTTTGACTCTCAGCTTCGGCCCTTTGACTCTCAGCTTCGGCCCTTTGACTCTCAGCTTCAGCCCGTTGGCGTTCCTGTTCGGTATGAAGGCGTTCTAGTCGGGCTTGTTCGCTCCCGATTAGCAACAAATTACCTTGGTTATCCCACCAGCGCAACCATCGCTGTGTCTGATTTTGATAACTACCTTCCCATAGGCCCAACTCCACTCCCATTAGTTCGATCGAGTAGTGTCCGCGATCGTTTGGTTCCAAGCGAATATAACGAGTATTCACCCAGTTGTAGACTTCCAGTTCACCGGTTTTGATAATGTAGATAGCGTAGTAGGGAATGCGGATAATCTGCTCATATACCCAAAACTTTCCGGGTTTCTGAGTGACACCTTCTGAGGTACGAGATAGAGGAGTATTATCGCGTTCTTCCGAACCATTCCCACTAGCAAGCTCGATCGCAATTAGTGGGACCATATACTCGCGCCACAACACGTAAGAGCGACGAATTTCTCCATCCACCAGGGGTGGGACGTTGGGCACGTAGAACCAGTCGGGGGCTTCGGCTCCACGTTCTGGTGGGTCGGTTTCACGCCAGTAGATGCCACTATCTTGCCCGATCGCATACATTCCGTCCGGGTGTAGGGTTTGCAGCGTGGTTTCCAGGGAATCGGTGAGCAGGATACACTGAGGATGTTCTTGGAAGTTTTTCACAAACGTGCCGTCGGATTCGGGGAGTTGGGTATGATCGGGGAAGGCGCGGACTGAGATAGGACTAAGGCTTTGGGTCATGACGGGTACGCGATCGATTGGCGATCGGGACTGATGCTCTGTTACAGCATAGCTATTGCTGTTGCAATTGTGTCGATATCAAGTCTATTCTGAAGAGTCATCCGAACTAGATCCAGTCTTGGCAAAGATGCAATTTAGGTTGGGTTTCGTTCCTCAGCTCAACCTACACTATCTTGTCTGCAAGCCCGACAGTCCGACAGGGGTTTAAACCCCTGTCTCATAGCTAAAGTCCTCTTAAGAGGACTAAGATATTTCTCATTTCTTGAAAATTTTGTTTTTATGAGTCTTTCAGTCGGTTTCAACCGACTTTAGCTATGAGACGGGGGTTTGAACCCCCGGCGGACTTTCGGATCGGCGCGAGAACTTTCGCTCGCTCTCTTGTGATTTTAAATTTTCCTCAAATTCCCAAGCGCTGATACACTAAATCTAAGTGCCTTAATTGATACTGCGGATCGAAACAATCATCAATTTCTTTGCTCGTCATCTTAGCAGCAACCCGCTCGTCCTTAGCAATCAAATTGTAGAAATTGCCGCCCGTTTTATTCCAAGCTTCGTGAGCACAAGATTGCACAATTTTGTAGGCATCTTCGCGACTCGTGCCTTTTTCTACTAAGGCTAACATCACCCGCTGGCTGAAGATAACTCCGCCGTAAAGATTCATGTTTTGCTTCATGTTTTCGGGATAGACTAGCAGGTGTTTTACTAAGTCTGTGGTTTCTACTAACATGAAGTGGGTGACAGTTGAACTGTCTGGCAAAATCATCCGTTCTACGGAACTGTGAGAGATGTCTCTTTCGTGCCAAAGCGCCACGTTTTCTAAGGCTGCGACGGCGTTGGCGCGGACAATTCTTGCCATTCCTGTCAGTCTTTCCGATCGAATTGGGTTGCGTTTGTGGGGCATGGCGGATGAGCCTTTTTGCCCTTTGGAAAAGAACTCTTCGACTTCGAGAACATCGGTGCGTTGCAGGTTGCGAATTTCGACTGCAAAACGTTCGATCGATGCGGCTAAAAGTGCTAAGGTTTGGACGTATTCGGCGTGTCGATCGCGCGAAATGACTTGAGTGGATGCGGTATCGGGTTCGAGTCCGAGGTTTTGACAGGCGATCGCTTCTATTCGCGGGTCAATATTAGCATAGGTTCCGACTGCGCCGGAGATTTTGCCGACTGCAATGGACGATCGCAAATTGACTAATCGGGCGCGGTTGCGAAAGACTTCGGCCAGCCATCCAGCTAGTTTAAAGCCAAAGGTGATGGGTTCGGCGTGAATTCCGTGCGATCGGCCAACCATCACAGTATTGCGGTGTTGTTGGGCCTGATAGCGAATAGCTTGGCTCAAATCTTCGACACGTTCTAACAAAATATTGACGCTGGCGACTAATTGCAGCGCCAAAGCAGTATCGAGCACATCGGAACTGGTTAAACCGAGGTGAATGTAGCGGCCGGCATCGCCTACATATTCGTTGACATTTGTCAAGAAAGCAATCATGTCATGGCGAACTTCCTCTTCAATTTCGAGGACTCGTTTGGGGTCAAAATTAGCCTTAGCTTTAATTTCTTCGACTGCGGCGGCGGGGATGTAGCCGAGTTCGGCTTGAGCTTCGCAGACAGCAATTTCTACTTGTAGC
>RDXH01000221.1 GCA_004292745.1 Oscillatoriales cyanobacterium | reverse complement strand
AGCTCCTAGAGTTTCGGCGTAGGCGAGGGCAAAACTGAGAAATATCGTATTTCTAGCTGGAACGTAGGTAATCGGGATGTTTTGGGACATTTCTGTGAGGGTGCGATCGATCGGCAATTCCATCTGATTATCCGTCAGCGCCGAACCTCCCCACAGTGTCAAATCAAAGTTGACTATCTGATGTGCTTTAACACCTGCCGCAAGTGCGATCGCCCTTGCTGATTCCAACTCCCGCCGATGTCTTTGCTGGTAGTCAAAGGAAATCGCGTAACATTCGCAGCCGTCGGCTTTGGCTTGATACAAAACTGTTGAGGAATCCAGCCCTCCCGACAATAAAATAACTGCTTTCATTTAAAATCACCTCTATTAAATTAGCCTTTACATTTATATCAAATTAGTTGTGAATTGACAAGATTACAGCGATGGATTTTAACGAACCGCGAAGACGCGAAGGAAGAGAAGGAAAGAGAAATAGTTTACAGTTGATGTGAGGATTGCTATAAGTTTAATTTGCTAGCAAGTCGTCTAGTTCGCGGTAGTCTGGCAAGGTTGTATCTATTTCTTTACCTTGCCGCAACACTGTGCGATCGCGCTGAGACCTTGATAATAATTCGCTGTAATTCCTGGCTTTAAATAAAATCAAATCTGCTGGTAAATCTACTGCTATTCTCCCCAATTTAGGCAATCCCATTAAATCTGCCGGAGTCTTTGTCACCGCACGGGGCCAATCTCCATAGGGTCTATCTAAATGAGCGATTCGGACTGCCATATTGAAGACTTCTAAAACATCGTGGTCGCCAAATCCATAAAAGGGATCGCGACAGTTGTCGCTAGCAAAAGCAACGGGAATTCCTGCTGTTTTGAGTTCGTGCACCAGCGTCACTCCCCGCCAGCGCGGTGTCCGCTTGGATTGTCTGTCTTGGAGATAAAGATTGCACATTGGTAAGCTGACAATGCCAATATTAGCTTCCTTGACTAAGGTGATAGTTTCTGTTACTAATTCAGGGGGTTGGACGGCTAAACTACAGCAGTGTCCGCAGATGATTTTACCTGGGAATTGATGGCGGATGGCTGTTTTGGCTACTTGTCGCAATGTTACTGATTCTGGATCGTCATTTTCATCGGTGTGGAAATCCAGATTTAAGCCTCGTTCTTGGGCGAGGGCAAAAACTCGATCTAGTTGTTTGTCTAGGTCTGGATTTATATAGGCAACACCGCCTAAAATACCGCCGATTTCTGCCATTTTATCGGCTAATTTTTCCCCGGCTGGTGTTAGTAAATATTCCAGGGAAACTAGGGAAACTGCTTGCAACATTAGCCGATCGCCCCATTGTGTCCGCAACTCTTCAAATGCTGCTAAGCTAAAGTTTCCCTGTTCGCCTCCGCTGTCGATATGGGTGCGGATGGCTTTGGTGCCGTGGGCGTAGCTGCACTTAATCCCGAACTCCATCCGCCGATAAATGTCTTCTGGGTTCCAGTTTTTTTGAGTGTCAGCGCCCACTGTCAAGATTGCTTTGGCAAATGTGCCATCGGGATTGGGTGCTCTTTCCCAAATATGACCTTTGTCTAAATGGGTGTGTATATCCAGGAAACAAGGCCAAACTAGGCCTCCTCGACAATCTACCACTGGGATATCTGCAACTTCTGATACAGGTTGCTTACCGGAGGGGGTAATTTTGGCGATCGCCCCAGCGCTAATTTCCATATCCACTACACACAAACCCTCGCCAGTCTCTCTGACTGCGACTGGATCGGACTTGAGTGCGATCGATGGAATCTCCAACAGAGACATCGGCACGCAAGCATTTTTTAGCAAATAATTAGATGTACTTGGCAACATTCAATCTATGAGTTAATATTTATTGATAATTTAGTGCTATCATTTGTAACTATAGCAACTATTTCAGGAGTTGTAAACCTCTATAATTTTCCGGTTTATCTGTTTGTTAATTTTTCAGCACCCTCTGTATTTGGCTGTATTTTTCTGCCCAAAAATCAGCCAAAAGTTAGATAAAATTACTAGATAAACTAAGATAAAGTATGTACCTTAATTATTGGCAGTTTAGCGGAGAGCGCTGAAGCACAAATGAAAAATCTTTAATTTTTGAGAAAATTTCCCTAGTCAATCGATTTTAGATTTTAGCAGCATCCATAACCAGAGCCAGAAAAACTGTGTCAACACCCAAGGATATATTTTTAAGTTCCCACCCCAAGATATCTCCCAGAAAACCTCTTCCTATTTATTGGGGAGAAATAGATCCGCTTAAACGTGGGCCGGTGATTGCTAGTCTCAGCAAATCCTCTCACCGCAATGCGATCGGCACTCACTCCGGTTCCTACTCTGTCTATCGGGCGCTAGCCGTAGCCAATGGGACACTCCAAGCAAATCACCGCCCCGATTTTACTAACACATCTCCCGCGGCAGACATCGGACCTCACCCCAGTTGGGGTGATGCTAACTTGATTGTTTCTCTCGATCCTTTTGGCGGTTTGGTTAGCGAAATTTACGCCTCGTTTTATCAGCAGGGATACGATATTCGACCGACAATTGCAGTCACAAAAGCTCACATTAATTTGCCGGAAATTCAAGATGCTATTACCCAAAACCGGGTACTCATTGATGGCAAAATTGTGAAATCTGGCGGAAATTTGGCAGTGACAAAAATTGCGATCGATCCGGTTTGGTATTTGCCGGGAATTGCCCATCGAATTGGTGTGGAAGAAAGAGTCCTCCGCCGCGTGCTTTTTCAGCAAACAGGGGGAATGTTTTCTGATTTAGTGAAGCGACCAGAATTGCAGGTTTTTTTGCCGCCGATTGGGGGAACTACAGTTTATATTATTGGGGATGTAGCTAATATTTCTGACCCACAGAAGCAGTTGGCGGTACGAGTACATGACGAGTGTAATGGTTCAGATGTTTTTGGTTCTGATATTTGTACTTGTCGTCCTTATTTGGTACACGGAATTGAGATGTGCATCCAAACAGCACAAGCAGGGGGATCGGGGGTAATTCTTTACTTTCGTAAGGAGGGTAGAGCTTTAGGTGAAGTAACTAAGTTTTTGGTGTACAATGCGAGAAAAAGGCAGACTGGAGGCGATCGCCCAGATGAGTATTTTACTCGCACTGAATGTGTTGCTGGAGTTCAAGATATGCGCTTTCAAGAACTAATGCCAGATGTGTTGCACTGGTTGGGAATTTCTCGCATTGACCGTTTAGTTTCGATGAGCGATCTTAAATACAATGCGATTATCAATTCTGGCATTAAAGTGTGCGATCGCATCCCCATTCCCGAAGATCGGATTCCCGCAGATGCACAAGTCGAAATCATCGCCAAAAAAGCTGCTGGTTACTACACTCCATCGGGAGTACCCGATGCTACCATCCTCGCAGAAACTAAAGGACGGGATTTGGAAGATTGAGGTGAGATCGATCGCGATTCGTCGCGTCTTGGTAAAATAAAATTCATTGCTATTTTTTTTGAGCGATCAAGGCAGTTTATGGCTAATTTACGTTCTACTGTGATAGTAAAAACAGATATTTGCGGATATACCGTCAGAGTAAAAAAATTATCTCAGTCGGAATTAAGTAGCTTGTTGAACGAACACAAAACTTTTATTTTAGATATTAGCACCAGAAATGAAGGCAGTTTGATTAAAGGAGAAGGTGATTCATTTTGGCTGATTTTTCCGAGTGTGACAGCCGCAGCTATGGCCGCCATAGAAATGCAGCAAGAATTGAGAGCACAACAATCTAGCAAATCCAATGACGAACGATTGGCGATTCGCGTCTCCATTACTTTAGGAGATGTTTTGCACCAAGATAAAGATATCTTTGGTGATACAGTAAATTTAACAGCTCGCATAGAATCTGTTACTCCCCAGGATGAAATATATTTATCCCAAGCAGCTTGGTTAGCCCTCAATAAAGCAGAAGTGCAAACATCCTTCGTCAATGAGTTTTCTTTGAAAGGGATGAGCGAACCTGAAAGAGTCTACAAAGTTGACCAAAGTCATAAGACGCGAATTGTGGAAAATCAAGCAATAGTCAAAGCTGACTTGAGAGGTTTTATTGCCTATCAAGAATCTAACTCTATCAAAGATGTGGAATATTTACTCACCAATTTTGATGCCTTTGAAAAAACAATTTGCGAAGAATACGGTGGCACAATTCGGAGTATAGTTGGCGATTCACACTTGCTCACTTTCCCCGAATCTCACTCAGCCCTGGCGGCTATGGAAAGTTTGTGTAAAAATTGGAAAATCTTTATCGATTCCCATCAAATACCTTGTGGGTTGTCGGTGGGAGTTGCTAAGGGAAATTTGTATATATTTCGGTCTTGTACCTACGGTAAAGATATTAACTTAGCTGACAGACTGGAAGATTTAAGCAAAATAGTATCTCCGAAATATGAGAAAAATTCGGTGATTGTTTCTGAAAAAATCAAACGGGAAGTGAGCGGTTCTAAGTGGGAATATCAATTGATTAAAATAGATAAAAATGTTATACTAGATAATATTTTAGATTATAGTCAGTTTGACTTTTTTAAAGAAAATGATGTTTACCGTTTCCTAGTTATATGAACTTGAATAGTATAGAGTTAGAAACCGTGGAATATCTAAGGACACCTGCTGCTATTCGCCACAAGTGCGATCGGCTGTTTAATTTAGCCTCGGAAGATAAACTCCGCCATTTCCGCATCGATTTAACCAAACTCGACCAAGCCGCCAATTATGTGATGGAGACAACTAGGGAACAGTATCCCGATTTCCAGATACCCTTTCACAGTCGCTGGCGGCATTTTGAAGTGGGAAACCAGCCCCGACTCGCTCAATTAGATCTAGCAATAGCACAATTTACACTCCTGGAAAAGGCTCAAATCAAATTTGACCTAGCGATTATCAGTGTGTTGCTTGATGCCGGTGCGGGTGCAGATTGGCACTATTGCGAAGCCGAAACAGGACAGATTTACCGCCGCTCCGAAGGCTTAGCCGTCGCCACTTTTCGGATGTTTTGTCAAGGTTTTTTTTCCAGCAATCCCGATTTTCCCTGGCAAGCTGATGCTCTAGGACTTTCTGAATTAACCTTAGAAACCTTAGCGACAGGATTTCAAGTAAGTCGAGAAAATCCGCTAGTTGGTTTAGAGGGTAGATTAGAATTGTTGCAGCGTTTGGGAAAGGCGATTTGCCAACATCCATTATTGTTTGGCGGCGAAAACCAGCGCCCTGGCAATTTGGCAAAATACTTGCTGGATACTCACTCTGGTGGATTTAAAACTATCAAGGCCCAGGAAGTCTTGAGCGCTGTTTTGACAGGATTTGGGGAAATTTGGCCTGGGAGATATGTAATTGGAGGGGTGAATTTAGGGGATGTTTGGCGACATCCGGCTCTGTTGGGAGAATATCAGGACTCTGAATTTGTGCCGTTTCACAAACTTTCCCAGTGGTTAACTTATTCCCTGTTGGAACCGCTACAAGAGCTTGGTTTAGAAGTCGTGGAATTAGATGAGTTAACGGGATTGTCTGAGTATCGCAACGGCGGTTTTTGTTTGGATATTGGGCTATTGCAGGCAAAAGATTTAGGGATTTTTAGCGAGAGTTATTTACCGGGTTCGGAGGTGATTGTAGAATGGCGATCGCTCACTGTCCATCTGTTAGATCAAATTGCCAAAGCTATGCGAGCCAAGCTGGATTTGAGTGCGACTGATTTGCCGCTGGTGAAGATTTTGCAAGGAGGAACTTGGGCCGCGGGGCGGAAAATCGCCGGAGAATTGAGGGCTGGTGGAGTGCCGCCAATTCAGATAAACAGCGACGGGACAGTGTTTTGAATCCACAGAATCCCAATTTTTGAGTCTTGGTGAGATACTGAATTTCCCCGACTTCTTTAAGAAATCGGGGAGCGGCATTTGTCGCTGAAGTCTATGGCTCAATCAGTTAGCAAACTCGGAGATGTCAGCACAAAGACATCCCTTGTCCCCACGCCTTCCACTTCCGGCTTAATTGGTGTAGTAAAGTGAAAAAATTCGTGGTCGTTAACCAACAGCAGTTCTCCGGGATGCAGAACTTTATTAAACACAGGCTTCTCTTTTTTCGCCAAGTACAAATGAGTTTCACCACCGACAATATTAGTTCGGTCAACTGAGAAGATGCCGATAAAATCAGTACCGTCTCTGTGAATACCTTCCGGTGCAGGATTGCCAAAATTGTGTGGCGAACAAGTCGTCCTGATTTGATGGATGCCGATTTCAGCTTCCGGGTGAATTTTGCAGGAATCGAAAAAAGCAAAAATCATTTGTTTGAAATTATCCAGGGCGATTAGTCGATCGTCCAATTCGGCAAATTCACGCTTGATATCACCCACCACCGGATTGTATTCTTTACTTTGGAAAAGATAGCCGTGAGGCAACTTAATTAATTCGTTTCCATTGACTATAAATCGCGACAACCTTCTCGAACGATACTTTCCTTTAATATAAGGATCGATCGGCATATCGTCGAAAAATGGCTTAAATCCTTCTAGCTTAATTGAGTTTACTTTTTTGAAAGTAAACATAAAAGCGTAATCCAAATGAATGGATTCTAATGCTGTTTTCATAGATAGTTCTCCATGAATCCTTGCTCCCCTCCTTAATTTGGCCTTAAGGAGATGTATGCTTCTAGTCTAGCTCAGGTTTTTTTTACCTGTGGTCAAAGACACTACAAAAATTGCAAAGATATTGTAAAGATGCCCAAATAAATTCGGGAGTTAAGTAAATCCACTTAATTCAACGTAAAATACGGATGACCGAAAAGCTGACTGCATAAGTCTTCTTCCTTCTTCACATCGATCTTCTTCCTTCTACTTATACCATTTGTCTAAAATTGTGCAACACTCTTCGACCCCCCCTAGCCCCCCCTTGCCAAGGGGGGGGACAAGAATACTGTTGCATTCTTTTTTTTAATTGGTATTAGAAGCTGTTTAATCCAAAGTCTAAAGTCGATCGACTGCTTTGACTATAGACTGACAAGCTCGTAAAAAGACGGCAACATCCACCCCCAGTCCCACGTATTGAACGCCAGCATCAATCCACTGCTGGGCGACTTCGGGGGTGTCGGCAAAAGTACCGGCAGCTTTTCCGGCGCGGAGGATGGTGTTTACAGCTTTCTGCTACATAAGATTGACATAAAGCGGACAAGAATGACATCTCGGACACTTAAAACTTACTTCCTGCTTCTACGTAGGGAGTCGGCTCCTTCTACTCTA
>RDXH01000377.1 GCA_004292745.1 Oscillatoriales cyanobacterium | reverse complement strand
TCACTCAAAATAAGGCAGGAAAAACTCATCTTTAACTCTGTTTGAATATATCGATCACTCCCGATCGCCAGAAAGCGATCGATTATTCAGCAAGCCCTAGTTAGAGGGTGGAGAAATTACCATCGCTACTGCAAATTGGAGGGGTCACGGTTATCGCTGTGGTTCCTCGAAAATAGAGCCTTCAAGGTATTTAACAAGGAAGCAAAACAGAACCGCTATACCTCCCATCGACTCAACCAAAATCCGATCGCTAAAGGTGCTGAACAATTGGCACAAGTGTGTCAAGAGCTTCAACATCGACCAATCGTTCTATTTGATAGCTCGTCAAGGATGTGCCCCTCTGGTAAAAGCCACCGCTGCGATCGCGGCTGATAAACTCATGCGTATTCGTTCTAATCGTTGCTTGTGGTCAGCACCTCTATCTTATAGTGGTAGAGGACGACCAAGAACTCACGGAAAGCAGTTTAAGCTTAACGACGCTCAAAGCTGGTCGGAACCAGAACAAACACTGGAATCTCTGGAACCGAAACTCGGACGAATCAGATTGAGAAAATGGGATAACTTGCATTTTCGAGGCAGTCCCAAACATCCGATGACTCTGATTTTAGTAGAACGCCTAGATGCAACAGGGCAATTCAAAACTCAACCTTTGTGGTTAGTTTGGGTTGGTATCCAAATGCCATCCCTGAAAGAAATTTGGCAACTGTATCTGCGTCGTTTTACGATCGAGCATTGGTATCGATTAGCCAAACAAACCTTGCATTGGACTGTACCGAAGTTGAGTACCCCTGAACAATGTCAACGATGGAGCGATTTGATGCCATTAGTGACCTGGCAATTATGGTTAGCTAAAGATTTAGTCAGAGAAACTCGTCTACCCTGGCAAAAGTCTCTCTCTGAATTGACCCCTGGAAGGGTTGCACAATCAATGCTGCCACTTTTAATCAAGATTGGGACTCCCACTGTTGCTCCCAAACGTCGAGGAAATTCTGATGGATGGCAAACAGGAAAACCTCGCACTAAAAGATGTCGCTATCCTGTGGTAAAAAAGGGTAAAGGTCGGTTCCAAAACTCGTCAAAATCCATTAGTTAACCTGGGAATCTCTCTCTAAATTCGCCACAAATTTACTCAGCGTTAGCTGAGTAAATTTGTGCTTAGTCTAAACTCCAATAAGTATGTTTATAATTTAAATAATTTTATGAATGAATTTTTTACTACTTACGGGTTTCTGATTGTCTCGATGTTGCTGGGTGCAATGTTGGGAATGTCGCTATATTTGCCTTTAATGACTGGTCAGTTGTCTCTGGCTAGCCCTGGTTTTTATGCGTTGGGTGGGTATATTGCGGCGATTTTGTCTACGACGGTGTTTAAGCCGA
>RDXH01000220.1 GCA_004292745.1 Oscillatoriales cyanobacterium | reverse complement strand
AAAATAGTCGATAAATTTGTAGAAATTGCTTTGCTTCAAGAAGTCACAGGTTGGCAACGCAACAGACTTTATCGTTACAAACCCTATCTGGATCTTTTTGAAAGTCACGACACAGCTAATTTTTAACGGTGGCTCAGCGATCGCGCGAGGTTCTTATTATACTAAAAAGCGTTTTACTATAATAAGATTTCAATTCAGCCGTCTTATTTCACTGGACTAACATAAGACACCAAGAGCTCAACTTTAAAAAGGTTGCTGTATAAGCATTCCTCCTTCTTCCTTCTACTTAGCGGACTGGAGCAATCCCAAAAAACATCTAACAAATTTGGCAAAGGTGTGGGATAAATTGTAAGGTAAAGGTTTTGAGGGTAGAGGAAGTCGGATGGCGAGGCAAAAGAAACCTGACCAAAGGGCGATCGCGCAGTATAAACACGAAAACCAACAAAGAGTCAATAACCCACCTGTCGGACTGGTTACGCCAGATACCGATCCAGATGGGGATAGCAAAAAATATGCCTACGATCCTCACCTTGACCCTCAGTTAGTTTGGGCCGGCAAAGCGGAACATACTAGCTTTGAAGTACCAACAGTCTCGCTGCACGTTCACGAACGCATCGATCCGCGCAGCATTATTAAAGCAGTACGGAAGCGTAACCCAAATCAAGGTGTACAGTTATCTCTATTTGAGCAACCAGAGGAAAATCCACCGATTAGACAGGCGATGGGAATGGCGGGACAAGTGCAGATGATTTATTTCGATCCGCCCTATGGGATTAAATATGGTTCAAATTTTCAGCCGTTTGTGAATAAGCGGGATGTGAAGGATGGCAAAGATGAGGATTTGACTCAAGAACCGGAAATGATTAAAGCATTTCGGGATACTTGGGAATTGGGGATTCATTCTTATTTGACTTATTTAAGAGATAGATTGTTGTTGGCGCGGGAGTTATTGTCGGAAAGTGGTAGTGTTTTTGTGCAGATTTCGGATGAGAATGTGCATCATGTTCGGGAATTGATGGATGAGGTATTTGGGAGGGATAATTTTATTGCTTTAATAACAGTTGCTAAAACAAGTAGTGCAACAAGTCAACTATTAGCTGGTACTTGTGATTTTCTTATTTTATATGCAAAAGACAAACAGAAAATTAAATACAGAAAACTTTTCATAGAAAAATCATTAGAAGGTCAAGGAGCAGGTGCTTATACAAAAGTGGAATTATCTGACGGTTCAAAAATGACTTTAGATGAAGCTACTAGAAAAGAGATCGACTTAAATAAAGTCAAGCCATACCGCTTAAGTGATATGAGAAGTCAACGACCACCGGGAAGTTTTCCAGTAGAATTCTCAGGTCGTATATTTCAACCTTTGAGGGGATATTGGAAAACTGGCAGTGAAGGTTTTAATAAATTAATTGTAGCTAATCGAATAGAAGCTTCTGCTAATACACTGAACTATATTAGATATCTTCAAGATTTCCCAGCATTCCCAATCAATAACATTTGGACAGATTCGGGAAGTAGCGTTGGGAGTGAAAAAGTTTATGTTGTTCAAACATCTATCAAAGTAATCCAACGCTGTCTCCTAATGACCACCGACCCAGGCGATTTAGTCCTAGACATCACCTGCGGTAGCGGCACAACTGCCTACGTTGCCGAACAATGGGGACGCAGATGGATAACCTGCGATACCTCAAGAGTAGCAATAACACTAGCCAAACAAAGGTTAATGACCGCCACCTTTGACTATTATCAACTAGCAAATTCCCAAGCAGGCGTAAGCGATGGTTTCAAATACAAAACCGTCCCTCACATCACCCTTAAATCTATTGCCAATAACCCCGAAATTCGGGAAGGCATGAACCGCATCGAAATCGAACAAGCTATTAATAAATACGCTGACCAAGAAACCCTCTACGACCAACCTTTATTAGATAAATCCAGAGTCAGAGTTACCGGTCCATTTACAGTTGAAGCAGTCCCCGCCCCCATAGTCAAACCGATTGACGATGTTATCAATCCACCCGTTGCTGACCAATCAATTGCCCGTTCTGGCGAAACTCTGCGGCAATCAGAATGGCGCGATGAAATGCTAAAAACCGGAATTCGCGGTAAAAACGGACAATACATTTTATTCTCGCGAGTCGAAGCTTTACCCGGTACTCGTTGGCTTCATGCCGATGCCGAAACTAAACCTAACGATTTGGGAGCAAATACTGTCAAAGAAGCTGGCGGCACTTATGATAAACCAATGCGAACGGTTATTTCTTTCGGGCCAGAACACGCCCCCCTAGAACAACGCCATGTTAGCCAAGCTATTGAAGAAGCACAAACTTTAGTACCAAAACCGAAGTTAATTATCTTTGCCGCCTTCCAATTTGACCCTGAAGCGGCCAAAGACATCGACGAAACCAACTGGCCTGGTGTCACGCTTCTGAAAGCACAAATGAACATGGATATGCAGACAGAAGACCTTAAGAAAAAACGCGCTAGTAACGATAGCTTCTGGCTGATGGGTCAACCAGATGTCGCCCTGCGTCGCATCAACAGAGGAGAAGATGTAGGCAAGTGGGAAGTAGAAGTTCACGGCTTCGATTATTACAATACAAAGACGGGAAACATTGAGTCTGGCAGCGTTGAAAAAATTGCCGTATGGATGTTAGATATCGATTATGATGGCAGAAGCGTTTTCCCCCGTCAGGTTTTCTTCCCGATGGCAGGAGAAAAGGATGCTTGGTCTCGCCTCGCCCGCAATCTCAAAGCTGAAATTGATGAGGATTTAATCGAGTCTTATCAAGGGACTGTTTCGTTACCTTTTGAAATCGGCGAGTATCAGCGTGTTGCTGTTAAAATTGTGGACGATAGAGGCATTGAGAGTTTGAAGATTATTCGACTCAGTTAAGAAATTAATCAGGTAAACGTCATATATGTTGACCAGGATCAAGCTGAAAAATTTTCGAGCCTTTCGCGAAGAGATAGATGTTCGCATCCGACCAATCACAATTCTGATCGGTCGTAATAGTGCTGGAAAATCTACACTCATTAAGTTCTTACTTATGCTCCAGCAAACTCTTGAATCTAGCGAGGGTGATTTTTTTGCTACAGAAGGACGGCACGTTAGCCTTGGAACTTTCAGCGATTTGAAAAACTCTCTATCCCGCAGTAACAAATTTGAATTTAGCTTGGAAATTCAAACTAATGATTTACCAGATCCTGCAATTCAACAAATTAGAGAACAACTCAAACAAAGCAAACCTGTCAAAAGCTTAGAAGGTGATGTTACAGACTTAAACATCAGGTTAACAACATCTTCAACTATTGTTGCTCAAGACCCCCTAACAGAAGGAACTGAAACGAGAGTTAGAGTTGATTCCACTGTACCTGCCACCGAATTGACGGCTGAGTTTTGCGTTTTCGGAAGTATACCCTACGGAAAAAGTACAAAAGCGGAACATACTGTTACTTGTAAAATAGGAGGAAAAAAAGTCCTTAAAAAAGAAGAAAATAACATTCGACGGACTAGATTTCTCAGCTTTCCATTACCCAATAATCCTGTAGAAATTATTAAATCTGCTTTTGATAATCTTTACCTTGATGGTATCCGACATGAAATTATATCTATGCGACATCTCTCGCCAATTCGAGAAGAATCAGAGAGAAGTGTCATACTAGGTAGTCCGCCTCCTGATGATGTAGGACATAGAGGAGAATATTCAATGCCTCATTTACAAAAACTCCTCACTGAAAAAACTGAGGAAGGACTTAAAAGATCTAATTTTGCTTTGCAACACATTGAATCTGTTATCGATATTCATGATTTGAAGTTTAAGCCACAATCAAAAGGATTTATTCCTGAATTTAGAGCCAGAAATAAACTAACTGGGGCTGAATCTTACCTGGCTGATTTTGGATTTGGGGTCAGCCAGTGTATCCCTATCTTTGTTCAGGGAGCATTACTCAATAAAGGACAACTTTTAATAGTTGAACAGCCTGAAGCGCAAATCCATCCAACAGCACAACTGGAAATGGGTTCTTTTTTCGCTGATTTATGGAATGACCGCCACATTCCGTCATTAATTGAAACTCATAGCTCAAATATTATTCTCCGCCTGCGACGTTTGGTTTCTAATGGCGATTTGAGATGCGAAGATATTTCGGTTGCATACTTTTATGTTAAGGATGAAATAGTTAAAGTTAAAAATTTAGATATTAGATCAGATGGCAGTTTAGAAAAAGGATTGCCAATGGAGTTTTTTGGAGCAGATGTGATAGAAGCACTTGAACTGTAAAAAAATAAATAGTCCATATAATAGAGTAACTATGATAGACAGCGATGGGTTAATAGATGATAATAAATTGTATTTAATTGTGATTGACACTAATATATTTGAACATCTACTGTATGATGAAAAAAATATTATTTTGGGTGATTTAGCAACTAAAACAGAAGAAAAGCATATCAATAAGCTGCTAAAGGTTCTTCAAAGTCAAGGGTATCAACTTTGTATGGATCGGCAAAAGAGAATAAAAGAGGAATATAAGCATAGACTCATCCAGCGAATCAAAGATTCTAGTGACGAAAGAGATGAAATTCAAATTTTGAGATATTGGATAGTTCTTAACACTCATCATTTTACTGAGCAGGAGATTAATCTTCCTATGGACAAGATTCTCAAAACCATCATTTTAAATGATGACGATCAACCTGAAACTACAGATTGTATTTTTGTTCACATGGCAGCTCTTAATAAATGTGATTTAGTGACCAACGATAGTGACTATACACTTTCTGATAAACTGTCACAAAAAGGTAAAGGTAAGAAGCAGAAAAAAAATCATAAGAATCCTGAACGAAAACAGCAAAGTAATAATAGTTCTAAAAAACGTCAGCAAAATACATCGAGTAGGATGGAAGAGGTTAAGGCAGCAATTAAAACACACATTAAGCATGAGGAAACAGATATCCTCACATCTCTAGAAGCACATCAAGTCTATGTTTACCCTTTAGTAAAAAACTCTGATTAAGCGAGGCACAGATGAATTCAAAAACTACTATTGACCAGCTCATCATCAATTCTCCCTACGAAGAACCGAAACAATATTGGCACTACGATCGCACTTCTCGCCTCTTCAACCGTGCAGAGGGAAGAAGACCCGCAGGCTATATCATTGCTTCCGAAAGCTCCAAAACCTTCGACGATCCAGGCAAATTTGTCGAAATTCCTCTAGTTAACCAGATTCGTCCCCGCGTCAAAGCTTGGTGCGATGAAGGATACCCCGGAGTTACAGGCGTTACCAAACGTCTGCTAGAACACTGGCACAATTCCGAAGAACGCGACTTTCCCTTCTTTTTCTGTCAGTTAGAAGCCATAGAAACCCTAATCTGGCTAACGGAATCCCCAGCATCTGCAAAAGTTGGCATTGATATTCCTTCAGATGGGGGAAACTTCAAACGCCTCTGTTCCAAAATGGCAACAGGTTCCGGCAAAACCATTGTCATGGGGATGTTAATTGCATGGCAAATCCTGAATAAAGTTACCTATCCCCAAGACTCCCGCTTTTCCAAAGCTATTTTTGTCATAGCCCCCGGACTTACAGTTAAGAATCGCCTGCAAGTTCTACTTCCCTATGCTGAAAATAGCTACTACGAAATTTTCAATATAGTGCCTATTGGCTTATTCGATCAACTTCGTCAAGGCAAGGTTTTGATCCGTAACTGGCACACCCTCAATTGGGAAACAGAGGAACAAATTAAAAAGAAAAAAGGAGTTGATAAACGTGGTGCAAAAAGTAACGAAGCCTACGCACGGGATGTTTTAGGCGAACTTGCCAACTCCAGCAATATAGTTGTGATCAACGACGAAGCACACCACGCATGGCGCATCCCGGCTGAATCCAAAGTTAAAGGTGTCAGCAAAGAAGACTTAGATGAGGCAACCAAGTGGGTTGGTGGGTGCGATCGCATTCACCAAGCTAGAAAAATCCTCACCTGTTTTGACTTTTCCGCCACACCCTTTGCCCCGTCTGGTAAAAAAAGCTCAGAGGAAGCTCTCTTTGGCTGGATTGTCAGCGATTTTGGTTTAAATGATGCGATCGAATCCGGCTTAGTTAAAACCCCTCGCGTTGTCATTCGCGATGATGGCCAACTCACAAAAGATTACAAATCCCGTCTTTACCATCTTTATCGAGATCCAGAAGTTTACGAAGATGTCAATCATAAAGCCAAACCCAATGAACGGCTGCCCGATTTGCTAAACAACGGCTACTTCTTACTCGGAAAAGATTGGCTGGAAACTGCGAAAGCATGGAAAGAATCGGGGCATAAAGTTCCACCGGCAATGATTTCGATCGCCAACCGTACCGAAACTGCTGCCAGAATCAAATACGCCTTTGACCATAATAGAATTAAAGTCGAAGAACTCTGCATTCCAGAATATACCTTACACATCGATTCTAACGTTTTAAAAATGGCAGAATCCCAAGCAGAAAGCACCGATATCCAAGACACAAACCCAGAGACTAGCGAAGAAGATAACTCTGATGATGAACCGATTCGCAAACTGTCAAAGAAAGAACAAGCAGAACTTTTACGGCAAATGGTGGATACGGTTGGTCAAGTTGGGAAACCTGGGGAACAAATTCAAAATGTCATCTCAGTTGGGATGCTGTCTGAAGGCTGGGACGCTAAAACTGTAACGCATATTATGGGGATTCGCGCATTCACCAGTCAGCTTTTGTGCGAACAAGTGGTAGGTAGAGGTTTGCGGAGAACTGCTTACGACATCAACCCAGAAACAAACCTACTTGAAGCCGAATATGTCAATATTTTTGGTGTTCCTTTCACATTTCTTCCCCACGAATCCGATGAGGGAACTCCGCCTCCGCCCCCTAGCCCTAAAACTGAAATTAGACCCGATCCAGAAAAGCAGGAATTTGAGATCAGCTTTCCAAATATCGTCCGCATTGATTACATTTATAAGCCCGAACTCAAACTCGATTTAAGTCGTGTTGAACCTTTAGAGTTAGATGCTTTTGACAATAGTACACGAGCAGAACTGGCTCCTATTGTAGATAGCAAACCTGATGTCACGAAAATAAAGGCGATCGACCTAGAAGATTTAGGTCGCAAACAGCGGATGCAAAAAATCACCTTTGAGGTTGCTAGAGATATTTTCGATCAAATGCAACCAGGTTGGCAAGGCAATCGAGAATACTTACTAGCAAAACTGATTCGATTAGTCGAAGAATTTATCCACTCAGATTTTATCCAAATTACTCCGCCATTGTTCAATCAAGAGGAGATTCGACGGCGTATCCTAATCACTCTGAATCTGAGAAAAGTAGTTGAACACATCTGGCAAGCTATTTATTTAGAAAATACAGAAGCAATAGAACCAGTATTCGATCCAGTTCATCCAATCCGATCTACAGGTGATATGCGTTCCTGGTATACAGGTAAACCCTGTGATTACACTCGTAAATCTCACATCAACTGCTGCGTCTTTGATAGTACATGGGAAGCCAGCGAAGCCTATGAACTTGACAGAGAAAGAAACGATAGTATTGTGGATGCTTGGGTAAAAAACGACCACCTGGGATTCGAGATTCTCTATATTTTTGACGGAGTTGTTCGCAAATATCGTCCCGACTTTATAGTTCGTCTAAAAAATGACAATTTCTTGATTTTGGAAACCAAAGGGCAATCAACTCGCCAAGATGAAGCTAAATGGGGATTTCTAGATCAGTGGATTAAAGCTGTTAACCAGTATGGTGGCTTTGGTCATTGGCAGTATGATGTATCGAGAAATCCGGCTGATGTTCGCTTAATCTTGGAAAAAGCTGCACTGTTTAGTTGAGATAAAGTTACTATAATATAACGGGAGGGGATGAGTAGACCCGACACCTACCCACAAACTATGCAACCCATCCAAATCACCACATTCCAAGCTTTGCGGCGCAGCCTAAGCCTGATAATCAAAGCCGCACCGATCGAACTCCGCAATTTAATCATACTCAACATCGTTCGCGGTGCAGCCCCATCTGGCGTGCTTGTTTTAGATAAACTAATC
>RDXH01000219.1 GCA_004292745.1 Oscillatoriales cyanobacterium | reverse complement strand
TAGCCAGCGTATAGAAAATCGCCAGTTTCCATGCCAGCCATATACCCATCTTTACTCATTGGTATCGTTGCCCTAAGAGCTTCTTGGTGATGCTGAATCCAGCTACTAAATACAGCTATAATCATGCACTTAAATTCCGGTGCATTAAACCGATCGAGTAAATTCAATGCCAATTTACCAAAGCCATAGCCAGTTTTGACATCTCCCAAAAAAGAACATAGCACCACACCGTGAATCAAATACCCCACCGTCGATGCAGGTGAATTCCCAAACTGGAGCGATAAACTCACCATCGTGGAGCTCAGTAGTGGCGTTAAACTCGGCATGGCTTGAATAATCGGCGACCATAATATTCCTAATATTGGCATGGCTGCTTGAATCTGAAGATCGGTCATTACGGGCAAGTTAAGTAGTTCCTCAATCCTTCTGTCTTGGAGTTGTCTGGTAAGGCTCTGTAGCGCTAGATCTATCTTAACTTGTTCGGATTCGTTAGGGAGTTCAACTCCCAATTGCGCCAGTGCATCTCTGCCTACTGCGATCGCCTCCAACATCTTGTTCTGGGCTGTCTGGGCTGTCATTAAAATTTCGTAAGTTTTAACTTTGTCTAAAATTGTCTGGGCTTTCTCCAACACCTCTGCTGCTATTTGCTCCATATCATCAAAGTCAGCATTCAAATAGGCAACTTCGACAGCAGCAACATAAAGATTTAATGTCAATTCATATTGACTTTGCCAACAGTTTGCTGTCAATAACTCTATCCCTATTTGCAAATAAACTTTTGCCGCAGCGTAAGCGGTAGAATTTCTAGCTTTCTGTCCAGCTTTTAAGTTAAGTTGAGCTAAGGCTTCCCGCTCATTTGCTTGGGCGATTAACTCCTGCCCCAAATTCAAATGCTCGACAATATCAAACAGTTTTTCCTCTCTTTCCATCTCTGAGGAACTTTGTAGCAGCAATTGTCCTATTTTGAGGTGAGTGGCTGGTGTCTGGCGATCGGGAATCAATGAATAAGCGGCTTGCTGGACGCGATCGTGTAGAAACCGATAAGTTGGATTGGAAATAGAATCAGTCTTGAATTGAGCCTCTGTTGGAATAAAACATTTATAATTTTCGTGAATCGGTAAAATCAGTTCTTCTTCCAAAGCTTTCCACAGTGCTGATGCCGTTTTTTCTGGTAATTCTTCACTGACAACTGCCAATGTATCTAAATCAAACTGCGCTCCAATACAAGCAGCCAACTTAAGAACATCCTGAGTTTCTTGGGGCAACTTCTGCAATTGCGCCGCCATAAACTCCACTACATCCGAGGCGTGGGTAAGTCTAGCTTGAGCAATATCGCACTGCCAATGCCCTTTACTTCCCCCCTGACTAAGGGGGGACTCCCCTTTACTTCCCCCCTGACTAAGGGGGGAATCCCCTGTACTTCCCCCCTTACTAAGGGGGGACTCCCCTGTACTTCCCCCCTGACTAAGGGGGGAATCCCCTGTACTTCCCCCCTTACTAAGGGGGGACTGAGGGGGGTCAAAAGTAATTAGTCCATCATCATACAATGCCTTCAGAAATTGAGTCGAGAAAAAGGGATTACCCTGAGTTTTTTGATAGACTAATTCTGTTAACGGTTGAGCCAAAGATAAATCGCAAATCAACGTATCTGCTACCAATTGATTCAGATCTGCTAAACTCAATGGTTGTAACATAATAGTATTCACCATTGCCCCAGACTTAATAATCTCATTTACTGTCAATATAAACGGATGAGTAGGCGATACTTCATTATCCCGATAAGCACCCAAAACTAACAGATGCCCCCTATCCTCCATTAATAGTTGTAGCAACTTCAAAGATGCCGAATCTGCCCACTGCAAATCATCCAAAAATATCACTAAGGGATGTTCGGCGGTGGTAAATACTTGCACAAAATTCTGCATCAGCAAATTGAAGCGATTTTGTGCTGCACTCCCCGATAATTCTATTGCTGGATGTTGAGCGCCAAGGATGCGTTCTAATTCAGGAATCACCTCAATTAAGACTTGCCCATTATTGCCTACTGCGGTGAGAATCTTGGTTTTCCATATTTGTAATTGAGCATCGGATTCTGATAATAATTGCCCCATTAAATCCCGAAAAGCTTGGACAAAGGCTGAGAAAGGAATATTGCGCCCAAATTGGTCGTATTTGCCTTTAATAAAATAGCCCTGTTGTTTGGCGATCGGCTTATGAACTTCGTTTACTAATGCGGTTTTACCAATCCCAGAAAAGCCAGCGACTAGCATCAGTTCACTGCCGGATAAATTCGCTTCCTCCCCTAGGGCGGGCACGCACCATCCACCGCCCCTACTCAGGGGGGAGTCGGATGAAGCCCCCCTTAATAAGGGGGGTTGGGGGGATCGTCCTGATGCAACTCGTTCAAAGGCTGCTAAGAGATTGGAAACTTCAGTTTCTCTGCCGTAGAGCTTTTCTGGGATCAAGAAACGGTCTGTAATATCCCGCTTTCCCAAGGCAAACTTTTCAATGTTACCCGTTGCTTGTAATTGAACGAGACACTTTTCTAGATCGTGCTTCAATCCTAATGCTGTTTGATAGCGATTTTCGGCATTCTTCGCCATCAATTTAATAACTATTTGGGAGATAATCAGAGGAATATTTGGCTCGATTTCCTGGGGGGTAACTGGCTGTCTGGCAATATGGCAGTGAACTAACTCTAAAGCATCTTCTGTTTCAAAAGGCAGTTTTCCTGTCAGCAATTCGTAAAATGTGACACCGAGGGAGTAAAAATCAGCCCGGTAATCGAGAGTACGATTCATTCTCCCGGTTTGTTCTGGTGAGATGTAAGCGAGGGTTCCTTCCAGAATGCCGGGGTTTTTCAGAGTCGGTGTTTCTCTGCTTAGCTGAGTGGAAATGCCAAAGTCAATAATTTTTAATTGTTCCGTTTTCGGGTTGTAAACAATATTTGAGGGGTTAATATCTTTATGAATAATATTGGCGATGTGAATTTGCCCTAAAGTTTCAGTTGTGGCGATCGCAATTTGCAGAAACTCCTTTAGGCTAAACTGACGCTGCTGCATCAATATTTTCAACGATTCGCCGCCAAAGTCCTCCAGAAACATCACGAGGGTGTTTTGGTATTTTTGCAAGTCATAAACTTGCACGACTCCCGCCTCTTTCAGAGCTCTGGTGATGCGGTATTCGGTGCGGTAGCGCACCAATTCTTGAGGTGTGGGGTAACTTTCTTTGAGAAGTTTGAGGATAAGTGGCTGGTTATCTGCTTCCCGAATGGCCCGGTAAACGAGGGAGTTGGCACTTTCATAGAGAAGTGTTACAACGGCTACGCCTGGAATGGAGAGCATATTGATTTTTCTGGTAAAATTTAACGCGAAGTGAGGACGCACCAGCTTTTTGTTAATAATAGCGCGTTAGAAGGAATTTAGTCATTGTTGAGTTACAAGCCATTGAGAATACTAAACTCGAAAACAGAAAACTTACTAACCGGACTCTACTTTAAACCACTGCTTCAATTGGTCGATCGCACTTCGATCTACAAATTCGCCCAAGGATTTGGTGTAGATTTCTGTTCCGTCTTTAATATAGTCAAGCATTATTTAAAACTGGATCTTTTTTGAATGAACCGCGAAGGCGCTTTCATGCGCGTTCCCCGCAGGGGTTCCCGAAGGGTAGGAAGAAAGAGGAAGAAAGAGGTTCACTTGTGGTTTGGTTTTTTGGGGTTAAGCAATTGCTTCAATTGGTCGATCGCACTTCGATCTACAAATTCGCCCAAGGATTCGTCTGGCGATCGCCATCGCTGGTATATTTGCAGCAATTTGTTTGTAAAACTTGCAATCTCTGCAACTCTCACGCCCTGGAAAATTTTCCGCCCAAAAGGCGAGTCTGTTGTACCTGCGTAAATGTCGTAACCTGCGATCGTTTCGTTTTGTTGTTTTATCTGAATTCCCACTAACGTTATATCAATGGGAGAATGTTGGGCGCAGGATTTTTCGCAACCGCTGAAATGAATGTTAATTGGGCGATCGATCTGCAATTTTTGGGCTAAATCCTGCACCATTTCTAGGGCGTGGCTTTGGGTATCTGTCATCGCCGATGCACAGCCAGTGTTGCCGGCACAAGCAACTAAACATGAGTCTAGATTGGTTGCGGATGAGTGCAATCCCAAACGGGCGATCGACTTTTCGAGTTCGCTAAGGCGGTGGTTCGGGATGTCAGAAATCAACAGATTTTGCCAAGGCGTGAGCCTCAGAGTGCCTCCGCCGAAGTTTTGGGCTAAATTTGCCAAATCTCGCAGTTGTTGCGATTTTAGCCAGCCTAGGGCCAGGGCGATGCCGATGTAGGAGAAACCGGATTGTTGTTGGGGGTGAATGCCGAGATGTTGGTAATTGGCTAGGGATTTTTCAGACGGAGCGATCGAGCTTTGCTGCAATACAAAGGGTAAATTATGCTGTATCTGTTCGAGATATTTTTCCACACCCCAATCTGCCAGCAGGTGACGCAAACGCGGTTTTTTTCCCTCTATTCGAGGCTGATTTTTTGTGTATTGAAGATAAACGCTAGCGATGGCTGCTAATACTGAAATACATTGCGATTCTTGAATTATAATCCCTGTGTCGCCGTTTAAATACAGCCGCAGCACGATTTCTGCATCAGCATATCGCCTTTCTGCTGCTAATAAAATATCGTTGCGAATAGCGCGGATCGAAACCGATTCTCCGCCGTCAAAACCGACACTGAATTTAGGCGAAAGTTCCGACTGTTCGGGATGGGTTTGCAGATAATTATCCCAATCTGTAACTAGGGGGCGAGTATCGAGTAACGATTGGCGATCGATACCCGCTGTCGGACTGGCCATAATATTGCGAATCGGGTCAATTTCAACTAAGCGAGATGCTAATCCCAATGTTTGTAAATCCTGCCAAACTTCAGCAGAAATTGCCGAGTTCAAGTTTCGGATTTGCAAATTCGCGCGATTTGTTACTTGCACGTAGCCCGTACCGTATCGATCGACTAAATCCGCGATCGCCCCACACTGCGCTACATTTAAAATTCCCCCCGGAATCCGCATCCTTGATAATATTCCGTCGCGGGCGCGAGAACCAGAGAATAGGCCCGGACAAGTCGGTAATTCACTCAAACTTAACAAATAAATCCCTCCCCGTGCGACGCAGGGAATCTAAAGTAAACTCCTGAAATCGGCATTCTGGCTTTGACAGTTGCGGCACAGCGCCGGAATTACACCGGACTTTCCCACTTTCAGGTTTAAGAACTTTATCACAGTTTTGCCCCCCAAAACCAAAACGCTCAATTTTCTTAACAAATTCCCCCTCGCCTAATTGCCTTGAGTAATGAAAAATATTCGAGTTTTCAATCAGGTTCGGTAGGGGAGTTAAAACAAAAACAAACTAATGACAAACAAAAGGTAGCCACAGGTAAAATATCTCCAAACAAAATTGTATCTTGTTGATATTCCGTCGGCTGAGTTTCTCCCTCGATATTTCTAGGAGTTAAAATTTGTTCGAGAGAATTCACATTATTATTAGAATTAGTGAAGGCTGGCCATTGATCGGGTTTAACTGGAGAGGTGATGCTGAGAGTAGTCCAGAAAAACATTAAGGTTAAAATATTTAGGTATTTCATAGTAAAGACCCCGTTGTAAGTAATATAAATAAAAGGCTGAACGTTTTAGGTGTTTTGTTTGCCTCTACTTAAACTTTAGGGAAAAAGACGAATTACTAAACAACTAAAAGTGTCACTTTTTCTATGTGGCTTGTATTTGGTGACTTACCTAAATGCTGAAACGGCTAGAAAGCTTGTATCAAGGAAGTTGCCAACCAGGCGATTTAGTTTTTAGCTGTAGTCAATTAGTCAACTGGCTGTTGTCCAATATGCTGGAAATAGATTCATGCTGAGTGGCAAAAATTGCAGGAGTAGGGCTGATGGTAGACAAATGGCTTTCGGTGGTGGGGATTGGGGAAGATGGATTATCGGGATTGAGTGCGATCGCCCGTGCCCAGCTCGATCGCGCTCAAGTCGTTGTCGGTGGCGATCGTCACCTCGCGATGCTACCCACCGACGACACCAGGGAAAAATTGCTCTGGGCTTCACCTTTACAAGCCACAGTCGATGAGATTATCCGTCGCCGGGGTGAGTCGATTTGCGTGCTCGCCAGTGGCGATCCGATGTGTCACGGAATTGGTGTCACCCTGTCGCGCCGGATTCCGATCGCCGAAATGATCGTAATTCCCGCAGCATCAGCCTTCAGTCTCATCTGCGCCCGTCTGGGTTGGGCTTTGGATGCGGTTGAGACTTTCAGTTTGACAAACCGCCCAGTAGCCTCCATCGCCCTTTCTCTATATCCGGGGGCGCGGTTGTTAGTTTTAAGTGCCGATCGACACACGCCGGATCTTGTGGCGAAAATGTTGACTATTCGGGGGTTTGGTAGCAGTTTGATGACGGTGTTCGAGCGGATGGGCGCGGCTTCGGAACGGCGGATTGAGGGGGTCGCAGCAGCCTGGAATGTGCCGGATTTGGCTGATTTGAATGCGATCGCGATTGTAGTTGCAGCCGATCGCGAAACTATGATTTTCCCTCGAACTGCGGGTTTACCAGATGCTGCTTATTTGCACGATGGACAACTTACCAAGCGGGAGGTTCGAGCCGTTACTCTGTCAACGTTAGCACCGATTCCGGGTGAGTTGCTGTGGGATGTGGGTGCGGGTTGTGGCTCGATCGCGATCGAATGGATGCGGAGTCATCGGGGTTGTCGGGCGATCGCGATCGAGCGCCATCCTACTCGACTGCAATACATCGCTGAAAATGCCTCGAATTTGGGTGTTTCGGAACTTCAAATTGTGGCGGGATCAGCGCCGGAAGCTTTGGCAAATTTGCCTCAACCGGATGCTATTTTCATCGGTGGCGGTGTCACCGCAGAAGCTGTGCTGGACAACTGTTGGAATGCTTTGGGTGAGGGCGGGCGTTTGGTGGTGAATGCGGTGACAATTGAGAGTGAATTGAAAGTTTTGCAATGGCATTCTTTGCACGGTGGGGAACTAATTAGAATTGGGATTCAGCGGGTTGGTGCGATCGTTATAGCGAAAGTCCTCTCAAAGAGGACTGAAGAGTTAGTTGATGTATATTGGTTTGGGGCAAATCGACCGTCGGTTTCAACCGACTGTCTTCTATTAGACAGGGGTTTTAACCCCGCTTAGGACTTGTGGGATGACTAACGGACTTGGCGGGCTTTCAGCCTTAAGTTGACACCAATGGGCACTGCCGTGTCCTAATTTAGGCTAATAATCATTCCGATGAAGAGCGGATTTGAGATAAAAGGCGATAGAAATATGACACAAGTTCAAAACAAGTTAGCGATTCAGCAAGATATTATTGTGCAGCTTTTGGCACAGTTGACGGTTGACTATCAAAACACTAAATCAGAGCGCCAAGAGATAGCTCTGAGCTATCTTGGTTCCGAGGAAGAGTTTTCGCGAGAAAGCGATCGCAGATTTACATCAGCTTCGGGTGTTCGATCGTGTTGCGATCGCTCAGTTTTATGATGAGAGGCGATCGGGCTATCTTCAAATGCGATCGTATATCCGAATGCTAGACTATTTGCGGCTGCTGGTGTTGGAGTATTTGCAAATGGAATAGAGAAGGAGTTTGGGAAATAATAGGCATCTTCTGTCCGCTACGCTAAGATGAAGGCTGGTTTACATTTTCTGATAATGTCGTTATGACCAGTTCGCTATTATCTACAAGCATTTCTCGCTATGTCACCCGCAATCCTGAAGTTTTGCAGGGGGAACCGATTATTGCAGACACTCAAGTTACTGTACGGGATATTGTGGTGTTTTGGAAATCAGGAATCAAGCATGAAGAAATCCCACAGAAGTTACTGCAACTCGTGACGGCGGCTCAAGTGTTTGATGCGATTAGCTTTTATCTGGATAATCAGCCAGAAATTGACGATCGGATTGCTTGGTACGAGGCGCGTCCGATGTTGAATGTTTCGCCTCTTTTGAGATGCAATCCGTTGTTGAATGAAGTCACGGAATATGTTGCAGCGTATCGGCGCGATCGAAATGCCGATATCGATTTTTCTGAGTCAGAAGCCCTATGACTCAATATATTCTCGATACCGACCATATCACACTGCTGCAACACTCTAATCCACTCATATTGCAACGTTTTGAAACTCTTCACACGAGCGATGTTGCTATTACTGTCATCAATGTTGAAGAATTAATTCAGGGCTGGTTCAATGCAATTCGACAAGCTTCGCAACCCGGACAGCAGCAACGCTTAACTTGGGCTTATGTGGGTTTGCAGGCAATTTCCTATGCAACTCCAAACCCTGTATACTCTCGCGCATAGGGAGGCTGAACTCCTAACACGATCTCTTCTTTGGCAATTCCCATTTGTACTAATTCATCAGCAAAACTTCGATCGGTTTGATTGCGCTGAATCCAAATTTTTCCATCTTTGATATCTAAGTGAATGAAGCAGTTATAAATACGGTCATGTTCATTCCATCCTAAATCGATAACCAGATAGCGATCGCGTTCTTTGTCAAAAACGAATTCTACTTCTATCTGACCATTAATCGGCGGGTCTTCACCCGATTCGATCAGTAACTTTTCGATGCACTGGCGATAATAATCTAGTCTATCCATTTGACTATTTCCTCCCGTACTGGGTCACACTAAATCCCGTCATTGTAAGGAATTACTCGATCGCAATCGAGATGACTACCATCTCTGTGACTCGGTGCATGGGCTTCGTTAGTTTTTCAGTTGTAATAAATTCTTCAGCATTGACGGAGAGTGCGGCCGCAATTTGCAGTGCATCCATTGCGGCTAATCCATAAGTACGAGCAATGCGATCGCCATTTTTCAAAATGTTTTCTAAATCGGTTGCCCAAACCGTTACTGAACTGAAGAAGGCTTCGTAGAATTCTGCTTCTTCGAGTTGTTTGTTATAAAGTGCTTTGGGCAAAGTTTCTAGTTGAACGAGCCGACTGGTGGCAAATTGTCGGGTGTCATCGTCTAAGATTTGAGCGGCACGAATGCTGATGGAAGGTTCGCCCCGAAATTCACTAATTAGAACACCTGAATCCAGATAAATTAGTTTACCAGACACCGCAGCCACCTCGACGATCGGCAATTTCTTGCTCTAACTCCACTTCATTGAGGAGTTTCATACCGTTGGCGATCGCCCGTTGGCGAAGTTTCCACAGGGTTTGACCGAGTTGTGTTTTGGGGGTAAATTCGGGTGAAGATTTGAGCGCTAGAGCTTGGGTAAACTGAAGGACTTTTGCGCGATCGGCGGGGCCAAGTTCGCGCCAGTATTGTAGGAGGATTTTTTCGGGAGGCATGGAAAACTTTTGGGAG
>RDXH01000218.1 GCA_004292745.1 Oscillatoriales cyanobacterium | reverse complement strand
AAAATTGCTGGCCTCGAAAACCCGCCCCTCCTCTTTGAGCATTCAAATGAATAATCTTTGTTTGTTTACTGCGTTAATGTTAAGCGGCGATTTTTTGGAGGGAGTGCCGAGATTAGACGGGAAATAAACAAGGAAATGTAGGGGCGGGTTTTACCAACCATAAAGGTCAAAAATTGCTCGTCTCAAAAACCAGCCCCCACTTAATAAACTTCATCATGAGTGCCGATGTCTAGCAGAACAATGACTTCTGTTTTTGTTTCAGCATCCTGCTCGATAGAGAAGACAACACGACAATCATAGCCACAAGAACAAGACTGAAAACCGTCAAGTTGACCGCTTAGTTTATGAGTACCCAAGCCAGGGAAAAATACGTCTGCTTCCATTTGTTGAAGAGTATCTTCAATGCGCTGCTGGATGTCAGCATTTCGCCTCACAAACTTTCGGAATGCCCGTTTGAATTTAGGCGTTAAAATCAGCCGTCTCATAATTCTGGCTCGTCGTACAAAGACTGGCGCAAAGCTGCAACGACATCCTCGGCTGATTGCTGTCGAAATTGACCTGCACGGAAATCAGCCAAGGTTTGTTGAGCATCCACAGCTATTTCTGCACGGCGACTTTCGCGGTGACGGTTTTGTAGAATTTTAATCAACATTTCCTGCTGTTCATAGGTTAGATTCAAAGCAGTTTCTAGCACTTGGTCAAGGGTATTCATATCATTTATCTTGATGGTACTTCAAACTCAGTAGATTTAACCACATTCATACCCGCCGCCGCAAATCTTTGAAATGTCGCATCTGCTGCTTCCGTAAAATCAATAACACCAGGAACAACCACAGGCGAAGTACAATCTTCCAACAAATAAATCTTCTTTGCTAACTCCGAATCACGCGCCATAATTTCCGTCAACAAATCATCAATTGTCCAAGCAACGCAATGACTTTTAGCTTGTCCAGCAATAATGACTGCATCAAAATCCAGCAACTTATCAATAAAACTAAAATTCTTTTGAGCGATCGCACTCCCATCCGCCCCCTCTAAAACTTCCGGCTGCAAAACAGAATAGTTTTCGGTGAGGGGATTACCACCTTTGATTTCAAAAATTGCTTGAGTTTCGCGGGCGATGCTATGGAAAAAAATAGCTTCTTCCACCGCCGAAACCAGCGCGTGTCCGATACCACCAAGCATCGAGTGATAAGGCCAAATTGTCAAGGGATATTTGCCATTATCGCTAAGTTTCTGCACGTAGTGCAGAGCGTGTTTTTCCAGGGCCGAAAAATTGCCAGCGCTGAGACTATCAGCCACGGCAGGATTAACTTTCCAAACACCTTTGGCAACATCTTCTAGGCTAATGGAAGTTACGGCTGGTTGCGGATGTTCCCCTGCTGCATTTATCCAAAAAATTGGATGAAAAATTTGCATAGCCGTATGGGTATCCATGGTGGGCGCGATCGTGGTAATTATGTCTAAATTGCGGTAAATGAAATCGCACAGCCGCAGATTGTCATCAATAGCACCGCTACCCGAACGCCCACCCACAAATAGTTCAAATTCCGGCAAACAAAAAGTATTTTGAGCATCAATTATCAACAAACAAATGCGGTTGGTATCCCTAGCAGCAGGCACAATACTGTGTTTCACAGCCCATTCTTTAGCTTGAACAGCACGTTCTTGATAAGGTACGCGCCAGACTTCGCTGACTTTCTTAAGGTCAAAATACTCAGGAATTGGGAGTAAGCTTTTGGCAATCATAGCTAATTTATTTTCCGGTACTGGTGGCAATAACTTAAGATAAAATTAGAAAAACATTAAATCATTCATCAACCCTTATTTCTCTCTTTACTTTCTCTGCGCCCTCTGCGCCCTCTGCGGTAAAAAAAAACAAAATATTCCTCGAATTAGAGTACAATAATCCTAGCGATTTAAGGTGAATTATGCCACAACCACAAAATCCCAATTATCCGCGAAATATATTTCAACGCAAATTTTTGTTTTTGTCGATCGCCCTTTCACTCTCTCTCTTAATCATAGCAACTAAATCTTCCTACATTCAAGATTTTTTAAGAACAGTGCTCATCCAGATCCAAGACTTAGGGTGGTGGGGGCCCGTCGCATTTGTAGCCACTTACAACATCGCCACTATACTATTTATACCAGGTGCTGTTTTGACCCTGGGAGGTGGGGTGCTGTTTGGGCTGTGGTGGGGTTCAGTCTACGTGTTTGTGGCGGCAACTTTAGGCGCCACCTTTGCTTTTCTGATTGGGAGATACTTGTCGCGCGATCGCCTGGTAAAATATATGGAAAATCATCCCAAGTTCCAAGCTCTCGATCGCGCAATTTGTCAAGAAGGATTAAAAATAGTATTTCTGACACGTCTTTGTCCTTTATTTCCTTTCAATTTATTGAATTACGTTTTGGGAATTACCCAAGTTTCTTTGAAAGATTATATCCTCGGTTCCTTCGGGATGATACCGGGAACTATTCTCTATGTTTATTCCGGTTCTTTGGTAGGAGATTTGGCTGCGATCGGCGTAGCAACAGGCTGTACCAATCCCCAAGATTCCGCAGTAAAATGGTCGATAAATATCATCAGTTTTCTAGCCACAGTCGCTGTTACTGTCTCTATCACTCGGATAGCTCGCCAAGCTTTGGATGAAAGTGTTTAATTAGGAGAATTAGCTAATGTCACACTCAAAAGTCGATCGCGTAACAGTCCCCCCGATGGACGAACACAACCAAAAATTAGTATCCTATTTGCATCCCTCAAATTGGGTAAACCCGCAGCCTGCTAGCTGTTACAATTTAGTAGTAATTGGAGCCGGGCCCGCAGGACTAATTGTGGCTGCTGGTGCCGCGGGCTTGGGTGCAAAAGTTGCTTTGATTGAAAAACATTTGATGGGAGGCGATTGTTTAAATGTCGGTTGCGTACCTTCAAAAGCCCTGATTCGTTCGTCTCGTACTGTCGGTGATATCTCGGAAGCAAGTAAATTTGGGGTCAAGGTTTCTAATAGTACAGAAGTTGATTTTTCCGCCGTGATGACAAGATTGCGGCGCATCAGGGCCGACATCAGCGATGTTGATTCTGTGCAACGATATCAGAACAAATTAGGAGTCGATGTATTTCTAGGTTCGGGTCGTTTTACCAGCAATAATACAGTAGAAGTGGCTGGTAAAACTCTCCGCTTTAAAAAAGCAGTAATTACGACGGGAGCACGGGCGCTACAACCGCAAATTCCTGGTTTACAAGCAACTGGATATCTGACTAATGAAACTGTGTTTAACCTTACCGAAAAACCTCAGCGTTTAGCAGTAATTGGTGCAGGTCCGATCGGCTGCGAATTAGCTCAAGCCTTCCGCAGGCTGGGTTCAGAAGTCGTGTTATTCCACAAAAATGCTCACATTTTGGACAAGGAAGATGTCGATGCTGCTAACATTGTGCAGCAGGCTTTTGTGAGGGAAGAAATTCAGCTAATTCTAGAATCCAAAATAGAGCGCGTTGAGCAAACAAATATAGGCAAAGTAATTTATTATCAATCTCAGGGTAAAGTAGGTACTGTGACTGTAGATGAAATTATGATTAGCACCGGGCGATCGCCCAATGTGGAAGGATTGAATTTGGAGGCGATCGGCGTTGAATACGATACACAAACGGGTGTATTTGTCAACGATAATTTACAAACTACTAATCCCCGCATTTACGCCGCGGGCGACATTTGCATGAAGCATAAATTTACTCATGCTGCTGATTTTGCGGCGAGGATTGTCATTCAAAATACGCTGTTTTTTGGACGCAAAAAGCTCAGTGCTTTGACTATACCTTGGTGTACTTATACTAGCCCGGAAATTGCTCATGTCGGAATTGGCGAAGCTGAGGCTAAAGCTAAAGGAACTGAGATCGATACATTTTTGATTCCTTTCAGTCAAGTCGATCGGGCAATTATTGACGGAGAAGACGAGGGTTTTGTGAAAATTCACGTCAAGAAAGGTAGCGATCAAATATTAGGTGCTACAATAGTTGCACAACACGCCGGAGATATGATTAGCGAGATTACTTTAGCAATGGTCAACAATATTGGTTTGGGAAAAATTGCGAGTGTAATTCATCCCTATCCGACGCAAGCTGATGCAATTCGGAAAGCTGGGGATGCGTACAATCGCACTCGTTTGACACCGTTTGTGAAGAATTTGTTTAATAAATGGCTGGCTTGGACTCGATAACATAACTCGGCGGTTGAAACCGCTCCTTGTCAAACAAAGTCCGCCTGCGCGGACTGGATGATACCAATTTAATGTGAAGTTGCACAGATCTCGATCCCCCTCACATCCCCCTTAAAAAGGGGGACTTCAAGAAGTTTCCGGTCCCCCCCTTCTTAAGGGGGGTTAGGGGGGATCGAATTCTATGCAGCCTCATAAAAAATTGGTATGAGGGGTATTTTTAGGTTTCTGTTGCTGTTTCAAATCCAACGTCTTCATACAAAAGTGCGATCGGCAAATCAAACCCAATACTTGATAAAGCGATCATCTCCCCAGCAGTGTAAGAATAGTAAAGCCACATTCTACCCTCTCCCCGACAGTAACGTTCCACAAAAATCTTTTGTGAATCAATCAAGATATACTCTTGCAAAGTCGGAATTTTCAGATAACAAGTAAATTTTTCATCCCTATCCTTAGCACTTGTACTGGGGGAGAGAATTTCCACAATGATTTTAGGATTCTGAATAAATTGGCGGGAATTCAAGTCTTGAGGATCGCAACTGACTATCACATCAGGGTAGTAATAACGGCTTTGAAAACTGACTTGCAATTTCACATCTGACACGTTCATCCGACAGCCTGTGGAACGCAGATGCGGGTGTAATGCAGTGTAAAAGTTGAGTGCAATATCGTTATGAGGAATTGTACCGCCCGTCATGGCAAAAACTTCGCCGTTGACGTATTCGTGGCGAATCTCTTGTTGAGCTTCCCATTCGAGGTATTCCTCAACCGTCATTTTTTGGGGTGTTTGGGGAATGGCTATCATCACAAAATGTTTGTCAATGTTACTTGGATTATAGCATTAGAGCTAGTGCAGCCTCACCGGCACTTAATTGACTAATCAATTAAATTCAATCTATCTTCATAACCCCGCATTATCTTATGTAAGACCTGCCTTAATCTTTCAAAATCCGCACCTTCTAAGGAGAAAGTAATTGCAACCTCATCATACTCTGCAAGAATTCTAGTATCGGAACCGAAACGAACAGTAAATCGATCGCGACTAAGAGTAACCCAATCAACGCCTACATCTTCTGCCCAATCTCCATCGTCCAATTCTGCATAGATATTTTTTCTGTTAGGAACAGCCTCTTCTTCAGACTCTTCGTCTCGTGCCAGGATGAAATAATGTTCGCCCCCCTTAGCTTCAGAGAAACCAATATATAAATTGGCTTCAATAGCCTCAAAGCAAGGGGCAAAAAATTCAGTTTTCATAATTTTAAAAATCCCCTTCATCTACTTGAAATACAGTCAATCCCAAGCCTCTCCACATATCAACAACTTGCTGGCGATCGTCCAACACAAACTTAACATTATACTTCCCTGCAATATGCTGCTGATAAATTTCATCTTTCATAATCGCATCCTTCCTCATATCTCCGGTTTTCCGCAGATAAAGAGCGGCATAATTAACCTCATACTGCTGCAACCATTTTTCAGTTTGAGGCTGACAATCATCGGTTCTACCCGAAACTACGATAATATTAACGCTAGACTGCCACTTGTGAACGGTGTCTAGGACGGGCTGATTGGGTAAATCGCGATCGCACTTAGAAGCATCAAAAGGATTTCTACCATTCAAAAGCGATAAAGTACCATCCATATCCACAATAATTGCATCCGGCAAATCGGGATTATATTCCGGTGGCGAAACCGGAACCCGCACATACCTATTATACATTTTCATAATCACATCTTTGCCAACAGAATTGAGTCTTTTCAAATCCCGTTTAATACATTCCTCCACCGGAACTTGCAGGAAAGAATCATTAACTTCGACAACAGCTTGACCTTTGACCAACTCTTTGATATGTTCGATATGCGGCCCAAAATTAGTATCATCAACAATGACGTGCTTCCCACTTTCCAAAGCCATCAAAATAATCCTATCTCTCAACTCCACAATAAACTTTTCATTCGCCGGCGACCAATGAGAAGCATGAGCCATTTCTCGCAACAAATCTTTATTGCTACGAACCCATCTAGCAGGTTCAGACAACAGCAACTCCCTAGCAAATTGAGATTTTCCCGAAGCAGGTAAACCGACAAGTACAATAACTCTTTTCATGGTAATTGGTAATTAGTAATTGGGCATCGGGCATCGGGCATTGGGCATCGGGCATCGGGCATCGGTTAGTCGTTACTGTTTATTGGTAGATCATCACTAATAACAAATAACCAAAACAAATAACAAATAACAAATAACAAATAACTTCACACTCGATAATTCATCCGTTAAATCCGTTACAAAATCCGTTGCCGAACTTCATCCGTTAAATCCGTTACAAAATCCGTTGCCGAACTTCTTCTACAATCCCAGATGGATGTAATCCAAACCCAACAACTCCTCTATCTTATGAATAGTAACATCACGGAGAGCTTCTTTCACCCCCGCAACTCTGCGCGCCCGCAAAGAAAACAAAATCCCGGAATAGGGCAAATGTTTCACAGCTAACGCAAAATCTTTTTGAACTTCAATAGATTCATGCTGTCGGTAAACCTCCTCAATTTCTTGCACCAAAGATTGATATTTGTCCTTAACTTTTTGGTACAATTCAGTCCACTCAGGAAAATAAGCTAAAAACTCTTCCCCTTCATTAGTTAAAATAATCTCGATCATCCTGCGAGTTGAAAACCCTTCGCGCAGATGGGAAATCGCCACATATTGCGGAGATTTAACTTTAACTCGGTTAAAATTAGCATCGCAGATAATATATCCTTCCGAATCCATCGGGTCTAACTGCTGAGACGCTTCGATAACTTCTTTCCAGCTAGTCAAAGCATAAGACTTGACTAATTCCCATCCATATTTATTAGCCAAAATAGTCGGCTCTGTTTCTATCAATGTTTGAGTATTACGAACGCCGTGAAACACAATTTGATTGTTTTTTTGTTGGACAACTATTCGATTGTAAGGTGTCATCAACTCAAAGATAAAACATTGGTCGGTTTCTGACGGCAATTGATATCCCAATTCTTGCCAAACCTTCCAAAAAAGTTCCGCAAAGCTGAATCCAAAACCGTTAACTTCGCCTGCTGCGTCGGGAGTTCCGCTAGATTGCACTCTCCATTCTCCATTGTAAAAATAGAGTACAATCAGAGAACCATCTAGT
>RDXH01000026.1 GCA_004292745.1 Oscillatoriales cyanobacterium | reverse complement strand
CTTATCCCCCCGCAACGATTCGGGGGGCTCGTTCGGATCTAGATTTAATAGTCAAACAGCAGTCTGTGGCTACCTTTGACCTTAAGTTGACACCAATGGTCACTTGCCTACTGCCTACTGCCTACTGCCAATTGCCTACTGCCTACTGCCTACTGACTATTATTCATGAACTGTTCGACAAAGTTCGTGTAAACTTCGCCCCTGAGAAATTCCGGGCTATCGAGGATTTTTTGGTGGAAACTGAGGGTGGTGGGAACACCGGTAATCGCACATTCCCGCAGTGCTCGTTTCATCCTGCGAATGGCTGAAGGTCGATCGCGCCCCCAGACTATCAACTTACCAATTAAAGAATCGTAGTAAGCCGGTATTTCATAATCAGTGTAAACGTGAGAGTCCATCCGCACCCCTGGACCGCCCGGAGGCAAAAAGCCTGTGATTATGCCCGGATGAGGCCGGAAATTGCGATCGGGGTCTTCGGCATTAATCCGACACTCGATCGCATGGCCGCTAAGGATTACTTGGTTTTGCTTGATTTGCAGTTTTTCTCCTTGGGCGATCCGAATTTGTTCGGCGATCAAGTCAAGGCCTGTAATCATCTCCGTCACGGTATGTTCTACCTGAATCCGGGTGTTCATTTCCATGAAGTAGAACTTGCCCGATTTGTCAAGCAAAAATTCCACTGTTCCTGCACCCGTGTAGTTGATGGATTTGGCCGCGGCAATGGCGGCGTGACCCATTTGATCTCGCAGTTTCTGGCTGAGGGCGGGGCTGGGGGCTTCTTCCAGGAGTTTTTGGTGCCGGCGCTGAATCGAACAATCTCTTTCGCCGAGGTGGATGACGTTACCGTAGTTGTCGGCGAGGATTTGGATTTCGATGTGCCGGGGTTTTTCGATGAATTTTTCTAGGTAAAGTCCCGGATTCCCGAAGGCTGCATCGGCTTCGCCTTGGGCTGCACTGAATAGTTTGGGGAGTTCGGATGCTTCTTTGACTAGCCTCATGCCACGGCCTCCACCGCCGGCTGTGGCTTTGATCATCACAGGATAGCCGATTTCACGGGCGATCGACAAAGCTTCCTTTTCATCCGCCAGCAATCCTTCGCTACCGGGAACAGTGGGGACTTTCACCCGCTGCATAGTTTCTTTAGCCGTGGATTTGTCACCCATCGCCCGCATCGCAGCAGGACTAGGACCAATGAACGTAATTTGATGATCGGCGCAGATTTCGGCAAATCGGGCATTTTCGGCGAGAAAACCATAGCCAGGGTGAATCGCTGCGGCATTGCGCGTCAGGGCTGCGGCGATGATGTTGGGGATGTTTAAATAGCTTTTGCTGCTGGTGGGGGGGCCGATGCAAACGGCTTCGTCTGCCAACTGGACGTGCAAGGCGTGTTTATCTACAGTGGAGTGAACGGCGACCGTGGCAATCCCCATTTCCTCGCAGGTGCGTAGTATGCGGAGCGCGATTTCTCCGCGATTAGCGATTAAAATTTTCGAGAACCCCATCTTCGGTGCTTATTCACTCACATATATTCTGTAGAATAATCCCTTTCGGTATCTTCTGGATAATGGTTTCCCATAAATTCTTAATAAAAATTTATTTTACAATTTACTGATAATGGTGCTATGATTTTAAATCGGTGGTCGAAAAGGGCAAGTTGCCAGTTAAAAGTCAGGAACCTCAGCCTGTGCATCTTTAACTCGTAACGCTAAAAGTCCTAGGGAGTGCCGGAAAGAGCGGATGTGGCGGAATTGGTATACGCGCACGCTTGAGGTGCGTGTGGCATTATGTCCTTGCGAGTTCGAGTCTCGCCATCCGCATTGAATAGATGAAACAACTGTTGACAGTTTTGGCTGTTAGCAGTTGTTTTGTTTTTGATGGGTGGGTTGCCAGAAACCGGGTTTTTGCGACAGACTTCGTTACGGTGCGAAGATTTGGGAAAAAACCCGGTTTCTAAAGATGGTGCGCGAGGGGCCAGAAACCGGGTTTTTGCGAGAATATTTGGTTACTATCGATAGAAATCGTAAAAACCCGGTTTCTTAGATGGCGTGCGCGAGGGGTGGGCGACGATCGCCCTGCTGCTAGTTAACTAGGGGTTGCTAAACTTGGAGGCTAGGTATTATTATTTTTAATAAATAATTTTGGATGGACATTCAAAATGACTATTTTTTTACCTTTTTTACAATTTAATAACTTGACAGCCATAGGTTTATTCGCGACACTATGCCACAGCCCTAATCCAATTGAATCTATGCTGATTGTTGGCGCAGTAACAGCAATGGTCGGAGGGCTAGTAGTTTTGGTTCCAGCTAGTGCAGTTACAATGGTATTTCTGGCAACCACAATCGTACAGATGATTATGACTGGTGCAACACTTGAATCCATAGCGGCTGCAATAGCAGCACAGTTAGGGACTGTTGCTATGTCCTTGGGATTGGTGTCACAGCTTGTAGAGAAGATTAAAGGGATTATCGGATGCTAGACAATTTTGTAAGGAGTGTAATACGCGATCGCTATTTCGATATTCTCAGCTTTCCCTCCTCTGATTTTGTTACTATAGGCAACGTTGGGGTAGGTTTGATGGGTGGCGAGAAACCGGGTTTTTGCGAGGTTATTCGATGGGAGGCGAAGATATCGGAAAAAACCCGGTTTCTGAGATTGTGCAAAAGTGCGATCGACCGTTTTTTCAATTTTCCCACAAGGGCGATCGATCGTTGCTAAATATTCAATAATTCAATGCTATTATCCGCGCCACAATTTCCACGATAACCCACGATTCCGCCGGGGATTTAAATCCCCGTCTTATAGCTTCAGTCCTCTAAAAGAGGACTGAAGCATCTATTTTTTAATCAAAATTATCAGGATTTTATTCAGTCGGTTTCAACCGACTTGCGCTATGAGACGGGGATTTAAATCCCCGGCGGGCTTGAGGACAAACCGATCGATTCTAGAGGGTGAAACAACCTGCAAACCAATTTTACTACAAGTTAGTCAGTGGCGAGAAACCGGGTTTTTTTGAGATTCTGCGTTACAGTCGGCAAAAATCGTGAAAAACCCGGTTTATTTTAGTTTTGCGATAATTTCGGCGGCCGCCCCATTAAGCCGGTCATCAACCGCAATGCTAAAAACCTAACTGGCGGAATTGTTCGCAAACACCACAATCCGAAGCGCCGAAATGCTACAATTGGCAGCCAAGTATTAGAAAATAACCTATCTAAGAAATCGGTAAATCCTAACACGATTAAATTTTCTTGTTTGCGCCAGTTGTGATACCTTTTCAATACTCGCAAATCGCCGATGTCTTCGCCTTTTTGGTGGGCTTGTTGCAAGATTTGGGCGATCGCCCCTGCATCTCGAATGCCCATATTCAATCCCTGGCCGCCGACGGGATGGCAGCAGTGGGCCGCGTCGCCAATTAATGCTAATCTGGGCAATACGTAGCGATCGCTCTGCATTAACTGTACCGGAAATAAAAAGCGATCGCTCTCCAATTCCAAGCGCCCTAACAGCCCGCCCGTGCGCTGTTTCAACAAAGCTAAAAACTCTGTTTCATCCATGGACTGCAAAGCTTTTGCTTCCGCGTGGGGCGCTGTCCAAACTACTTGACAACGGTTCCCTGGTAATGGTAATACTCCCATCGGGCCGCTGGGCCAAAATCGCTCAAAGGCGATATCGTTGTGCGGTTTTTCTGCTTTAATGGTGATAGCAACGCAGGATTGCCAGTATTTCCAGCCACGAGTGCTGATGTTGGCGGATGTCCGAATGCGCGATCGCGAACCGTCAGCAGCAACTAATAATTTAGTACGAAGAGTGCGAGTTTCACTGTTTTGTTTGATGGCAATTTCGGCGCAATTAGTTAAATATTTTACTTGCAATACTTCCGCCGGACAAACCCAACTAAAATTAGGATTTTTTGCCAAGGATTCCTGCAAAGCTGACAGCATGACTCGGTGCTCGCCCACATAGCCTAAAGCGGCTTTTGGTACGGGTAATTTGCCTGTGTTTCCCAAGTCGGGGCGATGGAATTCTACAATTCCGGGATAGTCGCCGTCGCAGAGGCTAATTTGCTCGAAGGTGGTAATTTGTGGCAAGATTTGTTCCCACACGCCGATGCCTTCTAAAATCATTCCTGACAGCAAGGTGACTGCGTAAGCTTGTTTTTTGGCTGCTGCTGCTGCGGGGATTTGGGTTTCTATTATTGCTATTTTTAAGCCGGAATCTTTGAGGGCGCACGCTAAGGTTGCGCCGACTATGCCACCTCCGACGATGGCGATATCATAGTCGAATTCCGCTGTTTGGAGGGGGGATGGGGTTGCAGAAAGTTGGTTTACAGCCATTTTTTAAGGGATGTTTTTTAAGTTAAAGGGCATTGGGTATTGGTGTCAACTTAAGGCCCAAACGTTTGGGAAATATGGGTTTTACGACAAGTCTCTAAATCCCCCGATCGAAGAGGGACTTTGAGTAAGTTCTTGTCCCCGCCTTCTTAAGGGGGACTTTGGGTAATATCGTTTCCGGCTACATCGTCAGGTGATTTAACCGCAGAGAGCGCAGAGGACACAGAGTCCGAGAATAGTCTTTTTAATTGTAAATAATTATTGCGGTTTGGGGCAATTAGGGGGCATTGAGAAAGGGAGGCAGGGGATGAGTCATGGGAATGGCCATGAATTGATGGCATCAACAGCAACAATTAAACTACCCGATAGACAAAACTCAGAGTTGCCCACACATTCACATCCAAAGCTATATCATTGGTGGATATCCCCACTTTTTCCACCCCTGTCATGCTGGCGGCGTGCAAATCTTCTAATACAGCCCTGGCCACATTTAAAGGATTCAACAATACTCGAATTGGCGAGGCATCCCTGGCTTGCTGCATTCCTCCCTGTAAAGCAGTCAAAGTGCGATCGAATGGCTTCTCACTAAATATAATAAAAGTTTCCGTAAGTCCGATCGCCCTAGATACTTCCCACCCGATCGCCCCTGCCTGGGGTACACTCAAATTTGCACCAGGGGCGATCGCCTGCACCGGTCTTGGCACATTGGTTTCCCCATCAGAATTCAATACTAGCAGCCGTCCAGAACTATCTGACGAGCCAAACACCATAAAGTAAACTGGGCGATCGCCATCGTTATACAGTCGATATTGCAGTCGGCTCCCAGCATTCAAACTTAATATACCATAACTCCCAGATTTCTCAGTTTCCCCCCTCAGCGATGACACTCGATCGTCACTGACACCTCGCACGGGCGATCGCCCGGCCACAGTCATAGCTTGAGGCGCGAGAGTTGCTAGCATCGCCCGCACCTTCAGACGCGAAGACCCCTCATTCACTGTCAGGCGCAGCAACTTGATCGCCAACAGGGTTTTCAACTGCGGAGTCAATCGCTGTACCGCAACTTTCACGGCCTCTCCGCCATCACCCTCAGTATGCGGAACCAGCGTTTCACCCACAGAAAACAAACCGTAACGACCTTGATACAAACCAGGCTCATAGACCCCAGGAGTTTGAGCTACAGTGGTTTCTGGGACTCTGCCAAACCGATAGTCCGCCGGTTGGTCTCCCCCTACCGCCGAGACTTGGGGCACTGTCGCAAAGGCGCTGGTAGCGTCCACCCGCTCGATGCGTTCTAAACCAGAGTCCAAAGCTACGGTTAAACTGATGTTTCGGGGCAGAACCCGAATTTCTTCTCTGACTAATTCGCCCGCAGTCAGTTGCACCTGGTTTGAGATGGGCGCTTCTAAGACTTGGGCTTTAGCAGAAAGACCGTTACGTCGCAGCAGTAACAGCCTCGCGCCCTCTGAGGAAACGGGGCTGAATACAGAAGCGCCACAGGACTCTAAAATTTCTGGCGGCAACCCGGCCAGCCACAATTGGACAGTTTTGCTACCCTCTTCTACCGCAGACACTGCCCCGTCAGCAGTAGCGGAATTTAACATCGCTGTGGCAAACATCCCCGCAGGTGCTTTTACGTCGTCATGGCGAATTTGCGGTTCCTGGGTTAAGCCGCTCCTTTGCTCGACTTGAGCCGCGGCGCGGCTAAAACTGACTTGCAAGCTGCTGGCGGGAGTTGTCCACCACAAAGTTTGCGTGAGGGCGTAAGTAAATAAACCGGCTGTAAACCCGTTCCACTGAATTTCGGCGGAGAGTTGACCAGGGGCGGCGGCGGTGAGTGTGGTGCCTCCGCTAGAACTGAGATTGTTGACTAATTTAAGTCGATCGAGTAAGTCTAATTCGCCCATGCTTGGACTCGCCACTATGGGGCGGGGGCGGGAACGAATCCGGAAGTTGCCGGTGGGATTTACACCCGGATAGCTGTAGCTGGTGTCGAGAATGGCGATCGCACTTTCTGTTGGGAGCGATCGCATCAACAGCAGCAGTGTTTCCTCTAACATATCCTTCACCGCCCGGTTTCCCAAAGCAGGCACAACATCATCTACCGGCACCAAACTGTTTTGCATTACCGTCGCTGACTCGCCCAAACTGACTCTGCTACCGCAGCCGCTGAAGTGAAAAACCACCACGTCTCCGGGTTTAGCTTGTTGAGTCAAGTGACTGACAAAAGCCGTCTCGATATTTTCCCTGGTAGCTTGAGAGTCAGTCAAGGTCAGAATGTCTGATGGCCCAAACCCAAACCGACATACCAGTAATTCCCGCTGCAATTCCACATCGGTGACACAGCCGTGCAGCGCCGATCCTGGATATTTGTCAACGCCCACTAACAATGCCAATTTGCGGGCTGTCGGCTGGGCTAGGGCCTGGTAGTAGCGATCGCCCAACCATTCCCATCCAGCCTCGCTGATACCCAGCGCTGCTAACACCCAGCCTGCTTGCTGCAAAAATTCCCGCCGCTTGAGTCCCATTAATGATTCCCCATCGTCGTGTTCTTACAATATTCTCACTCCTCTGCCGAAGACTAAGTGTCGCCAACAACAAGGTTTAAGATGTGAACGAACCTGACGGTCAGCGGAGTACCGCTAGACTGCAGGCTTCTATTTCCCTTTGTACAAGGGCTTTTTTGAGTGACGGAGTTCCCCCGCCACTTTGATGCAGTAGGCCAATCTTTTTGATCGGCTTAGCCGAGTTTTCATCTCGATCCAAAGACTCACCGCACCGACAATAATGCCATCGTTCCGACAATTCTTTCGGTACTTTGTTGAGACAATTCCAACAGTGCTCAGAAGTCCCCTTCGGCTCGACGAACAAAACATTTTTACCTAATTTCCAAGCAACATACTTGAGAATATTGGCAAATTGGCCGTGAGCTGCATCAAGCATTGATTTATTCAAGCCACTTTTAGCTGCCTGACCGTTTGGCAAATAAACCAAACTACCATTCTCAACATCAGTCTTAGGCTTGGCGCGTCTAGTCAAATTCTTGACGCTCAAATCTTCAACAACTAAAACATCACATTTGCTCAACAAATCCTGTGCCATTTTGAATTGAAAATCTAATCTAGCCCTAGCTACGAACTGATGGAATCTGGAAATCTTGTCCTTGATAATTTTCCAAGGCTTAGAACCCTTGATTCTACTAGCTAACTTCCCTTGAAGTCTTGCCAGTTTTTCAGCCGACTTCCTCAAGAATCTAGGATTTTCAACTCTCTCGCCATTAGAAAGATAGACGTAATTAGTAATTCCCAAGTCAATACCAAGAGTGTTTTCATCAGTCGGTTGAATTTCTGCAACCGTCACGGGAACCCTTTTATCTTCTAGCGTCAGGGCAACATACCACCCATCCGCTATGATTGTCGGGCTCCGTTCCTCCGACCGACGATCCTTTCATCACGCTCGGTAATTCAAGGGCGGGGTACTTCGCGCAGCGCTCAGATTCATCCCCTCTAAATATACCCTTAGACTTCCCGGCTGTTGGTTAAATTTCATAGCTGAAAATATTCATCGCCTTTGCCAATTCCGCAGCAACTTCTGGCCGAGAAAACTGGGGGGGTGGTAATTTTCCAGCCCGCAACATTTCCCGCACTTTGGTTCCCGACAAATGTACCCGCTGTTCGGGAGTGCTAGGACTGGTTTTCGTGGTCGCCATTTGTTCCGTCACTTTGCAATAGAAAGCGTGCTCGAATTTCATCGGCACAATTCCCAATTCTCCCGGCTCAAATTCCTCAAAAATGTGTTGAGCATCGTAGGTACCATAGTAATCGCCCACCCCCGCATGATCGCGCCCCACGATAAAGTGAGTACAACCATAGTTTTTGCGAATCAAAGCGTGAAAAATTGCTTCCCGTGGTCCAGCGTAGCGCATGGCCGCGGGATTGATTGCTAAAATTACGCGATCGTGCGGATAGTATTTTTCTAGCAGAATCTCGTAGCAACGCATCCGCACATCCGCCGGAATATCATCGCCCTTAGTCGTCCCCACCAAGGGGTGCAAGAATAAGCCGTCTACAGTTTCTAGAGCACATTTTTGAATGTATTCGTGAGCGCGATGGATCGGGTTTCGGGTTTGGAAACCGACTATGGTTTTCCATCCTTTTTCTGCGAACAGCATTCTCGATTTCACCGGGTCAATTTGGTATTGGGGAAAGCGGGCGTCTAGTTCCCGTTCCAGCAACCACACTGGGCCTGCCAGATTCACTGGACCCGACTTGTCTATTACTTGGACACCTGGATGTTTGAGATCGTCGGTGCGGTAGACGTTAATGGCTTCTTCTTCTTTGCTGTAGCGATATTTTTCAGTCAGTTCCAGGACGCCGGCAAACTCGCCGTTGGGGGAGTCTAGCCGGACCAAAGTCCCTTCTGTCACGGTGGCTGCCACTTCTTCGCTGACTGAGAGGGTGATTGGTACTGACCAGGGGAGGCCGTTTGAGAGGCGCATTTGGGTGACGACCGATCGATAATCTGCCTCATTCATGAACCCTTGCAGGGGACTGAAGGCGCCGATGGCGATCATTTGTAGGTCAGAGATCGATCGATCCGAAAGCTGAACTCGCGGCAAAGCTTCTGCTTTGTCAAAAAATGCTTGTCTTTGGTCTAGGGTGGCGATGCGGTTGACCAGGATGCCACCATGAGGGGCAATGCGGTCTGGATGCTGGCTCATGTCGATTCGGGATTATTTTAAGATGTGGGACTGTCAATGCCAGAGTATATCCTACCAAAGTATTGTTACAATTGATTACTTTTCCTATTTATCAATAGGAATCTATGTCAAATGAGGTGAATATATCGCTCTCAAATGCACTCAACATCTCTTCAAATCAATCACTTTATTTTTAACAAAAATTTACTCGGCCATGACCATCAAGTAATATAATTTTGCCCCCCGCTTTGTGCAATTAATTCTCTAATTTCAAATCCCCCATCTAAAATCGACAGACTATTTGGTCATGAATTCTCTTAATCTGTGATAATTCTTCTCCCAGTCCCTGGGGTAGGGGAATTTTCACCGTTTCCAGCATACTCTGAATCCGATGTCTCCAGTCATGACGGGCTAAACTCTCAACATAGTTGCGTTTGTATATCTTATTCAGCCGCACTTCATCCTGTAACAGTTCATCAATGAATTCCACACTTTTTTGTGGGTCATCGGGCAACTCAATAGTAGCATCTTCCCAATTCAGCAACTCATCCATTAGAGGGGTAGTTGGACGCTTCCCAACTACCGCACCGCCCGTCGCCGTACCGTAAAACCAACGCAGTGTAATAAACGAATAAGGAAACGCACGCATACCAGGATAGAGTGTATCAAATGCCAAGGTCAGTTTGCTATGTCTGAGAATGTGAAATAACATCAGAGTATCTGGCTCCTCTTTACGCATTTCGTAGGGCAATTTCGGAAATTCCTCTGCTGCTCTGGGCGTAGATTTAAAGTAAATTTGTTCGGAACCAGGTTGATTAAATTTATGGCAAAAAGCACGATCGTAATGTGAGGGAATGCGCCCGAAGCTAGTTAAGTCTATGGAACGCTTCTGTTGACACGAGCCCTGAGTGAGAACATCAGCCGCAAAGGGGATTAGGGAGACTGGGATACTGAATTTTTGCTTAAGTTCATCTATGACTTCGGGAAGTGCCACGAATAAATGATCTAATTGATAGACATTTTTTGAATAAATTTCTGGCCACCAAGAATCAAAAATATAAGCGATGACTACATCAAAACGTTGCCTCCACTTTGATATACTTGAGAGGAGTTCCAGATCGGCTCCTGATATACCTATGAGCAGTAAAACATTGGGCTGGTTGGATAAGTCAGGTAAAGGTTCCAATTTATAGAAACCTGTAGTAGACTTGACAACTTTACGTAAAATGCGATCGGGTAATGGATGGAGTTTAGATGAGGACCACTGGATAATCTCGCGACACGATGGAATCAAAAGTTGTGCTTTGCAGGTTTGTAAAACAATATTTTCCAATTCAAAAACCGGGTCCCAAGATACATTTGAGACTAAAGCGCGAGAAGAAAGTAGAAAAAGATTCATGGCTAGATTTAATTTTTATTAAAGGGCTGGGGCGATCGTCCTAACCCCAGGGGATTAGGGTAATACCATTTGTCTAAAATTGTGCAACACTCTTCGACCCCCCCTAGCCCCCCTTGCCAAGGGGGGGGGACAAGAATAGTGTTGCATTCTTTTTTTTAATTGGTATAACTTTGATGAAGTTTGAAATGCCAATTTCCTTACATCTACTTTCTAATTTACCTCCCTACTAAGTCCGTTCACCTAATTAAACATAAAATCCGATACCTAGACACTTTCAGTGGTACTAAGTTCTAGTGATTATGTTTCCCTGCATTAGTTTACCTATCCCATCTAGTCGATCGCACTTAGGACTGCATTAGGGCTGCATTAGGGCTGCACTAAACTTCAGTAAATTTACTGTAGCCTTAGAAAAACCTAGCATAGGTCTTCCCAGACTGTCAACATTAATTTAAAGTTTTACTTGTTTTTTGTATAAAAATACATTATATTAATTTGATGAATATTTATTTTATAAAAATTATAAATCTTAAAAAGGTTAAGTAATTCAACCTCATTAAAGGTAAGATATCGGTCACTAAAAAACTGGCTAATAAGTGTTCTTCACCTCGCTCTTCTTCCTGCTTGATTATTCCGGCTAAACATTCAACCACTGAATCAGTACCCTAGGTGCTGGTAACAGAATAGCCAATAATAGCCCCATCGCCACCAACCCCAAACCATCGCGCCAATTATTTAATTCGCTCACATCATTCAAAGCCGGTTCATCATTTAGCGGCATCAAAAACAAAATCACCGCCCACAATAACAAACCCGGTTCCAAAAAAGAAAGCAGCAACATACAAAGTCTAGCAAATTGCCCGATCGCCATACTTGCGCCCTGACCAAACATGGCGTGGACGATGTGCCCGCCGTCGAGTTGTCCCACCGGCATCAAATTAAACGCCGTTACGATCAAACCCAAATAACCAGCCACCGCCACCGGATGCAAATTAATCGCTGTTTCCGAATTTAAAGCGCCACCCAAGGTTAACTTACTCAATAGAGTCATCATCAGAGAAAAATTGGGATTGAAAGAATCAAAATTTAACATCCCTGACTTGTTAGAAATAGGCACAATTGTCGAGTGGTACAAACCCCAAATTAAAAGCGGCACTGTCGCCACTAAACCAGCCAAAGGCCCCGCAATACCGACATCAAATAAAGCTCTACGGTGGGGAATCGGACTCCGAATTTGAATAAAAGCGCCAAAGGTTCCCAAGAAAAAGGGCACGGGAATAAAATAGGGTAAAGTAGTTCTAATTTTATGAAATTTTGCTGCTAAATAGTGTCCCGATTCGTGAATCCCCAAAATAACCATCAAAGCGGTCGCATAGGGTAAACCCTTAATTAACATTGACGGATTAGATTGGACAGCTTTTTCGGTAATTCCTGCTATTTGTGCACCGACTATCGTTGTGGTAAATAGCGTGATGAGGAGCAAACCTAAAGCAAAAAATGGTCGATTTAAAGGTTGATTATTAACAGGATTTTCGGCAGATTTACGTTCGGGATTAGGGACGAGGGCAAAAAAGGGTTGACCGCTGAAACTTGTTTGAAATACTACCAAAAAGCGATCGCCAAAATGCTTTTCCACATTCTCCCGAATCGCCTTGTAAGCCGCTTCCGGGTTCGTCCGCAACTGTCCGCGACAAATTACAGCCTGGGGTCGAAATTCTAAATCTCGCAAATAGTAAACAGACCAAGGAAAACAGTCACGCAAACTAGCTTCTTCTTCTAGATCGATCGGGCGTAAAGCAGGTTTTTGTTGGGATTTTGCAGGTTCTGTCCCATCATTAACTGTGGTTTGGGCGGTTTCGCTGGTAATTTCCTTGCGCCCCAACTGTACCAGAAACCAGTACAAAAAAGGGCAAACCAAAAAAGGTATAATTAGCCAATCTGGCGGTGAACTTTTGCTAGGGCCGTTAACTAACAGCCAACCAGTCCAAATCAGGGCCGGTGCCATAATTACCAGCCACAGCAGCCATACGGGAGTTCGCGTGATGCGACGGATACTGTTGTGCAATAAGAAGTATGAGAATAGTCCCAATACAAACAACCATAAAAAGAACATAATATTAATTCCAGACACATTAACTATGATACTTCCTTGAAACAACAGACTTTAGCTTCCAAACAACCCAAGCCCGTGCTCGACAATATCTTTGCTTTTCCACCTAACCGGGACACCCTGGGTGGGACAGCTTACTTCATTGTAGAAAACCAAACTAACATTCTAGTAGATTGTCCGGCTTGGGATGAGATTAACCAAACATTTTTACGTGAATATGGCGGTGTCCGGTTGTTGTTTCTGACTCACCGGGGCGCTATGGGTAAGGTGCGGGAGATTCAGGAAGCCACCTGCTGCGAAATCCTGATTCAAGAGCAGGAAGCTTATTTGCTACCAGGATTGCAAGTGACAGCTTTTGAGCGAGAATTTGCTGTGAGCGATCGCACTTTTGTATTTTGGACTCCCGGTCACTCTCCCGGTTCGTCCTGTCTTTATGATACTCGCAGTGGCGGAGTTCTGTTTTCGGGCAGACACTTGCTCCCAAATCGAGAAGGTGCACCGGAACCGCAGAGAACGGCAAAAACTTTTCACTGGCCCAGACAAATTAACAGCGTGAAGTCGATTATCGATCGCTTTTCGGCGGAAACATTACAGTATATTTGTCCTGGTGGGAACACAGGTTTTTTGAGGGGAACAGGATCGATCGATCGAGCTTTTGAACAATTAGCCAATTTAGATTTAGGTGTTTGTTTGCAATCAAAACCTTGATTTGAAAAAGCCATAAATCCGATGTCAAAAACCGAAAAACAGAAAATGCTAGCCGGCGAGTTGTATCTAGCGGCTGATGCGGAATTGACTCGTGAGCGCCAGCGAGCTCGCCGTCTCACCAGACTTTACAATTCTACCCGCGAAGACGAAGCATCCCAACGCTTAGAAATTCTCACCGAATTATTCGGTGCCCTCGGCCCGAAAGTTGAAATTGAGCCCCCTTTCTACTGCGACTATGGCAGTAATATTTATGCTGGAAATAACTTATATTTGAATTTTGGTTGCGTGATTCTCGATTGCAATCGAGTTAACATCGGCGAAAATTTACTGTGTGGCCCACAAGTGCAAATTTACACTGCTTTCCACCCCACTGACCCGGAAATTAGACTTTCGGGCCGAGAACTGGCTAGCGAGATTCATATCGGCAATAATGTGTGGATTGGTGGCGGTAGTATCCTTTGCCCCGGAGTCACCATCGGCGATGGTAGCACGATCGGTGCAGGCAGTGTGGTTGTCAAAAATATCCCTGCAAACGTCCTAGCTGCGGGGAATCCATGCCGAATCATCCGGCATCTAGCTTGATGTGGTACTATCAACACACAGGTCCGATCCACTCTCAGGGGTTTGACCTTCGCTCCAGGTTTTTAACTCCTACTCACAAGATTTTTATGGCGACTGCAACAGTTTATCCCAACGCTCCCGATTTATCTACCGACGACTACGTGGTAGTGGGTTTGGCCACCTGCTTCGTTAAAGAAGAAGGTGAAGTTCTCGAAGTACAAGTAATTGAAGCTATCCCCTCAGCAGCTTTGGAGGCAATTGTCAAGGGAATTCCCACCTCCTATCAAAGGGCTTGGGGGACGACTTTGGGAGCAGTGCTCGACGGCGAATCACCCACTATGCTGCCGGAATTCCCCACATCGGCTCAGTTTTGCGAAGAATTTGGCTTTCGGGCGATCGCAGCGGCCCGCACTTACAAAATCCGCCCCCAAGCTCAATCTCACATCCCCTTGGGAACAGTTCGTAGCGACTTTTCTTATTCTCTCGATCGCAAAAGAGTTCTCAATACCCAGCGCGTTGTTCGCACTGAAGACAATGTAAAACAACACGAACACACTCACAAAGTTCTTTAATTTAAATATTTTTTTACTATCGCTTTTGCTAAGGGATGTAGTGGATAGACCTGCCGCGAAGATGGGGTGCATCTCAATGAGTGCAAGTATATTCGTAGGGGCTATAGCATGACCGCTGTAAATCTCTGGCGCGAGCTAATAAATTGTCTCCGGTCATGCTATAGCCATTACAAAATCGGGATGCTCCCCGAAGATGTGACTTGTCATCTGATTCGTTGCATCTTTTTAACGGCAAAAAAAACACCTATCAACTAGGATTTTATAATATAAAATTTAAACTATAAAATATAAAATGGTATAATTCCTGTTTAACAGGGTGAGCTTACCAGCCGGGGAAATTTTAAACCCGTAATTATTAAATGCTAGTAGTTTCAAACTGCAAGCAGGCTCAGGGTGCATCGCAGGTGAGCTAAGATTTCAATCTTACAAATTGGTCAAACTATGCGAAGCTTTGCGAAAGAGCAGTGCTGGAAATTAACTAGACTATTACCAGCACGATTTAGCCGTGGATACCGTCTTCAATACATCGCAGCGTTGCTAATGTTAGGGGGGACTATAGCAGCCAGTATCGGTGGTTATATTACTTATCAAAGTGTGAGACGCTTAATTATCAAAAATTTAGAGCAAAATGCTTTGTTAGAAGTAAGAAATAGGAGTAATAAAATCGATAGGTGGATAGAAACTAGAAAAGCTGAAATCGAAATTCTTGCTAACACTCCCCCCGTTCGTTCAATGAATTGGTTGGTGGCACAACCCTATTTAAAATCTGAAGTAAATCGACTGCCAGAATTTGAGCATTTTGCGTTAATTGAGCCGGATGGTTCTTACTTCACTACAAAAGTCGGGAGAGCAGCAGCTAATGTGAGCGATCGCCGACACTTTCAAAAAGCCATGGCTGGGGAAGTATACGTTTCCGATCCTACTATTTCTCGCACGCTAAAACAACAAATTATTCCCATTTCTGCTCCGGTGCGGTCCAAGGTAGGCGATCCCACTTCTCGCACCATTGAAAAGCCGATCGGAGTTATGAATGGTGTCATCAAAATTCAACGATTAGCCCAAGTAGTAGGAAAGCTGGAATATGGAGCCGGAACCTACGCTTTTGTCCTCAATTCTCAAGGAGTACCGATTGTTCATCCCGACGCCAGATTAATCGGAAATACAGACTTCCCTGCTAGCAGTTTATTAGACTCGAAAGATGCTAATTTGGTGAGCATAGTCCGAGAGATGGTTTATCAAAAAACTGGCATTTCCCTCACAAAAATCAACGATGCTAAAGTTTATGTGGTTTATCTTCCTTTAGAACAAGCGGAATGGTCGATCGCCCTAGTAATTCCCCAAGAAAACCTCGACAAACAACTGTACCCATTAAATATATTAGCAGCCGTCACCACCGCACTTTTAGTCATAGCTATTATGGCAGCAGTTGTGGCACTAAAATTGTTTGTAAAAGATCGCCTCCGCACTCACACAGAAGCTCTCCTCCATCGCTTGACAAGTCGCACTCGCGCTTCCTTGGATGTCGATCGCATCCTACAAACCACCGTAGAGGAACTCGGAAGTATACTAGATCTCGATCGCACAATTTTCGGCTGGTACGATCCCCGAAAAGACAGGTTAGAATTCTGCTCGGAATATTACCGAGAAGGTTTATCATCGCGACTGGGAGTATTTGGTGCTGAATCCGGGCCCTCTGGAGATTTAGCAGCCAGACTCCACCGTGGGGAGTCGGTAACGCTCAGGAAAGTCACAGATATCGATACTTTAGTATCTCAGGAATCCCAGCACCTGAGACTCAAAAACAGTCAGTACGCAGCAGTACCTGTGCTCACCCAGACTAATCGCCTGGGGTATCTTTTCGCTTGTAGTCAGTCACCGTTTGGTACTCCCGACGAGGTGGAAGTTTTGGAAGCAATTGCAGACTCTCTGGCGATCGCAATTTCCCAATCTCAACGCCAGGGACAAATTCAAGAACAACTCAAGCTATTGGAAGAAGTATTAGCCAAACTCAGAAGAACCGAAGCACACTTGGTGCAAAGGGAAAAAATCACAATTTTAGGCAAACTAACTGCCGGAATTGCGCGGGAAATTAACAACCCAATTAACTTTATTTATGGCCACTTGATCCACATCAATGATTATCTGCAAGATTTGTTCAGAATCATTCAAATATATTCCAAAAAATATCCAGAATCAGTGCGAGAAATCGAGGAAGAAAAAGAAAAAATAGACTTAGATTTTGTGAGCCAAGATTTGCCAAAAATTATCAATACCTTAAAAATAGGTTCGGGACGCATTCGCGACAATATCTTGGCTTTACAGAAATTTTCTACCCCTGACGACTCCGACAAAACCTACGTCAATTTACAGGAAGGAATCGACGATATTCTAGTATTGTTTGCCTCTCGGCTGGATAACAAAATATCTCTAGTTAAGCAGTACAATAATATCCCGTTGGTGCTGTGTTATGGTGGTCAAATAAATCAAGTTTTTGCCAGTATTCTCAGCAATGCTATTGAGGCAATGAATACGAGCGACAATCAAGAGCAAATTATTATAGTTAAAACCGAGGTAGTCGAGTATCCCGAAGGCAGATTTATTGCGGTATCGATCGCCAACAACGGCCCCAGCATTCCGCCCGAAATTCAGCGCCGAATATTTGACCCTTTTTTCACTACTAAGTCTGTTACCGAATTTACAGGCTTGGGGCTGTCCCTGGGCAATAAAATTATTGCTGAAGTTCACGGCGGGCGTCTTTGGGTGGAATCTCCGTTTCCATTTCCCTTCGAGTCTCAAAATGCAGGTGGTGTGGATTTTGTGGTGGAATTACCAATCCTATAACCTTGATTTGGTGTTAGCCGTCAAATTTCGGCTTAGGGAAATAACAACGGTGCCACCAATGCAAACAGCCAACCTCCCATCACTACAATTTCCACCAAGATTAGAAGCGTATTTTTGGGCATAATGGGCATAAGATAGGTTGCTCTAATTAAAAGTAAAAGCGATCGGGGTTTAGCTATCCTTCTGGTTCTTAAAATCAAACATCGACAAAATTAATGGTAATCCCCCCACCTTGGCACTCATCAACAAGTGCATTGCCAGACACAATACTAATACGATCCATCCAGAAGCGTGCAAATAATACCAAACCTTTGTCAATTCCCCTGCCGGTAGCCATTCTTCCTTAACCATACTCCCAGAGGCGATCGAAAAACTCATGGCCACCAACATCAGCGTATTCACAATCCGATGCAAAGTGTACCACCAAATTGGTTTTCCGAATTGTGTCAATTTCCCCAAAGAATCCGGCTGTATCAAGCGTTTTTGACCTCTGTGGAAACTGTATAAAGCAAAACCGGGCACTATCCCTAAAATTAACAGCTTACCAAAAGTCCCATGAATGCCGATAATATCTGGAATTTGAGGTAGTGCTACTTTGCCGAACCGCCCGTCATAGGTGTTGTACACCCAGAAGGCCGTGATGATTGCTCCCAAGGCGATCGCAGCGTTAACCCCGTGCAGTAATCTCAGTAGCAGTGGCTGATATGGTTTAGATTCGGGCATCATCAATTCTGCTAGTTGATAAGTCTTCCTATAATACAGCTTAGTACGACATTTTTCAAACCAGCCAATTATGAAAAAAATATGATTTAAAAATGAAGTGATTATGATAAATATCTAACTTAACGATAACTTAGTGTAAACTTAAAGACTAAGATCAAGAGACCTATCCCAGAATTATTGTGGACTACGCATCGCCTGCGTGTTGAAGACTTGCTGTTAGGGAGAAGTCTAATAGTTTACCCATCACATAAAAAAAAATACAGAAATGGATGTAGCCACTACCGTCTTACTTTCGTTGGGACTAGCAGCAGATGCTTTTGCTGTTTCAGTTTCCAGCGGTTTAGCAATTAAACACATGAAAGTCAATAAAGCTTTAAAAATTGCTTTATTTTTCGGTGGTTTTCAAGCTTTGATGCCAGTAATCGGATGGTTTATTGGTCTGAGTTTCAGTTTTTTAATTGCGGCAATTGACCATTGGATAGCTTTCGGGTTGTTGACTTTAATTGGTGGTAGAATGATTTATGAATCCCTGCAAAATGACGGAGAAGAAAAGAAATTTAATCCGCTGGATACGGGTACTTTAATCGGATTATCAGTGGCGACAAGTATAGATGCTTTAGCCGTGGGGATTGGCTTTGCTGTTCTGAAAGATTCTATTGCTCCTGCGGTGACTGCTATAGGATTCATTACTTTCTTTTTGGCGTTTGCTGGTGTGTTTATTGGACACAAATGTGGGAATTTGTTTGCGAACAAAATAGAGATGTTGGGCGGAGCAATTTTAATTTTTATTGGTAGCAGAATCTTATTTGTACACTTGACGGAATTGCCTGTTATTGGTTATTAGTTATTAGCGAAACCAATAACCAATAACCAGTAACAAATGGTAAAATAAATCAGATTTCGTTAAAGGAAAAAAACGGTGCTGAAACTTTACGGTGGAGCTCGCAGCAGGGCGTCAATTATCAAGTGGTATCTGGAAGAAATAGGCGTGCCCTATGAATTCGTGATGCTGGATATGCAAGCAGGAGCACACTTGCAGCCAGATTTTCTCGAAATTAACCCCATGGGCAAAGTACCGGCGATCGCTGATGGAGATTTTAAACTTTGGGAATCTGGGGCAATTCTGCTCTATTTAGCTCAAAAATATGGTAAGATGCCGGAGACTTTGGAGCAACAAGCTCAAGTAGTGCAGTGGGTACTCTTTGCTAACGCTACCCTAGGGCCGGGAATATTCGTGGAAGCAAGTCGCGATCGCGAAACTCCCAAATTATTAACACCCCTCAATCGGATCTTCGAGAAACAGCAGTTTTTGATGGGCGATGAATTCGGCGTCGCCGACGCAGCAGTGGGCTCTATTTTAAACTACATTCCCATGATGCTAAAACTAGACCTCAGCGCTTATCCGGCGGTTTTAGACTATATGAAGCGAATTTCAGAAAGACCCGCATTCCAAAAGGCGATCGGCGGCTAAACATAGCATTCATCCCTCTAGGCGCTCTGGAGCGCTCTCTGCGGTTAAATAATTCCAAAACAACCGTCAACGAGAACAACCCAAAAACTCAACAGCTAAAAGCAGGGACAATTGTGGAATTGCCCCTGCTTTTAATAAAATCAGAATTATCTGAATCCGACAGCCGCTTGCCAAACAAAAGCCAGCAACAAGAAAAACACAGGAATCACCGGCAAAACATTAATCAAAGGGTCAAAGATCGCATAAGCTTCGGGCAGCTTGGCTAAAAGTAATGCAGCTTCCATGAATCAACCTACCTATCCAACAGATTTTTCATAATTGTCGCATATCTTAAGCAAAGGCAATCATGTTCGATCGACCGTAGGTGTCAGCCAGTGAGCAAACTCCTCATTAAAGCGATCGGCCAAAATCGCCTCCCGCATCCGAACCGTAAAGCGAATCAACTCAGTCACGTTGTGAATCGCCAGCAGAGTGTGGCCTAGTTGTTCCTTAGCTCGCACCAAATGGCTCACATAAGCCCGACTGAAATTTTGGCAAGTATAACAAGGACAAGACTCATCCAAAGGAGTAAAATCCTCTCGAAACCGAGCATTCTTCAAATTCCAGCGTTCCCCCCCAACCAAAGCCGTCCCGTGACGAGCCAGCCGAGTCGGAATCACACAGTCAAACAAATCTACACCATGGGCCACCGCCACCGCCATTTCCCGATAAGTGCCAATTCCCATCAAATAACGGGGCTTATGTGCCGGCAACAGAGGTGCTGTCACTTTCACAATTTCTGCGATCAAATCCCCCGATTCCCCGACGCTGACACCGCCGATCGCATAACCGGGTAAATCTAAATCTACCAACTGGTTTGCCGATCGCGATCGCAAATCCGGGTAAACACCCCCCTGCACAATCCCAAACAAAGCTTGATCCGGGCGCGAGTGAGCAGCAATGCAGCGTTTGAGCCAGCGGTAAGTCCTGTCGGTCGCCCCTTCCACCTCCTGTCGCGTCGCTGGATAAGGGGGACACTCGTCAAAGGCCATAATCACATCCGCACCCAACTCATTTTGGATTTGGATCGATCGCTCCGGTGTCAAATTAATCATACGACCATCGCGGGGGGAACGAAAAGTCACCCCCTCATCAGAAATAGTCCGCATTTGGCTCAAGCTAAACACCTGAAAGCCGCCCGAATCAGTCAGAATCGGCCCGGACCAAGCCATGAATTTATGCAATCCACCAGCTCCGGCAACAATATCTTCCCCCGGCTGTATGTGCAAGTGATAAGTATTAGCCAAAACCATTTGAGAGCCAGCATCTTTAAGATGTGCAGGCGTGAGAGTTTTGACATTAGCCAGGGTTCCCACGGGCATAAACTTAGGCGTTTCTACCACACCGTGGGGAGTGACAAACACTCCCGCACGCGCTTGGGTATGGCTGCAATGGGCAAGAGATTGAAAAGAAAATTTTTCGGACATTAGGAATGGAGCATTGGGCATTGGGCATTGGGCATCGGAACAATTTTAAACGTTCTTGAGCTTTAGTCGAACTAATTTTGACCCTAGCCTTAGCCAACGATCCTTTAAAACGGCGAATCGTCTTCATCTAATTGATAATCCCAGCTCCCTGAGAGTACCTGATCCACGACTGCATCTAAAGCAGCAGCATTTAAATTCCGGCTGAGTTGCTCTTGCAAAGGATTGGAGAGAGGAATTAACCGCAACTGTCGTCCCTCTTGAATCAGGTCAAAATAAGCACCTTCTTGCTTGGAGTTTTTCAGTTCCAGATAATCAAAACTATCAACATTCAAATAAATAGCCCGGTTGGCGATCAGAGTAGAGCGATTGGGGTTAGCGAATACTTCCCGGACATACCCTTCGCCTTGACTGTAAATCTTGCCGTCCTGCATGTGTAGGTAGCGGACACGTCCTAAATCGAAGAGCAATCTTTGGATATCGCGCTTGTTGACGACAATGCCTGTATCGATGATGCAAGGAGCAGCCACCCTGTTGTTTAATTGGTCATTACTCATGGAGCAAAAGCCTCTGTTGTAGTATGTTCCCCTGGTCGGAAATCACAGAATTAACTAGATTTTCCTACAAAGGAAACGCTTGTCTTGAGTTAAGTTTCAGTAGATGCAGTTCTTCGGGTGCGCTGTCGGTAGCAGTTTTCTAAAGAAAAGAGCTGTCGCCAGGATGAATGCCTGATCGAAGGAACTAAGGGTGTTACCGATCCAATTCTGGCATACGCTAATGGATTCACAACTCCATACAATGCGAAAAAATTTCTATTTTATGGTGCACAATCAGTTGGTTCGCTCAACGATCGACTTTTTCCGGAATCTGGGGGCTGCACTAGCTGCTGCGGTCGCTTTTTATACTTGTTTGCCGGTGCCGATTTCTTGGACTTTGGAGTTTCGGGGTATTGCTCGCTTTGCACCAGCAATCGGGCTGTTGGTTGGGGGGATGCTGGGACTGGCGGATCTGGGGTTGCAGTTGTTGGGGATGCCTGCTCTGACTCGATCGGCCTTGGTAGTAGTTTTGGGTATTGCTCTGACTGGGGGGTTGCACCTAGACGGGGCTATGGACGCGGCGGACGGGCTGGCTGTACCAGACCCCGTGCGACGGCTGGAGGTGATGCGGGACAGCGTTACAGGGGCTTTTGGGGCGATGGCTGCGGTGGCAATCTTGTTGTTGAAAACGGCTGCTCTGACGGATTTGAATGAATATCGGTGGTTGGCTTTGATGGGTGTGGCTGGTTGGGGGCGGTGGGGCCAGTTGGTGGCGATCGCCCACTATCCCTATCTCCGCGCCGAGGGTAAGGGAGCTTTTCACAAGGAATCGATTTATTCTGCTTTTGATTTTATCCCAGGAGTCTTCCTGCTACTGAGTTTGAGTGTGTTGCAAGTTGTCTTGCAGGGCGATCGGTGGCTGTTGGCGGTGGGGATGGCTTTGGGGGGAAGTGCGATCGGCATTTTGACCGGAGCCTGGTTTAACCACCGTTTAGGCGGTCACACTGGTGATACCTATGGTGCTGTAGTGGAGTGGACGGAGGCTTTGTTGTTGTGTTTGTTGGCGGCTTTGCAAGGTTGATGCGATCGCCATTTGAATCGGATTCGGTGGTTGAAATTCGGCGGTTGAAACCGCTTCTACACATACGAAGTCTGCCTCCGCAGACTAAGAGGTGGAAATCCGAACTCGACTTGGATGTTTTCGATCCTGTCTGCTTTCAATTGCTACGTTAAATTAGATATAGCCAACCTCAATTCTCAAGAAAACTATGGAATATTTGATTGGTGCGGTTTTGCTCGGAATGTTAATTTGGGCTGGGTTAGAGATTGTCCAAACAATCAAAAGTTGGGACATGAATGCCACAGAAACCAACAGAAAAATTCAAGCTGGAATGGTCACAGAGACTGCTTACGGTCAATTCGGGGGTGATGCAGTGGAGGGAGCAAGTCAGGCTATTGAAAACACCCTTCATGCTAGTCACTGCGCAGCCGAAACAGCAGTTGGTGAAGTTTCAGCAGGTGCGATCGGTCCTACTGTAGAAGGCTTAATGCACTTGCTCCACCATTAGAGCTAATCGGTAGGTTGGGCCCGTGGAACGAAAACCAACCTACAACTGGGTTATTAGTTGGGTGGGGGCGGGTTTATGAAGATGATCTGTGAGTGGCAAAATTCATCTGTGAACCCGCCCCTACGGATTTTATTCAATGTTTGACCAGAAATTTTATCTAACATTTTACCATAGCTGTAGGGGCGGGCGATGCCCGCTCGCGGAGCGCCGTCAGTCAGCGTAGTCGAAGGGTCGAAGGGTTCACCAACCATAATCGCCCAAAAATAACAATCTTAATAAACCCGCCCCCACCTATAAATTAGAACGAATAAACTCGTCCTTTTTCATCAATATAGATTGACCTGTCTTGCCTAGTCCGCCCGTCCGATGTGGTGATTCTAACTGTCACGATGTTTTTCTGGGCATCGACGCTATAGTCGTATTTCAAAGTGGTGGTTCCACCTTTGACATTAATGGGAATATTGGCAAGATCGCCGGTGCGGTTGCCGATACGAACCATGACGTTTTTTGTACTGCCGATCGGCAAGGATGACAAACCAACACCAGACTGACCGTATTCTAGGTTCAATCCAGTCTCGTTTAATAGTCTGAGGGTGATGTTGCGAGTATTATCTATCTTTGCTTCTGGTTGCCAAAATCCCGGTTTTGTGCCACTGTCGGTGGCTGGTTGAGCTGAGACTGGATGGGGTGTCAAAATACCGATCGCCGCCAGTAGGATTGCTGTGGTTGTAATCATTCTTGATTTCATTTTGGCCCCCTTGTAGTAAACTGTTTCTCAATACTACTATGGTAGGTAACTTTGGAAGTTTTTTTTTTTAATGATTTGTAATAGACATCTACCCTATTTATTGTGGAACAGTTATTCTGACTTTTGGCAGATATCTAATGATTATTTTTAACGATCGCTCGCGCCGCTTCTAAGATGATACGCTGTTCGGCACGGGCGATCGCCCTAGAAGTCTGTTCCACAGCGTCCACATTCACAGAAATCGAGGAAATCCCCCACAGCACCAGGGAGTCAATCATCTGTGGATATAAAGCTGGAGCATCCCCACAGATCGAGCAAGGAATTCCCGCCTCCTTAGCCTGAAGGATTAATTGTTCGATCGCCCTCATCATTGGTTGATTGCGCCCGCTGAAAGCGCTAGCCATATCTGCCGAGTTGCGGTTAACTCCTAACATAAATTGGCTTAAATCATTGGTGCCGATGGAAATTCCTTGAACTCCTGCTTTCACGTAATCTGACAATAAAAATAAAACCGAAGGAACCTCGGCCATAATCCACAGTTTAAAATCACCAGGTCGCTGTTTCCAAACTGTTTCTAAACGCTGCTTGCAGAAGCTAAACTCGTCTACAGAGCGCACAAATGGCAAAATTAAATTAATATTTGTATAGCCAGAATCCCAGGATGTTTTTAGTACCTTTAATTCCAAATCAAATAACTGTGGTTCAAAGGTATAACTGAAACTACCGTGGATTCCAGATTCCCGTAAATCCAGGGAGCGATAAAATATTGGACGAGGAAAGACAGCCGCAGCAAATAAATTTAACTGAGTCGCCATGCGATGCACAAATTCAGATTCCCGACCATTTTGCAACCAAAGTTGGGGATTTATACCTTCCAAAGCTTCCATTGCCATTAATTCCGATCGCACTAATCCAATGCCATCTATGGGCAGATTTCTGAGACGCTCGATGGAGCTAATTTGGCTGACATTCACCAGCAGTTGAGTCGCTGTTGGCGCGCTGACAACATTTTGAGGTAATTCTGGTGGCTGAGATTTTGGTTCGAGAGGGGATGGAGATGCTGTGGGGAATTGGTGATGGGCGATCGACATTTTGGCTGCTGTGATGGACAAATCTGCATGATTGGCTATTTCTGCATAATTGCCGATGTTTGTAGGGCCGATTTCCTCAATTTGAGCGGATGCAAAAACTTCTCCGGTGTCACCATCTAGCCACACCGAATCCCCAGTCTCGATCGCGCGAGTGGCACCGACAACTCCCACCACAGCGGGGATGCCCAACTCCCTAGCTAAAATCGCCCCATGACCCGTCATACCTCCTTGTTCGCAAACAATCCCAGCAGCTAATTTGAGCCAAGGTAGCCAATGGGGATAAATTTCCCGTGCCACCAAAATTCCCCCGGCTACAAATTCCGATTTTTCTGCATGGGAATTAGTCATAACTTGGGCAATTGCTTTAACTTTTCCCGATCTGGCTGCCAAGCCTTTTAGTAGCCTAGGGTTTCTGCCTATGCCAATTAAATTTTGGTTAGTTTGTGCGGTAGGATTTTCCAATATTTGCGGGGCTGTTTTGTTTTTCAAGGGGCGAACTTGAGTAAAATAAAACTCCGGTTCGTTACATTCTGCTGACTGATTCATCGTCCACTCTAAAATTAGCTCGAAATCGAATTCACTCCTTGCTTTTTTGCTCATATCGAGTAATTTTAGTAATAGATACTGATTTAATACATATTCACTTTGTAATTTTTCACTTAATATATAAATATCCAAACAACTTCCAGCAGAATTTGGTCTGGGAAACTGAGAGTTAGGAACTTGGAAAGTGTTGCCATTTCCGATGTGCGGTTTTTCCTCCGATTTTATTCCGTCGCTTTTGAGATGATAAGCTAATGTTTTGTAACCCAATCGCTGGATGGTAATTTTGCCTGTTTCCGGTTGCACTTGATAGTAATCGGGGATGGTTTCTCCCCTAGCGAGGGACATTCCTAAACCGCAGGTGGCTTGGATTTCCCAGCCTTCACTGCTGTTAGTTTCCACCGCACCGGCGGCGATCGCACAAGAGAGTGGCTGCACCAAAACTGCCGGATTAATTTCCTGTACATTCATGCCACACCGTTGCCAGTAAAATAGTCTTTGGGCTCTGAACAGTTCAGCCCAAGCTCGTTTGAGTCCGGCCTCGATGGCTGCTGGTTCGGCGCGCACTGCTTGAGATTCCAGCATTCCGGCGGTGTTCGGATTTGGCGCAGTCAGGGAAGGGCGAAAAATTAATGCTTTGCAGTTTAGTTGAGAAACCGCCGCATCCAGGGTGGAGAGTAAGGAATCTGGCAGTTTGGTGGAGGTGATTTGTCGGCGAATGCTGCGGGCGATGGCTTGGAGTTGTTTTGGTTCATCGACATTCAAGTGCAGTGAAGAGTTTGGCCAGTCTGCAAACAGCGGTTCCAACCAGTCGATGGACTCTAGAAACTGCCAAAACGCTTTGGCAGGCACAACAAAACCTGGTATGACAGGATGATTTTTTTGCATTAAACAGCTTAAGTAAAATGCTTTTTCTCCCACGGCATCTCTGTCTGATAGTTGAATTTTGTCTAGCCAGTAGAGGTTTTCCACGGTGTTAGCCTTTCTAGGAAATTGATTGAAAATTCTAATTTTTCCCGATTAATCACTTATTGCAATTTTAATATGAACAATCGAAAATGGACGAGATTTGTCAAATCTTTTCTCAATTTATTTCTTAAGTCTAACTGTCTTCTTTGTCAGCGACCAGCTACCTCAGATTTGTGTCCCTACTGTCGTCAGCAACTTCAGGGCTGTCGATTAGCCGATCCTGGTGCATTTTGGGATTCCCAGAAGGCTGTTTTTGTGTGGGGGGAGTACGGCGGGGATCTGAAACGGGCGATCGCAGCTTTGAAATATAACGATCGCCCAGAGTTAGCGAAACCCCTGGGCTACTGGATGGCTGAATCTTGGCTAAATTTTCCCGAATTAGCTATTGATAATTTAACCGTTGTACCGATTCCACTGCATAAGGAAAAGCTGAAACAGCGGGGATTTAATCAAGCGGAACTTTTGGCGGAAAGTTTTTGCGAGTTAACTGGTTTGCCTTTACAGCGACATGGTTTAGAACGGATCAAGTATTGTAAAACTTCATTAAGCTTATAAGCAGTAGTAAGCAAAGATGGTAATATATAGTCAGGAGGTCAAAATGAAACTACCTGACTACGCCAAAGC
>RDXH01000217.1 GCA_004292745.1 Oscillatoriales cyanobacterium | reverse complement strand
AATGATTATTCGGGAGCAGTTAATGATTTGACTCAGGCAATAGAGCGCCCTAGCTCTGATAATATCTGTACTGCCTGCGCTTACAAAATAAGGGGGATTGCTCAATCTAAACTGGGAAATCGTCAAGGGGCCGTTGCAGACTTAGAAAAAGCTGCACAACTTTTTCGTGAACAAGGGGATATAGCTAAATACCAATCGGCATTGGATCTACTTAGGGAAGTTCAAAAGTGATTCGACTTTTGTTTAAAGAATTGCGATCTCGCAGCGTTTGCTACCGAGACAGTTGATTGTTAAGCTCAAGATCGATCGCACTTTCATACTTTTTCATCTTTGTTTGCTAAGATGTCTTGTTTGTGCGATCGCCCTTTTTCACCTTTCCTTAAAATATTTCTCTAATTCGGCTGTACGCTGTTTAGTCGATCGCTCCAAACACTCATTCAAAAAACCTTGATAACCCGTACCGCCACGATTTCTATACACTTCAAATTCGCAGCTATTATCTCGCACTTTAATCCATCCTAATTGTGCTTCTGCAAGTAGCGCCTTCTCTTCCTTGCTCAACTTAGCAATTAGTTGTTTGTAAACATCATTCAGCCGCTTGTCTGCGAGTTCATACCTTAAGCGAATACAGGCTCTAACTTCTACATCGCCTTGAGGCCGATCGCAATTAAGTTGTTGAGCAATCACAGAGCGGCCAGATTGTGCCAAAACTAATGTTGTACCGACTATTGCTAAAAGTGCGATCCTCTTCGAGGGCTTCGCTAACGACCAAAAGTGCGATCGGTCTTTTCTAAATTCTATTTTCATTGGTTCTCAAGTTACCTTTTTTATGAATTTTGGGTGGTTTTGCAATGGATAATTCGGAATTATTTAACCACAGAGGACGCAGAGAACACAGAGAGAGCAGAGAGAAGTTAGTAATTCTTATGTTTCTAGACTCTTTTTTGATTGCTAGTCAACTCACCTATCTGATAATTTATCTTGAGAGCATAAAGGGTAGACCTGATTAATTTAATTTGTTTTCATATTTACTGAATTCAATTCGCCCTGTTTCTCAGATTGCTAAAGTGTGCTTGAGAGCAGCATCTACGGCTCCCATATCTGAAAAAACACCTATTTTGCGATCTATTTCTACTTCGAGAAGCGTTACAAGATTGTCCGTCATAATTACCGAATCAGCTAAAAGTCCTGTTTGTTTTCCTTCCGCTGTTGCTAAGGAAACAAAAACGCGACTTGGGTGTCCCGAACGCACTAAATTGCTAGTAATCATTGCCGTAATTGTTTGTCCAAAACCAGTCCCCAGATTATTAGCTTGAATTATCAAAGCAGGACGGCGTTTCGCAGTACGCAAGTCTGCATTGGGAAACAACACCAGTACGATATCACCGCGATGATAAGGCATCGTAAGCATCCATTTCCGGTCGTTCCCAATCAGGAGCAAATCTCGTCAGCCGCAACCTTAAATCTGAGGCTTGTTCCCGATCGATACCGCGAGATGGTAAGTCTATCAACCCTGATTTGGGCAGAAAAGTAACAATAACTTGTGCTTCTTCTATGTCTGCCGGCATTTCCAATAACTCTATTTTGCCATTTCGATATATACCTTCTATTGACTGTAACATATTACTCCTGCGATAGTTACTCATTTACATTTTACCTGCGATTGCCAAACCGATCAAGTATCCTGAATCTTTTCGAGATATTAAGACTTTTCAAATATCGTTACAACTAAAGATAAAGCGACAATTGGAGCCGTGACTGCTCTGAGAATTCTACTCCCCAAAGAAACAGGCTCAAAACCAAACTCGATCGCCCTTTTCACCTCACCATCCGTCCATCCACCCTCCGGCCCAATAGCTATGACAATCGATAATTCTCCCCCAGGGGGCGGGCACGGGGGCACCGCCCCTACAAAGGCGGGATCGAATCCTCGCTCCCCCCTTACCAAGGGGGGTTGGGGGGGATCGAATTCTTGCTCCCCCCTTACCAAGGGGGGTTGGGGGGGTTCTAATCCTCGCTCCCCCCTTACCAAGGGGGGCTGGGGGGGTTCTAATCCTCGCTCCCCCCTTACCAAGGGGGGCTGGGGGGGTTCTAAATCCATCAAACAATCCCACAAATGCCGATTATCCCCACGAGCCACACAAATATATCGATATTTTTGACCGCAATCTTTCACCGCCAAATCAAACGAAACAGGCTCAAAAATACTCGGCACAAATTGACGTTCCGACTGTTCCGCCGCCTCCGCAGCAATCCGCTTCCACCGATCGACTTTTTGACTGCTCGGTTTCAGCAAAGTGCGATCGCTAGTCACCGGTACAATGCTTGCCACACCTAACTCTGTGGCCTGTCTGACAACCTCGTCAAACCCGTTTCCTTTGGGCAAGGCAGCCATCAAACTCACCTCGACGGCAAGTTCCTTGTCAACCGGGATTTCTTCTATTATCGACGCAATTAACCCTGTTTCCTGGGCTTCTAGGACTGCTAGCCACCAATGCCCTCTTCCGTCCATTGCAATAAATTTATCGCCTGTTTGTAACCTGAGTACGCGATGTAAATAATGTTGTTGTTCGGCGTTTAAGTCTATCGATTTGTCGGAAATTTTGGCGGCATTAATTGCTAATCTTTGTAATTGAGCCATTTAATTTTTGATTGCTCGTTTTTGATTATATTTTTTTTATTTAACCGCAGAGAGCGCAGAGAACGCAGAGGAAGAGAGGAGAAAGGCAAAGCATTTATAACCACCGGAATTATTGGACAAATTCAAGGTTTTTTTATGCCAATGCTTTGCCTTTATACTACTTGTTTCAGAGGTCTATTGAAGACTATCGAAAATTTCCTTATGCTTCCTCCTTAATCTTGTTCAAATAATTTGAAATTGCTTCTGTCGCTAGCTGCGTGATTGGCTTACCCTGACGGGCTGCTTCTTCTTTGAGCTCGTTGTAAATTTCATCGCGAACACTAATTCGGCGACGGACTTTACCAGTAGCCGCGGCTGTTTCGTTCTCATTTTCGTTACTAGACGTAACTTCTAATTCATTAATCTCAGTTGTCATCGAGTCAGCAGATTGGTAGTTGGTTATAAATTGACGGATAGATTCTAACCCGACGCGATCGCAAAAATTGCCAAAACTCTCACTTTGTTGCTGTTTTTGTTTAAAATAAACAAAAATTGGCTCTAGAAAAGCTTCAAAATCATTGACGTGCAGCTTTTCCTCAATTGGTTTTGCCAGCCTCGTTTGTTCAGGAGAACCGCCTAGCCAAATCTGGTAAGATTCCGGCGAGCTCCCGACAAACCCCAATTCTGCCATATAAGGGCGGGCGCATCCATTGGGGCAACCAGTCATTCGGACTACAAAATGTTCGTTTTCTAAGCCGACTTTGGTCAACAGCGCCCGAATTCTTTCTAAAATGCTCGGAATCACTCGCTCTGACTCGGTAATCGCCAAGCCGCAAGTCGGCATTGCTGGACAAGCCATAGCATACCTGACTAAGGGGTCGATCGCAGTTTCTCCCTGAATCCCACACCGTGATAGAATTCCCTGAATTTCCTGTTTGATGTTTGGTGAAATATCATAAATCAGCACGTTTTGGTGCGGTGTCACCAACATCGGCAAGTTATGTTTCTGCACGATTTCCCGCAAAGCTGTTTTTAGCTGAAATGAGCCTTCATCTTTAATCCGGCCGTTTTCTACAGAAATGCCTAAAAACAGTTTACCGTCTCCTTGTTCGTGCCAACCCAAGAAATCGAAATACTTCCATTCTGGCAAGGGTTTAAACTGTTCTAGTGGCTTGCCAAAATATTCGGCTACTTTTTCCTGGAACCACTTTACACCTTTGTCGTTAATCAGGTATTTCAGTCGGGCGTGTCTTCTGTCTGTGCGATCGCCAAAATCTCTTTGAGTTGCTACAATTGCCTTGACCAAATTGTAAACATCATCTTTGGCAACATAGCAAATCTCATCAGCAACTCGCGCAAAAGTCTCTTCTTTATTGTGAGTGCGGCCCAAACCACCACCAGCAAACACGTTAAAACCTTCCAACTCCCCAGCTTCATTGGTAAATACTACTAAGCTCAAATCCTGAGAGTACAAGTCAACGGAATTATCTCCCGGTACTGTCACGGAACATTTGAACTTCCGCGGCATATAATGTTGGCCGTAAATCGGTTCTTCCTTGTCGTCGCCAAAGATTGTGCCATTGCCATTTGACTGTCTGGCTGCTTTCACTGCGGGATCTTCTTGAGCACTAATAGCTTTTTCCCCATCCAGCCAAATTTCGTAATAAGCCCCCGTTTGTGGTGTCAGCAAATCGGCGACATTATTGGCGTATTCCAGTGCATACTGGTATTCTGGCCGATTTTTGTACGGTGCTGGTGGTGCCATAACGTTGCGGTTTAAGTCCCCACAAGCTCCCAAGGTTGACCCCATATTTTTAATAATTGAGGAAAACACTACTTTTAGATTTTTCTTGAGCACGCCGTGAATTTGGAACCCTTGTCTAGTCGTCACCCGGAGGGTGTGGTTGCCGTATTCTTCCGATAGCTTGTCTAGGGTGAGGAATAGCTGCGGGGGCACGAAACCGCCGGGATTGCGGGTGCGCAGCATGAACTGATAGTCTTTTTCTTGGCCTTTAACTCGATTGTCGCGGTTGTCTTGCTGGTAGGAGCCGTGAAATTTCAGAATCTGAATCCCTTCTTCGGTGAAGTGGGTTGTTTCTTGCAACAATTCTGTCGCAACTGGTTCTCGTAAATAGTTGCTCCGTTCTTTGAGCCCTTCGGATTTAGAGGGTTTGCGCGCCACGGGCGCTGAAGTGGAAGATGTAGTCATGGAATGTATAGTATCCGTTATAATTAGATAAGGATCGATCGAATATTTCTTGACAGTTTGACACTTGACAAATTTGCACTTGACAAATTTCCTCAGAAGTGCTGGATCGGCTCTGTTAACAACTAAGTTAATAACGGTAATCCGATAGGAATTCTGACGGTGCTTAATTGTAACACGATCGAACCCTTGGGCCTTGCCGCCCTCAATAAGACTTTATAGTTCGATCGCCTAATTCCACAAAACTTTAGAAATAATTAACCTCAACCTCTGAAACTATGTCACTGTATGATGAAGATACGTTTGTAGTGCTAGAAACAAATCAGCCAGAGCAGTTTTTGACCGTTGCGGAATTATTAGAAAAGCTCAGAGCTATTTTAGCATCTCCCCAGGAAGAGTTGCCCCCTGATGTCCAAAAAATATCTTCTGTGGAAGAGCAAGCCCAGTATTTAATTAATACTTATTGTGAATTAGATGTTGGCCCTGGAAAGTTTTTGCAGTGGTACGCAGTTCGTTTGGAAAAGTAATCTTGGTTATTTTAACTATTCTTCCAACTGTTGCACGGCTGACACTTCAACTGCGGTAACATCGATCGTACCGGGCGGTGTCAACCTACTAAAATGACCTTGTTCTACCTTCAAAGGTTCACCGCAGTTGGCACACTGACACTGAGTTTGATTTAAAGCTGTAAATTCATTCCCACAGACGGGACATTTACCTTCAACTAAGTTGCGTTTCAGCCACCACTGGAGACCAAAAAAAGCCACCACAGGTGTCAGTAGCAAAAAACCTACTAAAATAAAAATCGATTTAACTACCCAACCCAAACCCAGTGACGCAAACAGCCACGCGATTCCCAAGAGTATCAGCCAATTGCTAATAGCGGGTAGCTTTAAAGAAATTTTGGGGGTGCCTTGGTTCACGATGGTCTCCTTGGGTGTCTTTGCAGGTAGGCATAGTTCTATCCTAACCAATAAATTCTCAGTAGTCTGGGAGTTAATTTTTCCATTCTACCTCCCGAAACCACTATTATATTCTGTTAGATGCCCGACTTCTGAAAGTGCTGCGGGGTTCTAGGTATTCTGACACCACTCAATCTGGCCCAAATATATTAAAAATCTTTGCGATCGATTGACAAAGGGCTCCAAAACTAAACTCTACTATGGTTTGTTCCCTCAACCAGTGGCGATCGCACCTTTTATCCTCCCCCTGAAGCATTTCTATACAAGCAACTGCTACTGCGCCTGGATTGCGGTGAGGAACTCGCCATCCCAGTTTACCATCTTGCAGCGGCTCGGCTGAACCGTCGGCATCTCCAGCCAGTACGGGTATTCCGCAAGCAAGTGCTTCCAAGTAAACTATACCAAATCCTTCCCAAGAAGGCATCACGTAAGCATCAGCAAGTCGGTAATGTGACGCTAAATTTTCCGTGGGTACAAAACCCGCAAATATTACTCTTTCAGCCACTCCCAAATCTGCTGCAATTTTGGCTAATCTCGATTCATCGTCTCCGCGTCCAATCACTAAGTATTTCACATTCGGGAAAGTTAGCGCTATTTGTGGCAAAGCTTTAATTGTGATATCTACACCTTTGTAAGTATCAGTCGATCGCAATCTGGCGACAGTCATCAATACTTTAGCACCAGTCAGATTGTATTTTACCAATAAATCCTCCGATTTGGGACCGATCGTAAATAAATTTTCATCGACTATACAAGGGACTAGGTGGAATGTTTCAGGACTTAAGTGATTATTGCAGCAAGTGCGATCGCGCGTGTACCTGCTAATAGTCCAAATACTATCAGCTTTGCTCATCGCTATTTGATATTTAGGCGGCAGTGTTTCCCAAACTTCCTTGCCATAAGTTAAAATCGTGTAAGGAATGCCTAAAGGTTCGCACAAAGTTTGAATCAGCGGTGCGAGGTTAATGTGACCGCAGAAAACTCGTTCAGGGCGTTTTTGAACTAAGTTCATCAGTATTTTAGCTGCAAAATTCAGACGGCCAAACCAAAGTGGCTCAGTTTTGAGGTAAGAAAACTTGAGATTTTTTGACTCGAAGGGATTGTGGCAATTTGGGGAATCTCGCAATAAAAAAACTTCCGCTGTTGGCGGAGAATTTGTCCCGGCGCTAACAGACAGGTAAGCTTTCAGAATGTCTTTAACATAGGATTGAATCCCACCTTCGCTGGAGAATATTTCTAGGAAGCAGAATAGATAATTTGGCGATCGCATCTTCTATGATTATCAGTGGACAACAGTCAAATGCTGCGCCCGCTTGCGAGTTCAGCTTCGTCGAAGAGTCATATAAAATCATCTCTTCATCGTCCTGTATTAAACTCTCTCCTCTCTTGCTTCGCGTACTTCGCGCCTTCGCGGTTAAATCACCTGACGATACAACCGGAATTGATATCAACTCTCAAATGTCAACTGTCAACTGTCCACAGACACAAAAAACCCGGCCATTGCTGGCTGGGGTAGAAAAATATCAGGGTGCATCTACTAATATGTTTCCAGTATAGCACCATTTGTGGGGTATAACCCCTCAT
>RDXH01000025.1 GCA_004292745.1 Oscillatoriales cyanobacterium | reverse complement strand
CTTTCGCGGCCTCGGAGAATTCGCACGAAACTATCCTTATTGTAAGGAGCCAGCCGATCGCGCAACTGTTCGTAAGTAGCATCAGAATCTTCGAGAATTGGCTGGAAATCCTTACCAATAGCTGCTGCTGTCAGTTCCTCTTTTGGCGTTAACTTCAAATAAGTTTCCAATCGCCACTGTAAATCGCGGACTTTTTCTTGTTCCTCAGCAAAAATAACAGTGTTTAAAACTCGCTGTCTAATTGTTTCCAATTCATTGACAATTTCTTTAATCTTGCTTTGAGTAAACACTCCTCTGCTGGCCAGAATTTCAGCAAACTTTGACTTCTTGAGTTTTTCTAATTCGCGGCGAACTGTTCCCGGATCGGCGCTGGGATCGTAGATAACTTCTCGGAAGTCGTGTTCAATTTTTTCCGGGTTCATTTGCCAGGAATAAGCATTCAGCAAGTAGTTTTCTACGTCGGCGCGAATGGAACTATAAGGTTCTGGTTCGCCTTTGACTTGAGCGGTAATTTTATCAGTTTGCTGGCTAACTTTGTCTTTGGCTGTTTTTAGCTGGCTTACTACTTTTTCCACATCAAAGTCAGAAATATCTGTGCGTCCCAATACGATTCCCATTAAAGCATTGACTGCCATTGTCGTTGCTTGGGACATCATTGTGGGGTTTTGTCCTTGATTTTTAACGCCCAGATTGCTGAGGGTTTGTTCTACTCTGCTTGTCAATTTATCTGAGAGCAATTCTCCCGATTTTGCCGATTTGAAATATTCTACTAATTGGGCGATACCGTCTGTGGGCTGTCCTTGTTTTCCGACTTGTTTCCAAGCGTCTTGGAGTTGGTCTACAATGCGGTTGACATCGCGTTTTGAGAGGTCCGATCGCGAACTGACTAAATCTACCAGGGTTTGGCGATCGAGAGAAGGCAAATTCTCGCCCGCAATAGACTTAAGTTGCGGATCATTGAGCAACTTTTCAAACTCACTCCGCATCCCTTTAATGTCTAATTCAGGCGGTTTGAGGCTTTGAATGTAATCTTCGACGTTTTCCCGTAAACTTATAGGATCGATCGCGCTACCGAGCTCGTGGCCCACCGCTGCGGCTGCGGCTTTGGCTGTGGCCACCACTTGATTGCTGGCTGCTTTAGCGCCCAGGGCGGCGGCGGCGGTGCCGACAATCGCTTGAAAGCCTGATGTCGCGGTGTTGACGAGGGAACCGATCAACTGACCGACGGTGGTGGAACTCACCCACACCAGCATCGAGAAGTAGGTGGCCCACACGACTAAACCGACGATCGCACCTAAACCGGGGCTACTAATCAAACTCAGTTTAACTGCTAGCAAGCAGGCGAAGAATAGGGCGATCGTAACAGTGATTAGCGTCCAAGTTCCTACCTTTTTACCGATGTGTCGGACTTGGGGGCTATCGCTGTGAGAATGGGAACTCTCGTGGGATTGATTTCCCATGTAAGAAAGCCCTGCTGCTACTGATAAGTTGGTTAGCAAAAGTTGGAAAGCGAAAGCTAGCACGACTCCTGCGATTAAGGCGATAAAAAATTGTGGCCCGGAATACAGAAGTGCTGCGTCTTCTACTGTGTTTAAAGTCCGTTCTGCTGGCACTTGGGCGAGCCAGAGGCTGATATGATACAGTTGCGAAGTTATTGGCAAGTTTTGATACATGGTATATTCCTCGTTCAGGTGGGGGTTTGCATAATTGAGTTGGCGCGCGATCGGCTAATGTATAGTTTCTGTTTTCGGCCCTCAATGCCAAGCATCACCTAATTAACGAACTAAAGCATCCCCCTACAGTCAGAAGCGTATAAATATGTCTGTGGCTAGGTGTCAATTTGGGAATAATTGTGCTACATGAAACTTTACGAGTAGTCAGAAACCGGGTTTTGCGAAAATACTTCGTTACACCTCGTAAAAACTGCTAAAAACCCGGTTTCTTTGGTTTACGAGTAGTCAGAAACCGGGTTTTTTACCGAGATACTGCATTTAATTTATCTGCACTCTCAACACGAAATCTAGAAGTTGCCAGTAGATTTTAACTTCAGTCGATGCTAAAATCAAAATAGTCATATCAAATCCTCATTCCACTATCACCGACTGGAGTTCAGGCAATTATTCTGTATCATTAAAATGGAACCTTGGGATAATCAGCTAGATAGCAACGACTCACAAGAAACAGTAGTCATTGATACCGATGGCGAAGTTATCTTCTATCCCAATTTGTTTAGCATCCAAGAGAGCGATCGGCTTTTTTCCGAGTTAGATTCTAGTGTTAAATGGAGACACGATACCATTCATATTTATGGAAAAAAGATACCATTACCCAGACTTACAGCTTGGTACGGAGATGAAGGTAAATCCTATATATATTCGGGTATAGAACAGCATCCCGAACCTTGGAATTCCACACTAAGATTAATTAAATTAAAAGCTGAAGAAATATCAAAAATTACTTTTAATAGCGTTCTTATCAATCTATATCGTGATGGTAAAGATAGCGTTTCCTGGCATAGCGATGACGAGCCAGAATTAGGTGAAAATCCGATTATAGCCTCCATTAGCCTTGGGGGAACTCGCCGATTCTCCTTAAGGCATAAAACATCAAAAGACTACAAAATCGATATTGATTTACCCAAGGGTAGTTTGCTGTTAATGAAAGGTGAAACCCAGCACTTCTGGAAACATCAAATCGCTAAAACTGCTAAATCTGTGGAACCCAGAATCAATCTAACTTTTAGAGTTATCAAACCAGTTTTAAATAAAGAAAACAAAATTTAATCAATTTATGAAAAATTTATTATTACTAGGAACATTGAGTTTTAGCATTGCTTTTGGATTAGGTCTAGCAGTAGAAAAAGATGTTACTAAAGGCGCAATTATAGGTGGTATAGCAACAATTAGCACCCTTAGCAGCGCCTTCGTTTTAACCAAGCAATCTGAACGAGAACTTAAAAATACCCACAGCCATACCGAACAATTAAAAAGCATTAAAAATGATATTGTAAGCCTCAAAAATCAGAGGAGACAACTTGTACAAATAATTGAGAGCCAAACTCAAGTTAAAACAACAATTGAAGCAGAATATAACTCAATTATTATAGAATTTGCTAGGGTTAAAGAAGAGATTAAATCTCTAAATATACAGAGAGATAATCTGCAAAATGTAATTGCTGATTTTGAAAGTAAACACAAAAAATATTTATATTTAATCGCGAATAAAATTGAACAAAAAATAACCATTAAACAAGAAGATAATTCTGTTTTGGGTAAAATTCAAAAACCTCAAAATAAAATTATTAATAAAACAGAAAAAAATACCTTATATGCAAAAAGAATATTTGACATACCACAAAGTTTCTGGTCAATATATGAATACAACGTTGATACTTTTCGTTCTCAAATACCACGTAAGGATTGGGGACATTATTGGAATAAAATGGCACATGGTGTCGCTATTTTATCTGAAGAAAATACTCTGTTAACGTATTTTGCATTTTATGGTGGTTCTCATTACTATAAATTAGTATACTTATTAGATAAATTATTTAGTGATTTAACTCAATTGCAAATAGATGTAAAGATAGACATAATTGATTATGGGTGTGGACAAGCATTAGGAACAACTTGCTTGCTCGATTATTTAATACATAATAATTTACCAAATATAACAATAGATTCAATTACACTCATTGAGCCTTCTGAAGTAGCTTTAAATCGGGGCATTTTACATATAAATCATTTGAGTTTATATTCAAATCCAATAAATATTAAATCACTTAATAAAAAACTTCAATATTTAAAAAAAGATGATTTATATACATTAAATCAAAACATAAAATTACATATTTTTTCAAACATATTAGATGTTACAGGCTTTGAAATTAATAATTTGGCTAATACTATTAAAGAAAGTCAATCAGGAATCAACTATTTTATTTGTGTGAGTCCTACAGATTTACATAATAGAATTCAACTATTTTTTGATTTTTGGAATAAAACTGGATGTCCTATAGAAGAAATACAATTATCATCAGAAGATTTGTATTATGACACATGGAGATTTAAATCAGATAAATTTCAGCGTGATAAAATTCATAGGGTTCAAAAGCTATTTTATGTTAATTTATAAAAACTATCTATTATACTTATATGTTTGTTTATTTATTATACTGTTCTCTATTCTCTCACTCTGTGTCCTCTGTGTTCTCTGCGGTTAAATCATTCCGATATTGTAGACGGAAACGATATAAATGCCATTGCAATCGAAGATTATTGTGTCTCTACAAGCGCTTAACCAATATCCATCGCAACTCCATTGGCGGCGTTTCCTGCATTGGAAATAAATCACGGCCGCTAGCCCAACTCAAAAACCAACTTGTCGGTGGCCAAGCTTCCTTCGGTAAATGCTTCTGTTCATATTCAATTACCGATTCATCAGATACAATTTCCAAAGGCAAACCCTCAATTGCCTCCGACAACTCCTCTCTAGTAATCAAATAAGACCAAGACTGTTCCGACATTTGTTTCGCCATATCATCGGGTTCATATCCATCCACCGCCAAAAAAGCACTAAATAAAATAAACCCGCCACTTAAAACAGAATCAGACATTTTGCCCAGGAACAAACGCACTTGTTCTGTGTGGCGGAAATGCGACAAAACTTCCGTCGCAATGGCTAACTTATAGCGATAAGTTTTAATCCTCAATAAGGGATCTAAAACATCACCTTGGGTGACAGTAATCGGCAAATTTTCTGCGGAGGCTGAGGCTGACAATTTTTCGGCAAAAATGGGTGTTAATTCGATCGCATCTACAGCATAGCCCAACCTCGCCAAAGGCAGACTATTGCGCCCTGGGCCCGCACCGACATCTAAAATCGGCCATTTCCCCGCTTCCCCTAATCCCTCGACAATCGCCATCACCTTCGCATCGGGATGACTACCGAATAAAGGCTCAGGACGAATCTGCGGCCAGCTATGATATTTATCCGCCATAGATTCGACTTGAATCTTGGTATTGATAGTAACTCCCCCACTTAAACCAGTTTGAACATTTGCCGGAAAATAAGACACAATCAAAGTAGCGTGGGGCGACTGTTTGAATCCTTCAGCTAAGGCATTACCAAGCAATGTTTTTAAACTTTCTGTTTCGGGATAGCCAAGATTTTGCCCAACCAGTTTTAAGAAATCTGACAATAATTTCAGATAATCATCCAGCATCGACGGCACACAAGGCAGATGAAATTCTCCATTCACATTGATGCCTCTTTTGAGCTTTTCTGTGAGTGCTAATTTAAGACGCGAATTATTAGTCAGCGCAGCGGTATTTTTCGGTAATTCGCTGACAGGTAATTCTGATGTAGATGCAACACTGCTAATTTTTTTAATCACAATATTTATTAGTCCGCGCACCATCCGGACTTTGTTTGTGTAGACGCGGTTTCAACCGCCGAGTAATCAAGGTTGACTTTACATCTAAAACCTGCGCTGTGGCTAAGAATCCTTCATCACCCCCTGAAACAACGCCACTAAATTCTTCGCTTCCAAAGCCACATCATGCTGCTGAGCAACCCGCAAAGCTCCCACCTTCCCCATCTGTTCCAACCGTTCTACAGGTGCTTCTAAAGCCTCCAACACTGCTAAGAGCCAAAGCTTCCATAATTACCACGGGTAAACCTTCGGCAAAACTCGGCAAAACCATTGCTCGCGCCGCCAAAATTTGCTGCTGAACTTGAGCACTATCGGCCCATCCTGTAATTTCTAAATGATTTTGTAGTCCGTATTGGTCGATCGCCTTTTCAATATCCGATCGCAACGGCCCATCACCTACCAATATTAACTTAAACTGCAAACCAAGACTAGCCAACTTACCCGCAGCTTCGATTAATAGCAAGTGACCCTTTTGTTCGCTGAGTCGGCCAATACAAACCAACCTAGGCTCAGAAGTTACCGGAATATACGGTAAATCCAAAAAAGCAGCATCTACGCCACAGTGAATTACATGAATTTTAGACCAAAAAGCGCGATCGCACCACCGATACAACTGACTTTTGCCAAAAGAACTAACCGCCGCCACAAAAGCCGCCCGCTTAATTTTTTCCTCAAAGCCAAGAATTGTAGCCTTGTCGAACTCTTCAGGCCCATGAACCGTGAAACTGTAACTAGGCCCACCAAGCACCCGACACAACATCGCTACAGTGGTTGAATTTGTCCCAAAGTGAGCGTGAACGTGTTTGATTCCCTGGCTGGAGAACCAATTTAATAGCACACAGGCTTCAGCAAAGTAAGCTAGATGAAGTATAATACCGCGATCGGAATGCCAACCTACTTTAAACATTAACCCTAAAGCTTCAACAAACCGAATAGGTCTAGTTATCGCCACCCGCAGCAAACCCGATACTAAGCCAAGAACACCAACTCCTAAAACAATCTGAGTCTGTTCTTGCTCTTTTTTGTCTCCTTCGTCCACCAGTTCCGACTCGCAGGAGCGAATTGAAAAACGGGCAACTTTCATACCACAATGCTCTACAGCCAAAATTTCTCGGCGGACAAAACTGTGACTGACTTTGGGATATTGATTAACTAAATAAGCAATGGTCATGGGCCTGTCTGAAAATGCTGTGGTTCAACTGAGATAATTCTAGCCTGCTAATCCCTGTGAAATTTAAGATGAGAGATTTGAGATAGCCAAACTCCAAAAAATCACCCCACAGACCAATCCGGGGGTAAGAGGACTCCATGAAGTTAGACCGAGAGAGACTTTGACTATCCTTGTTCACAAAGCCTCTCTCGGTCTAGCTTAACTTAATTTTGGTAATCTTAAAGTCGATCGGCCCTCCAGCAATCACCTATCTCTTCAGAGATTGCTGATTTAGCCATCACAGAAAGGCGTTTTATAATAACCTAATTTTTGTTCTACAATCAATCTGAAAAAAGGCAGAGCATCAACCAAATATCTTTTCCACAGCCTTCTCGGTTCACTTAACAATCGGTAAGCCCATTCTATGCCAACTTCGCTCATCCATTTCGGAGACCGGGCTTTGCAACCAGCTTCAAAATCAATAGTTGCACCTATTGCCAAGAAAACTTTGATATTGGTCAGTTTGTCTCTATATTTAACCAACCATTTCTCTTGCTTAGGCGCACCCACTCCGATTGCCAATACAGTCGCCCCTGATTGATTAATGATGTCAATTATTTTTTCACACTCTTCTTCATTTTTTTCAAACCCAAAGGAAGGAGAATAGGCAGCAACCACTATTTTTCTACCCACTTTTTGGTTGATTTTTTCCTGAGCTTGAATTGCCACCCCTTCCGCTGCTCCTAGTAAGAAAATTTTAATATCTTCGCTATCTTTGTGATAGTTATAAAAGGCTGGAAACAAGTCAGAACCAGAAATCTTTTCTTGGATGGGAGTACCCAAAAATCTTGAGGCATACATCAATATCTGACTATCGCAAACTCTATAATCACATCTATTATAAGCTTCGTAAAAGTCTCGGTCATACTGCAATTTAATTAAATGGTCTACATTTGGCGTAAATACGACACCGCCTCCTTCTTTTAGCTTTTCAAACAGTTCTGCGATGGAACAATTATCAACCGGTACATTCAATAAATTAACTACTTTCATTTTCGATTTCCCTCAATTTTTTATACTCTACTAAAACTCACACGATAAATTTCTCACTTCACATTTTGGTGAGCTGGCGAATCAACTTTTCTTCATTATATCCTCTTCCCCTTACTGGTTGAGTATGTCTTTTTAAAGATTGTGTAAAGAATTCTGGGTTTCCGGCAAAGAATTAATAAAGAGACTAGATTTTATAATTAACAACATAGGTCATAAAAATAATATCTTTTAACGAGGGCTATATTTCAAGCCCGCACTCTAATCGGCGCTAAGCCAGTGTCTAGTCAAACCATACTCTGATTTAGTGGTGGGTGGTTGACATTCGTGATTTTTGTGGACTAAAAGACCGTCTAGGTAAGGGCGAACTGGTTTTCTTTGGCTTAAGACTTTCGGTATCTTTTAAGATTACACCAGCTATTCCTCCCGCAATCAGCGTAAAAATTGGGTTAGTCATAGCATTCAAAACACAGTCAAACGCATACATAGTTAAAGCTACTCCCAGGACCGCCGCTGGCGCGACTTTCGGATTAGACCAGGTTCGGGCTGGATATTTGAAACAAAAGGCAATCACAGGTAATAGCAAAGAAGAAAATAAACTCGTTAAACCCACTACACCGTTGACGCCAAAAGCAATAATCCACAAGCTGTCAGTGACGGATACATCATCACCGTACTCATTGTATACGCGGTTGCCACCCGAATCGCCCCAGCCAAAAAGAAATCTGAGTCGCGCTTTATTGCCCAAGATCTCTTCATTTTGAAATCTAAAACCCAGAGATGCTGCTCGTTCTTCGCCAAATATTTGAGAGATAAAACTAATCACTTCTTCACTAGAAAATTGACCCGACGCAGCTAAATAAAGGTAGAAGATGATATATCCAATTATCAACAACAATGGCAAAGATGTTTTGAAAATTTTGGCGCTGAACAAGACGACTAGCGACATTGCAAATAAACTGTAAGCCCCAGTAGAACGACACAAGAAAAAAGCGATAATTAGTACAATTACCAGAGTCTTCATATTGCGCCCCTGAAACTTCTTGAGGACCCCAGTTTGCCACAACCAAAATCCCACTAAAGCAGCAGCCATCATCCACAGCCCCACCATCAAACCGTGCTGCATGAATACTACCGGTCTCCACCCCCCCATGCGTCTAGCCTGACCCCAATCTTCAAAAGCATTGACACCGTAAACCATCTGGTGCAGAATCGGCCCCCTAACCCCTTCAATCATCGTAAAAGGAATGTAGGCTAACCCACCTGCAAAAATGCCGATCGCTAACTGTCGCAACCCATCTAAACTATTGAGATACAAACGCCCTAAAAGAAAAGGCATCCCCCAAGCAACAATTTGGTTTAAAGTTGGTGACAAGGGGCTTCCACCATTAGTAACTTGCGAAGCAATCGGGCATAAACAGCAAATTACTATAGGTACATCTATCCAGCCTGGCTTCAAAGAGCTGAATCGCGTAGTATCGTAAACCAGAGTACCCAGCAAGACACCGTAGCAAGCTGCTGACATCTTGTTATAGGGAGGTAATCCCGGCAGGCTTAGAGAAACTTGCGGTAAAAACTGCCACGCTACAATTAGACTTACGATTACTGCTCGCTGAGTAGGGAACCTGACAAACAGATACAAAACGACTGGAATCCAGCCGTACATCACAATTGGAATCAATGCTGCCATAGACGTGGTGTGCCAAGTTTATTGCCAATCAGTTTTAGTTATCACAAATCTAACCTGTCACAGCGGGAGTTAGGACTGACCCCTGGGGTCAAGTCACCGAGTTTAATGGATGAAAACGAAAATACATAGGTTGCAAGACTGAAGCAGAGGAAACAAAAAAATACAGGGTTGGGGGTGGGCTCTGGTGTTCCAAATTTTTGTCCTCAGTTACTCCTGACTTTAATTGTACGATCGATACCCCTCAAGTCACACACCCTAGACACCCTCTCAGATAGCCACTGTTACCATTGAACTTGAATAGTGGGCTGTAATTTTGCTATTGCTCCATCCTTTTGTGTGGATTTGCAAATAGCAGCTTTCAATGCACCCTCGAAGCACTCCGTGGCATCATCCCAAGTATAAACGATCGCCTTGGCGTAGGCAGCCTCGGACATCCCTTGCCAGTCGGGATTAGGCAAGCCACAGATAAACTCAATGGCTTTTGCCATGGCTTCGGGGTCTTCTGGTTTTACCAATATACCAGTACCACCACTCACTCTCCATATCTTTTGTGAGCTAGGTCTACTAACCACTGGGCAATCGTAATTTTGTGCAACGGCAGATTCCATGTAGCTTCCACTCTGGCTTTAGGTAGGTAATCAAAAACTTCGTAGTGCTGAAGGAAATAAGCTTTTGCTCCTTTGCTCGGAGATAGTTTGGCTACCCACTCCGCCGTTTCCCACCAAGTGGCAACAATCACATCAGCATCGGGTAAATCTTGGTTTTTTATAGGTCTATATCTGTTGATAATTTTTGGTTCAACGCTCAAATTGTCGAAGCATGAGGGTTGCTGCTGAGGTGTGGGTATCCAACCGCGTCCTCGTACCAATGACTTTGCTTGTTGAATCAAACTCGGTTTGGAAGGTGGTACAGAGATGACGAAGACCTCATGACCTCTCTTCTTCAAACGTTCTGCGAAAATAGAGACTACTCGAATTCCACCGCTAAGAGAAAGTGTGGGAAGAACAAAAGTTATTTTCATTTTGAAAAAATCCTGTTTACAAGTCTGAATGTTGAGAAACTTGGGAACACTATTATTCCAGTTAAGTACAAAATTGCCGTAGCAATTAAATTCCTATTTTTCGCATTTGAAATAAATAAAAGCTGACATTTGATGAGTAAAATTCAATATCTTTTACTCACTAATTGGCTTTGCAATAATAGTAACCAGTATTTACCTGCTTTAAAAGTTCCTTATAGCAGATATCAATTATCAATAAATGTAATTTTTAAGATAGATGTGTGAAAATAAAAGTTTCTTAGATTAAGCAACTCCACCTAATTCCAGGTATAGCAAAAGGCATAGGCCAGAGGGCAGATTTGACATAAACAGTAGTAAATTTTGGACTTGGAACCACAAGTCCTAGATTTACCCAATTCAATGTATCTGTGGCTTATTTCACAGGCAAATTTCAATTTTCTCAGTCTCGTTGTGCCTGTATCCCTTAGCTCTACAGCTAACTTTGAGGAGGTTTGTATCCCCTCTCCAGAGCAAATTTTACAAGCTGAGATCGATTTTCCATGTGTAACTTGCTGAAAATGCTACCCAAATGAGCTTGGACGGTTCTGGGACTAATAAACAGTCGATAGCTAATTTGTTTATTGGTATAGCCTTGAATAACCTCCCAAAAAACTCTTTCCTCCGCAGGCGTTAAAGGTAAAGGTGGAGGTGGTGGCGCTACTGATACCACCTTTGGCTCGACCCCCACGGGAGTAGAATTTTGTAGGAGTCGGACAATCTCGGCATGAATGCGGTGAGAGCGTTCTAACTGGGCTTTGACTTTAGCTAATATTTCTTCCGACTGAAAAGGTTTGACCAAATAATCATCCGCCCCCATGGAATGACCTTCAACTTTGGATTCTATCTCGCCTTGACCAGATAAAAATATAAATGGCATCAATTGTCCCAAGCGGGTATTTCGTAGGCGGCGACAAAACTCAAACCCGTCCATCTCCGGCATCATCACATCAGAAATCACTAAATCTGGAGGGTCGTTTTCAAAGATAGAGAGTGCCTCAATACCAGAATTAGCGCATTTAACCCGGTATCCTTGGCTTTCCAAGTACATTGCCAAGACTGTTTGACAGTCTGTCTCGTCGTCAACAACCAATATTCTTTCCATGCCAGCCTTGCACCAAGTCGCGTTGACAGTCATTGAAACTGTAACTCCTAAAACAGGAACTTTAATGAGTTTAGCGAAAAATAGGGTCTAAAGCCCCATCCTTCTAGGGCGGCTTTTTATCTAGTTGTTTTCGTGGCCTGACGAGCTAGTTTTAAAGAGCTTGGGAATCTATATCTACTTTCTATTCACGCTGTAAAAAGGGTGAAACAAGAAAACATATCCTCAGTTGAAAATTGTCTATGAGGATTGAATGATGATAAATATTTTTGTTTGAGGAAACTCAAACTATTCCTAAGCTTGACATGGAGAGGTTTTTTGATTTTTCGCGTTCAGCAAGAGGCATAAAAGGGATGGCACGAGTCGATACTGTTCCCAGTGGTGCCTCAAACAACTGTTTGTCTGCCACCAGCAAACGCTCAAATATGGTTGCAGGTTCGGGAGGGCTGAACAGATACCCCTGCATGATATCGCACTGGTGCTGTCTCAAAAAATTCAACTCTGCTTCCGTTTCTACCCCTTCGGCAATTACGGTCATATTTAAACTGTGGCCGAGTAAAATCACCGCAGTGGTGATTGCGGCATTTTGAGAATCGTCGTTAGCATTGCGGACAAAAATTCGATCGATCTTTAAACTGTCAAAAGCAAATTGTTTGAGATACCCTAAAGTAGCATAACCAGTACCGAAGTCGTCAACAGCAATCCGAATGCCTAGAGCTTTGAGTTCATTGAGAGTAGCACCTGCGACAGCAGCATTTTCTACCAAAGCGCTTTCTGTCATTTCTAGCTCTAAATTAGAGGGTTCCAAGCCCGTAGTTTCCAATATTTGGACAATCCGCGCCTTAAGTTGGGGGTCTGACAACTGTCGGGCGGACAAGTTCACTGATACCCGGAACGGCGAAAATCCGGCTGCTAGCCAACTCGCGGCTTGAGCGCAAGCTGAAAGCAGTACCCACTCGCCAATGGGAATAATTAAGCCTGTCTCTTCTGCTAGGGGAATAAATTCGGCGGGAGAAATTATACCTCGATCGGGATTTTGCCAACGCACCAATGCTTCTGCACCGATAATTTGTCCGGTAGCAATATCCACCTGGGGCTGATAGTATACCTGAAACTCGCCCTGTGCCAAAGCGCGGCGCAGCAAAGCTTCCAAGGCCAACTTTTCAGGAGAGAGAGCGGAAATTATTGTCGAGTCATTAACTAAATCGGTGAGTCTGGCCTCTGCTTGTTGCAGTGCGACACTCAGGGGGTGAGTAATAGTTTGTCGTTTCGAGACACGAGAAGAAATTGCTCCGAGCAATTCGGCCTTGGTAAACGGCTTTGTCAAATAATCGTCACCGCCCAAGTCCATCCCGCGGCGAAAATCCGCTTTACCACCTTGAGCTGTGAGAAAAATAAATGGAATTGTTGCAGCCAGGGAGTTTTGGCGCAGAGTCCGCAAAACCTCATAACCGTCGAGTTCCGGCATCTGCACGTCACACAAAATTAAATCTGGAATCTCCGAGAGTGCCATCTGCACCCCTACTCGACCGTTTTGAGCCACAATGACTCCATAGTTCTGAGATTCCAGGAGTTGCACAAGAGTTTCCCGGATTAATTCGTCGTCCTCAATTACCAAAATTTTGAGCATAATACTTAGATAACGGATGGATGTATAGATACCGGAACCTGACTAACACTAGCATAGTAAAAATATCGACTTGCTGATTGGGCCAATCAGCCAATCTATAATTAGCCATTTGGCTAATCATATTTCTTCTGCTTGCAAGTCACAATCAAAATACCCAGAAGGTAGTTATAAATATATATCAAAACTAGGTAATTTTTGAAAGGGAGGAAATCAGAGAATGGTCTAGCTGTAATCCTCTAGGATAAATCTGTCTCGTCCCTTGTCTTTAGCTTGATAGAGACAACGGTCTGCTGCTGCAATCAAGTTTTCTTTGGATGTTCCCATCTGAGGAAGGGTGCTGGCGACACCCAGGCTGAGGGTGACAATAGAACTGACAGGGGATTGAGCGTGTTCAATTTTTAGTCCTTTGATCCCTAGTCTGATTTGTTCGGCAATGTAAGCAGCGGTGTTCGGTGATGTGCCCGGAAGTATTACGGCAAATTCTTCGCCTCCATAACGAGCCACTAGAGTTTCTCCGGGAACTTTACCAGCCAAGTCATTCATAGCTTCCACAATCCTCTCGGCTACCTGTTGTAAGCACAGGTCTCCAGCTTGGTGTCCGTAATTATCGTTGTATTTCTTAAAAAAGTCAATATCACACAAGATCAGAGATAATTCTGCTTCTTCTTGCTCTAACTGTTGCCATTGTTGCTCTAAATATTCGTTAAAGCAGCGGCGGTTAGCTACTTGAGTTAGGCCGTCGGAGTTGGCGAGGCGATACAACTCGGAATTTGCTGTTTCCAATTTAGTATTTGCCACTTCTAAGTCGGACTTAGCCACCGATAAATTGTAATAAAGTTCGCTAATGTACCAAGTAGCTTGTTGATGAATTTGGGACAGAGCTAACAGCACTTGATGTACATCTAAGAGTCTGTATTTTTTATCGTTTAACTGTACGACTATAGGCTCGTAAAGTAGTTCTGGCGACCGCTGGACTGCTCGCTGAGCTGCCATCACAATTAATGTTACTCCCGGTAAAATTAAAATATCAGTTCTAGCTATTTGATATAAAGCGAGAATGGGTCGATGAGCAAATATATCTATGCCATAAGGACGGCTCATGTGTTCCATAAATCGTCGGCGAGATATCATTCCCAAAAACTCGCCTTTAACAGTCAATACAACTCCTGGAAGTAGCGGTTGAGTGTGAAATAATCTAGCTACTTCTTTCCCTAAATAAGAAGATTCAACCTGAAAATTAAATACTGAAAGCTCGTTAAGAGTAGATTCTAAAGATAGAGTTTCGGGTAATGTTTTAGGCCAAATAGGTGTGGAGACAAATTTAGTAGACACAGCGTACACCCGCATGAACGTTATAGTAGCAATTAAGCTAAGGCCAGCTACAAACTAATGCTACCATTAATATATTAGCATTAGTTGTGTTTTGGGATACATGAGTTTTTATAATGATAATTATGGGTTTTTTGGTTAAAATATTTTATGGGAGCAATTTATCTGATTTTGACCTAACAGACTTGCTAGGAATGAGGGCAACAAGTAATTACTTAAACTGCAATTTGATGGGAAATAAGTGCGATCGCGCCTACCATGATTTTGTGTTCCTGCACTTGAATGCGAGCGTGTAAAGTTTCTGCGGTATCATCGGGAAATACGGGGACTGCTGCTTGCATTAAAATTGGACCGCTGTCAACTTCTAAATGAGCGATATGCACTGTGCATCCAGTGATTTTTACCTTGGCTGCAAGTGCTTGTTCGACAGCGTTGATTCCAGGAAAACTTGGTAATAAACTGGGATGGATGTTAATAACTTTGTCTGGAAAAGCATCGAGCAAAACTTGGGTGACAATCCGCATCCAGCCAGCCATGATGACCCATTGTACGTCATATTTTTGGAAAATTTTAACAATTTGGGTGTCTAATTCAGCACGTTTTTTGTAGTCGCGGTGATTGAGTAAAATTGAGGGAATGCGGTATTTTTCGGCTCTAACTGCTGCTATTGCTCCGGGGTTATTGTAAATTAATACTTGGACTTGAGCGTTGAGTTGTTGGTTTTGGATGGCTTGGGCGATTACTTCAAAGTTGCTGCCGCTTCCTGATGCTAGAATTCCTAGTTTTAATGGATCGCTAATATCAGCATTTTTTGCGATTTGGGTGGCAGGAATTTCGGGGACAATTAAACAATCTATAGAATTTATATTTGCTGTCATCATAAAATTTTTACGGTTATATCACAATGGTCCGAACAGTTTTCAATTTGTAGCCTGAAACACTTTATTTTCCGTTGGTAGCTCGATCGTCGAATCGCCTTGAAACCCTTATTCTAAGGTGCGTAATCAATACCTGTTGCAGTTATTGATATCAAATAGGAATTAATTGGGCATCTAAAGCTGGCTTTGTCATTATTTATCGGAACTATAGGTCTAGGTGGAGGTATAGTAGAAGGTTTATCGGTTTGGCAAATAAATCCAACGCTAGTTACAGAATTATCGGCATCGTCTTTAACTTTTACTAAAAAAACTGCACCTGTATAACTTCTAAATTGACGTTTTTTAGCTTGAAGGGTTATAATTATACCTTCGGTTGCACCACTTTCAGGTAAAATTTGGTAGCGATAATTTTCTGTATCTAATCTCGTTCCTATGGCCAGTTCTTCAAGGGTTGTAGCAAATTTGGCATTTTCGGCGTAGAAGCTTTGTTGTGCCTTAATTGCATATCTAATAAATTCTTCTCCTTCGTACACTGCTCGCGGATTTTCTGGTTCTAATAGATTAAATTTTTCGATTTTTGTATTTCGTGGTAAAGCTGTGACTGTAGAAACTTTTTCTAGAAAAATTGCCCCAGCCGTAAAAGTATTTGGTCTGGGTTCTCCTGGCTTTAAACCCATGAGTTCTACACGCAGTTGACTGCGCTTGTTGAATTCAAAAATTGTCCGCAAAGTTTCATCACTGCTGCTAACTAAATCGATTTGCATGGGTTGCGAGAGCGAGTTAATTTTGTAGCTAAATTCATAGGCGGTGGGATTAGGGAAAGGATAGCCCTTAAGTATAAATAATTTGCCTTCTGGTGTTAAAATTACTGTTAAAGGAATCGGTGATAGATATTTCAGTTGCCACTGTCCTACCAAATTTTTGGCTACAGTTTTGGCTGGGGGATTTGCTTGAGAGATAATTACCGATCGCCAAGTTGGCTGTTGCGCGATCGCACTCGTGACTAATCTGCTCCAAGGTAACAGACAACAGGCGCCTATCAGAAATCTGGGAGTATTTAATTTTTTTATGCTCATCAATAACACACCCCGATATTCAAAATAATTATACCACCTACAACGAATTCTACTCTGGTCGATCGGCAAAAAAATCATCCCTGAGAATCGAATAAATTTTGAGATCCCAATATTGGTCTTTGACAAATAGCTGCTGTCGCAATATTCCTTCCAATTGCATTCCGACTTTTTCCATCACGCGGGCTGATGCAATATTTTCTTGTGCACAACGAGCCTCTATTTTATTCAGGCTCATTTCCCGAAAACCGAAGTCTATAATTGCACTGACAGCCTCACTCATGTATCCTTGATTCCAGTATTTGCGAGAAAGAGCGTATCCAATTTGAGCGCGACTGTGGTTCATGCTCCATTCGACATATCCGCAAGTTCCGATCAATTTTTGTTCTGTTTTGTGAACGATTCCCCAGTCAATGAGTTCTCGCTTTTTATACATTTTAGTGAGACTTCGGAGAAAACTTTTAGTGTCTTCGATAGAAGTATGGGTTGACCACATGGTGTATTGAGATACTAGGGGGTCTGAGCCATACTCAAACATATCGTTGGCATCGTTTAAAGTAATTTTTCTGAGCAGGAGTCTCTCGGTTTCTATAGTGGGTAAATTGGATAATATATCTAGAGGCTGCATTTTGAAATTCACCTGTATTGTGATACAGTTTAAAACTAAAAGATAATTTTTACAAGCCAATGGTTGGGATTAAATCTGGGCGTTTTAACTGGTTGGACAATGAGTCGATCGCTGCTTGGACTTTTTTAGCCCCAGCTTTGTTGTTTTTGGGTACTTTTTTGATTTACCCGATCGCCTATTTATGCTACCTTAGCTTTACCACTGGCAGTTTCACCCCATCGGGTATGCGTTTTATTGGGTTAAAAAATTATTGGAGTCTACTCACTAACCCAGATTTTTGGCAAGTTGTCCAAAACACCATCTATTTTACTACTGTTACAGTCATTCCCAGTTTAGTTATTCCCTTGGGTTTGGCAGTTTTGCTAAATCGCTCCTTTGCTTGGCGAGGGGTGCTCCGCACGGCCTATTTTATTCCTTCGATTACCTCTTTAGTGGCTGTCGGCTTAGGTTGGCGGTGGCTGTTTCAAACTGAGGGGCCCGTGAATCACCTCTTAAGGGCGGTGGGTTTAAATCCGATAGCTTGGCTTAGTAGCACGGTTTGGGCAATGCCGGTGCTGATTTTGCTCAGTATTTGGAAACAATTAGGCTTTAATATGGTAGTATTTTTGGCTGGTTTGCAGGCAATTCCGCTCAATCGCTACGAAGCTGCCGAATTGGATGGAGCTGATGCTTGGCAACAATTTTGGTACATTACTTTACCGGGTTTGCGCCCGACTTTGGTATTTGCGACTGTCACTACTGCTATTTTTACGCTGCGGAGTTTTGAGCCAGTTTATGTGATTACTGGTGGTGGTCCTTTGAATTCTACTAATCTGCTGGTTTATTATATTTACGACCAAGCTTTTGCACAATTTGATTTTGGCTACGCAGCGGCGGCGGCAACTTTGCTGATGGCTGTGGCTTTGGGATTGGTTTATTTGCAACTGAGGGTTTGGGGGGAGGATGCTTGATTGATATCAATTCCAGTTCCACTCTCAGGTGATGTTGACTGTTTTAACAATACCGATGCAACCGGAAACCATAGGAATCGCACAAGAGAAATGGGACGATAGTAGAGCGTAAATAATTTTTTGATAAAGTGGAATGGCTACCTTGCCCGTTCAGAATGCAATTGCTGCTCTCTACCTGCCAAAAACATGGTTAAGTACAGGCGGAGAACAGCACAGGGTCACTAAAATCCAGGTTGCAGAACTATTCAATGATATGGAAATAATAGGCTGCAACTAGAAAATTGATACCTAGTAGTACCAAAAACCAAGCCATGCGAAAGGTGTAAGGTGGCTTACCCGTTTTCATTACGGAATCGGATTTTAGTTGATTCTTTGCTATCTCTGCCATAGGTCAAAGTCCTAATTAATATGTGACTGTATTTACCACCAATAGCTTGTAAAAGTATAGTCATGGTGTCCATGACATAGGAGGCGTGAATCCCTCCCTTTTCTTTTTTACTTCGAGCGGATTAACCCGCCTGAGCTGAACTATGCAGCTCCTTATCCCATCGCACAAGGCATTTGGGATTGCTTGGGTCTTAATATTGTAAGACCCACTGATTGAAACAATCGCCGACAATTAGGTTCGGTGATGCTTGACACTTAATCAAAATCTGCTACCGAGGTAGTCTGAGGTTTTTTGGTGTCTGTTTAGAGTCGTGGAAGTTTTTGATCCCGACTTTATAAAGTCTTACAGTACCAGAGAGGGTTCACGTTTGTACCATCCTCTAGAGTTACTTTTTGTAACTTTGAATCTATAGCGATTGAGATTAATTTCAATCGTTTTCTCCGGCGTGGTAGGAACTGCGGACGAGAGGGCCCGATCGCACTTGTTGAAAACCCATCTCTGTGGCTATTTCCCCGAAACGGTCAAATTCAGTGGGTGTCCAGTATTTTTGTACAGGGAGGTGTTCTAGAGAGGGTCTCATGTATTGACCGAGGGTGAGTCGATCGCACTTGGCATCCCGCAAATCGACCATCGCTGTTACTATTTCAGTTTCGGTTTCCCCGTGCCCCAACATCAAACCGGATTTGGTGGGAATGCTGGGGTCAAATTCTTTGACAATGCGGAGAACGTCGAGGGAGCGATCGTACTTTGCCCCCCTACGCACAGGCCCTTGTAACCGCCTTACTGTCTCAATATTGTGGTTGTAACACGCTGGTTTAGCCTCTAGGACTGTCCTAATTCGCGATCGCTGCAATTCATCGAGGGTGCTGTTTTCGGTTTCCGGGAGGGTGGGTGCGGTGGCACCACCCCAAAAATCGGGTGTTAGTACCTCTATTTGAGTGTCGGGGTTGAGAAGGCGGATGTGGGCGATCGTCATCGCAAACCAACCAGCACCTCCATCGGGTAAATCATCACGGGCTACCGAAGTTAGAACCGCATAGCGCAAACCCAGCAGATTGACTGCTTCGGCTACCTTTTGTGGCTCTTCGGGGTCTAGGGGCATGGGAGAATGACCTTTATCTACTTGACAAAATGCACAAGCACGGGTGCAAGTGGGGCCCATTAATAAAAAGGTGGCGGTTTTTTGGGCATAGCATTCTGCGCGGTTGGGACATCTACCTTCCTCGCAAATGGTGTGAATTTGCCGCTGCTTAATAATTTTTTGGACTTCGGAGAGTTCGCTGGCTTTGCCAAGTGGGCGGCGCAACCACTTAGGCATCGCCTGGATTTCATCCCGCATTGGGGAGGTAATTGATTTGGCTGCGGGGGTTTGAGGGGTTTGGGAGGCCATGAAATTAAGTGCTTTTCGGGTTAATGCTTTTCGATCGTATCTGAAATCGAAGTCTCTGAACTTGCAGGAATGGTGTCCCCAATCACCATTGACCTGTGCGAACGCAAAAATTCAAGTTAGAAAGGATTTTGGAGAGAATTCTGTTAGAGATATACTTAAGGTTGCGAATCAACACTTACCTATCTGGAGAGCTTAGGGCTTACCAGATTATGCTATACACAGTAGATCGAAGGTTAATCCTAGATTTACCGGGTTAAATGTATCTGAAGGAGTCAGTCGTGGCTGGTCAAAAAATCTTAGTCATCGATGACAGTAAAGTCATCCGCGTCCGAGTCCGAGAAATGTTACCCCAAGGTAACTTTGAAGTTCTAGAAGCCAAAGACGGAGAAGAGGGACTAAAGCTGATCCGTCAAGCCCGTCCCAATCTAATTATGTTAGATTTCCTGCTGCCCAAAGTCAGCGGTTGGGAAGTGTATCAAAAAGTTCAAGCCCATCCCGAACTTTCCAAGATCCCCTTGGTGATCATGTCGGGCCGGGAAGAAGAGGTGATGGAGAAAATTCCTAAACCTTTTGAGAAGCATTTTTTTGCATTTATCGCCAAACCCTTTGAGAAGAAGCAACTCACTGAGGCGATTAAATCAGCGATGGTATTGGCTAAAAAGAAACCAGTACCAGAAGCCGCCGCCGCCGCTGCTGCACCTACCTCTGGATCGGGCACCGCCGAACTTCAGGCGATGACTGAGAAAATGGCAAAAATGCAGGCTGAAATTGACGCACTCAAGAAACAAATGACTCAGGTGATTACGATCATCAAGCAGAAGTTGAAGTAACGCTTCCTTCGGAAGGTTACAGACAACTTTCACAGCTTGAAGGTTGCTCTAATTTCTAAAGGTGTTTCCTTCTATCCGCAATCTTGTGGTAAGTGATTGAAGCGATCGCCATCGCTCTGCAATAGGTTTTCACTCTGGTGAGAACATGAATTACAAGTTAAAAATCCCAAGATGGAGGCAAATATTATTAGTCTTTAGGGGCTATTTTTTATTTGCCACTTGTCCCACGCCCAATTGTCAATTCCTCAGTCTCATTTTTTATTGTTCATGACTAATGACTATTCCGATTTTTGGCTTCAACTGCGCGACTCAACAGAGAAATTATTGCAAAGATTAGACTGCTTCGATCGAGCACAGGTATTGGCGATCGGAGATTTGACCTTGGACGAGTTTGTTACCGGACAAGTAGAGCGAATTTCCCGCGAAGCACCTGTGTTGATTTTGCGCTACGAAAATACTCGACAAGTACCGGGAGGAGGCGCAAATGCTGTCTATAATTTAGCGAAACTGGGAGGCAAAGTAAAAGTTGCTGGCTTGGTGGGAAAAGATGACCAAGGAAAGGCTTTGTGCGGTATTTTTGAGGCTGCGGGAATTGATACGGCGGGGATTTTTATCGATGCGCAGCGTCCTACTGTGACTAAAACTCGTATTTCGGGACACGCGCGACAGTCGGTGACTCAACAAATTGTCAGAGTCGATCGCAAATCGGATGAGTTGCCGGATTTGGATTTGCAGTTACAATTAGCAGATTATATCCGGCAACAAATACCGACTGTAGATGCGGTGGTTTGTTCGGACTATGGTGATGGAGTTTTGACTAATTTGGCGATCGAATCAGCGGTAGTTCCTGATAAAACAATTGTCGATGCTCAAACAAATTTGCAGCGATATTCGGGAGCGATGTTGTTTACGCCGAACTTGCCAGAAGCCGAACAAGCTGTCGGATATGCTATTAATAATCATTCAACTTTAATGCAAGCCGGACGGGATTTGTTGAATTTAACTAAATCTCAAAAAATCCTGATTACTCGCGGCGAAGAAGGGATGAGTTTGTTTGAAATAGTGAAGGGAGAAACCATCGAAAATTCACCACCTCCAACATTTATTTGCGATCGGGGGGAGTTGGATATTCAACGTTGGGATATTCCCCCGTTTAATAAGACGGATGTGTTTGATGTCACTGGTGCTGGGGATACAGTCGTAGCTGCGATGACTTTAGCTTTGTGTGTCGGTGCTTCTGGTTGGGAAGCAGCGGTTTTGGGGAATTTGGCGGCTAGCATTGTGGTGCGCCAATTCGGTACCGCGACCACTACAACAGAGGAGATGAAACAAGCTTTGGAAGCCCTAGACTATCAGTAGTCTACCATACAACAACAGTCGCCTCAACAGCCTTGGCGGTTGGTATACTAGGACGAAGTAAGCCCGTAACGAGATTTGAACTCGTGACTTCCTCCTTACCAAGGAGGTACTCTACCACTGAGTTATACGGGCATAAACAATTAAAAATATCAAACTAAAATTTTAACTTTTAATTCTTAAATTTTAACTTTTAATTAAAAAGTGGTGGGCCGAGCTAGATTTGAACTAGCGTAGGCGTAGCCAGCGGATTTACAGTCCGCCCCCATTAACCGCTCGGGCATCGACCCATTTGCACCACAGTTAAATACCTTATCATCATTTTCTGGGTTGGGAACAACACATTTAAAATACTAATCAAAGATTGGTAATATATAAGTCAAACAAGGGCTGTAGGACACCGTAGCTCCCGGATCGGGAATTGGGAAATTGCAATCCCAAATCCAAAATCCTTTGACTAATCAAGCAACTGATCGGTTTCTTGCAGGGAGTGCAGCCTCCGGTAAATGCCTTGTTGCTTCAAGAGTTCGCTGTGGCTGCCAACTTCGACGATTCTACCGCCATCGAGTACGACGATCGCATCGGCTTCACGAATGGTACTGAGTCTGTGGGCAATAATGATGGTAGTGCGCGTACCGAGGATATTTCGCATAGCAATCTGGATCGATCGCTCGCTTTCATCATCCAAACTCGAAGTAGCCTCATGGAAAATTAACACATCCGGCTCCACTAACAGCGCCCTAGCAATGCCCAATCGCTGTCGCTGACCACCGGATAAGCGCATTCCTCGCTCCCCATCAATTCCGGATCGGAATTATTAAACCTGACTAGAACACTCTTGACACAGAGAAAGAGAAGAGAGAAATAATAATTCCGATGTCAACGGATTTGATATCACTACTTTTAATTCGCCATCGAGTCTGGTGGTTTGCTTTTTTAGTTCCCCTGTTTCTGTCGCAAAAGCTTTGACTGTTTTGATGTTAGTGATAATTTCCGAGTTGCGACTTTCGGGTCCCAGCATGGGGCATGAAGCCTATTATTGATTATCTTTTTTACATCACCAGCCGTGGGGCGATGGGAATTTCAATAATAAACTCACTCCCCTCTCCCGGCGCAGAAACACAAGTCAATTTCCCACCATGAGAACTCACCACAATCGAGTGACAAATAGACAATCCCAAACCCGTACCAGAACCCACAGGTTTAGTCGTAAAAAACGGGTCAAAAATCTTGTGCAGCACCTCCCTCGTCATCCCAGGACCCGTATCCCCAATTCTAACGATCGCAGAACTCCGGTCTGTCACCTCCGTGGCGATCGTAATAGCAGGCTTTTTTTGATAATTTTCTGGGCTATCTCTTACCAACAACAGCGCATCGATCGCATTGGTCAAGATATTCATAAACACCTGATTCAACTGCGACGCATAACAAGTAATTAGTGGCAAATTCCCGTAATTTCTAATCACCTCAATACCCAAACGCCCGCCCTCCTTTCTCAGACGAGGCTGCAACAGCATCACCGTACTGTCAATCCCTTGATGAATATCAACCGACTTCATTTCCGCTTCATCTAAGCGCGAAAAATTCCGCAAACTCAACACAATATCGCGAATTCTTTCAGCTCCCACCTTCATAGAATCCAGCAACTTTTGCAAATCTTCGATCAAAAATTCCAGTTCAATAGTTTCAATCTCATCCATAATTTCATCATTCGGATCTGGATAGTGCTGCTGGTAAAGCTCAATCAATTTCAGCAAATCTTGGACATATTCGCCCGCTGGTGTCAGATTTCCATAAATAAAACTTACAGGATTATTAATTTCGTGAGCTACACCCGCCACCATTTGACCCAGACTAGACATTTTTTCGGTTTGAATCAATTGAGCTTGAGTGAGTTTTAGCTCGCGCAAAGTTTGTTCTAAACTCTCATTCTTTTCATGTAACTCCTGCGTCCGCTCTTGCACTTTCTGTTCCACAGAATTGTAAAGCAGAGCATTTTCTAAAGAAATAGCAACTTGAGAAGAAAGCAACCTTAAAACTTCCAATCTGTGAGGAGTAAAAGCACCGATAGTCAAATTATTTTCCAAATAAAGAATGCCGATTAGTTTGCCTCGATTCACAATGGGAGTACACAAAATAGATTGGAGTTGGTTCTGGGCGACGTAGGGATCTGCCGTAAATAGTCCCTCCGCCGCCGCATTGCTCAACACCAAGTCCGATCGAGTCCTTTCCACATAATTAATCACCGTCACAGGTAAATCCTGACATTCCTCAAGAGGCATAAATGGCAACATCGTGACATCTTCGGCAAATACTGAAGCTTTCGCTAAAATTAACAGTTTTCCCTCTCTGACTAAAATCAGAAAACCTAATTGAGCACCAGCATTTTCCAGGGAGATTCTCATCAAAGAACCCAGCAACTTATCCAGGACAATTTCGCTAGAAATTGCCAGAGATGCCTTCATTACCGTCGCTAAATCCAGGGCCCTCGCATCGCTACCAGTAGAAGTATGAATAGTTGTGGTAGTTTGATTGAGGGCAAAATTGCCGTTGAGAGGTGTCATTTCCCGCAACTGGGGATATTTTTGTTCTAAATCATCTACTTTTCGGGTTGCACCCCAGCGTTGGTAGCAGGAATGAGCATCCCGTAAGTGAATTTTAGCATATTGATATTTGCCTTTATTTAACCAATATTTTGCTGCTAGTTCATTAGCCAAAGCTTCATTTTGGACAAACTCATTGTCTTGAGCTAAAGTGATGGCGAAGTCGTACAATTCGACAGCTTCTGAGTCTTTTTTGGAAATTCTGGCTATTTCTGCTTGCACTAAAACGTGCTTGTGGAGAAAATTTTCTGGACAGTTATCTGCCCAAATTTTCATCTCTCTTTGATTCTTTTCTAACTTCTCTAAATACAGCGTTTGCTCTGACTTAGAAACATTGGGATAGACAGCGATTAGCACTAACGAAAAGTAAAAATTCCATTCGGTGGCGGGTATAGCTCCTGTAATAAAGGAAAGCTGCTTTTCTACTTCCAAAGCTAATTGTAATGCTTCCTTGTAGTTACCATACAAGTACAATACCTGGCATTTACGAATTTGATACAAGCACAGCGAGTACAAATTTTGATGGGCTTGACAATTGTATACATACTCTACTTCGGTAATTTCTTCGTTCTCAAAAACCAGTTTGTCAGTAGTGAGTTTGCTGAGGTTACAGAGGATTAACTCAACTCCTAATAATGTATCAGTTACCAGTTGATTTTTGGTTTTTTGGCTGAATTGCAAATATCCTTTGGTATCTGCGAGCACTTGGGCAATATCTCGGCCTTGAAAGAAATAATTGGCGATGCGGTTGGACAGAATATAACCTGCATATTCTAAATCCCCAGATTCTAAAGCCGCTTGATATCCTTCATTACTAATTGCGTAAGCTTCTTTGATATGATTGAACCAGTAATGAAAAATACTGACTAGGGATGAACAGGCTCGACATTTTAGACCCAAATTTCCAGATTTCTCGCTCAAATTCAGCGACAGCATGGCAAATTGATAGGCGGTTTTGTAATCTCCTGAAACCGCATTCAAAAACATACCATAACCTGCGTAACAAAGAGATGCTTCGGGAACTAAACCGTATTTTAGAGATAGATTTAGTCCTTTTAAAACGCTGACTTTCCACAAATCTGGGTTGTTGAGGTAGGCGGATGTTAGCAAGTTTGTGATTAATTTAACGGCAACTTTTTTTTCGGGGATAGTCATTTCCGGGGCGTCAATCAATGAAGCAATTTCGCGATCGCCCAAAATGCTCTTGGCTGCCTCAAATTCTTCAGAAATCACGGTTTGCAGCCCATCTAGGGGTAAATCGATACCCAGCAAGTTCAAGGCTTTGATGCCCGCTTTGACTGCATCCTCGTACTTGGCGCGCAGGGTGTACTGTACGATCAGTAGGTTGTAAATTTCTACTTTCTCTAAAGGCGATCGGGCTTTTTGTAAAGTTATATTGATAAATTCTTCTGATTTTTCAAAATAACCATTTAAATACTCAACATTTGCTCGTTCCATATGCAAAGCAAAGGCTAAGTCATAGTGGGAATCCCAAATATCCTCCGTCAAGCCGTCCATACCTGCGGTTAAATACTGCAAAGCTGAAACATAAGCTGTCGCATCTTTCGCTCGCCTCGCCGCGTCTAAATTCAACGTCGCCAGTTCAATTAATTCTTTATCTTCCCCAATTAAAGTTCGAGCCACATTCAAGTGATCTACCAATTCAAAAATTCTGTCAGCCCGATATTCAGTGGGAGTATTTTCTAAAATTTGCCTACCTATTTTCAGGTGAACAGCCTTTTTTTCCGAATCATCAATTAAAGCATAGGCTGCTTGCTGTACCCGGTCATGCAGAAATTTATAATTGAGAATCAACAGCGGAAACATCACATAATCTAAGGACTTACTTTCCAACTCCGAACTTGGCAAAATCAATCCCGACTTAATCGCTGGCAACAACTGTGAAAAAGTTTCTGAAGCTTCTTTTTCATTAATTAAAGACAGGGTATTTAAGTCAAATTCATTACCCAAACAAGCTACTAAACGCAAAACTTGCTGAGTTGAAATTGGCAGTTTTCTTAATTTTTGCACCATCAAATCTACCACATTATCAGTGATAGCGCACTGCTCTATTTGATTGATGTCCCAATGCCAGCCGCCTTTATTTCCAGACAGAGGGGGATGAAAAACTAGGAGGTCTTCCTGATATAATGTGTGTAGAAATTGATTGACAAAAAAAGGATTGCCATCAGTTTTGCTGACAACGAGTTCAGCTAAAGGTTTGACAGATTCTCGATCGCTATGCAAAGTCTCTGCAATTAAATGAGTTATATTGTCCACTCCCAGTGGCAATAAAGCAATCTGATTGACAATTGCTTCTTGATTTCGCAGCGTCTCCACAGTCATCATTAAAGGATGAGTGGGACTCACTTCGTTATCGCGATAAGCCCCAATTAAAAACAGATATTGCGTAGCCTCATCTGTCATCATCAATTCGATCAACTTGAGAGTCGCAGAATCAGCCCACTGCAAATCGTCCAGAAAAATTACCAGGGGATGTTCTGGCTGACAAAATACGCGAATAAAATTTTGAAAAACCAGATTAAAGCGATTTAGAGACTCCGTTGGCCCTAATTCAACTACAGGAGACTGAGGTCCAACAATCAGTTCTACTTCGGGAATGACATCAATAATAATTTGCCCATTTTGGCCGAAAGCGCTGCGAAGTTTTTCCCGCCATACTGCTAACTGGGTTTCACTTTCAGTTAAAAGCTGTCGCACCAATTCTGAAAAAGCGATCACAACCGCCGAGTAAGGAATCGTCCGTTTGTACTGGTCAAACTTACCCCAGATAAAATATCCCTGTCTGCAAGTAATCGGTTTTTCTAAAATTTTCACCATGGCGGACTTGCCAATACCGGAATAACCAGCAATTAACATCATCTCGCTGCGGGATTTATGATATTCTCTTCTTGTTAGCAATAATTGGGAGGTTTCTGTCTTCGATTTTACGTCTTTATTAATAACAGCTATTTGAGAATGTTCGGTGCGACGGGAAGAGCGATAATTTGTGGCTGCCACCCGTTCAAATGCTGCTAAAAGAGTTTCTACTTCTCGCTGTCTACCGTAGAGTTTTTGAGGAATTTTAAATTTATCAGAAATATCTTGACTACCGAGAGTAAACTCAGAAATTAACCCCGATGTCTGCAACTGAAATAAACAAGATTCCAAATCTGCTTTCAGTCCCCAGGCGCTTTGATAGCGTTCCTCAGCGGTTTTTGCTAACAATTTCATCACAATATCTGAAACAGCTTGAGGGATTTCCGGTGCAATTTCCTTAAGAGGTACTGGCTGTTTAGCGATATGACAATGAACCAACTCCATTGGATCGGCTGTGTTAAAAGGGAGTTGTCCTGCCAGAATTTCATAGAAGGTGACACCCAAGGAATAGAAGTCGGTGCGATAATCTATTACCCGGTTCATTCTGCCTGTTTGTTCCGGCGACATATAGGCTAAAGTACCTTCTAAAAAATTAGGGTCTTTATTGGGAATGTTATCCAATTCGCTGGCAGTGGAAATACTAAAGTCGATGAGTTTGACTTTGCCAGTAACTGAGTTAAAAACAATATTGCCGGGGTTAATATCTTTGTGAATTACATTTTTAGCGTGAATTTCTCCCAAGGTTTCAGCAATTTTAATGGCCGTAGTTAAAAAACCTAAAATTGTGAATTTTTGGGAAGCCATGAAGATTCTCAAAGATTCGCCGCCAAAATCTTCTAAAATCATTGCCAAACTATTTCTCACAGATAGCAACTTGTGGACTGTGACCACTCCGTCTAACTTTAAGCTGGCAGTAATTTGATATTCGCGCCGATATCTATTAAGCTCTTCTGGAGTCGGATAGTCTTCTTTGATAAGTTTTATAATAACAGGCTGATTGTTCTGCTCATCCCGGCCGCGGTAAACCAGGGATGTGCTGCTTTCATAAATGAGAGCGAGAACTGCAACGCCGGGAATTGCCATCATAGTTGGGTTCTCTGAAATTAGGTGTGCTAAGTTAATATTACTCTCCATTATCACTCAAGAGCTGTTTTTTGGGATGCGTGGGAAAGTGGGCCTTGACAGCAAACCACTACCGGTAGCCTCCCACCGTAGGGATTTTGGTATCCACAGGAGTCAGCCATAGAGAGTTTATAGTATTTTAGATTAAAGAATGAAATTATTGCTGTATACTTGCTGCATAATGATTCTGGACTTCCCCGCCCCAGCCAGATTTTTCACGGATTTGTATGATTAATCACAAGACTTGCAGTTTTTGCGTCAGTATGGAAGAAATTTTCAAATAAATGCGTATTTTACTATATTAATAGTATTTCTAGTAGGCTCTAAAAAATCAATCAAATTGATTAATATTTAGCTGTGAGGAATCAGGTCAGCATTTAATATCTAGGTTGTAGGAATTGAATTGGCCGAGGTGTTAACGAAAATTGACAAAAGGTTAAGAATTATTGCAATAAAAGCCGAGCAAGGTTATTTTATTCAGGGGTCAAATCCTTAGCAGGAAGAGGGTTTGACCGATCGCCCAAATCAACAAATCTAGAGAAACTTACTATTTCTAAAGGATTCATTCGGTGAGAGAATCGGAAACAACCCTAAAATTTAGCAGTAATCGCCCGATCGAGCAACTCTCAACCAGCACAAGGAAAAATACCTATGAAATTGGCTTATTGGATGTACGCAGGCCCAGCCCACATTGGCACCCTGCGCGTTGCTAGTTCCTTCAAAAACGTCCATGCAATCATGCACGCACCCATAGGAGACGATTACTTCAACGTCATGCGTTCCATGCTGGAAAGAGAACGGGACTTCACCCCTGTCACTACCAGCGTCGTTGACAGACACGTACTCGCCCGTGGTTCCCAGGAACGAGTGGTGGACAATATCACCCGTAAAGACAGAGAAGAACACCCAGATTTAATCGTGTTGACTCCGACTTGCACTTCCAGCATTCTACAAGAAGACTTGGAAAACTTCGTGGAGCGAGCTCAATTGGAGGCCAAAGGCGATGTTTTGCTGGCGGATGTTAACCATTATCGGGTAAATGAACTCCAAGCAGCCGATCGCACTTTAGAACAAATCGTCAAATTTTACATCAGCAAAGCCCGCAAAAAAGGCGATTTAGTAGAAACCAAAAGCGAAAAACCATCAGTCAACATCATCGGGATGTCAACGCTGGGTTTCCACAACCAGCACGACTGTACTGAGTTGAAGCGTTTGATGGCAGATTTGGGCATAGAAGTCAATGAAGTTATTCCCGAAGGTGCTTCGGTTCATAACTTAAAAAGATTGCCGCGCGCTTGGTTTAACCTAGTTCCCTATCGCGAATTAGGGATGATGGCTGGAGAGTATTTGCAAACAGAATTCGGCACGCCGATGGTGGATATTACCCCCATGGGTGTGGTAGAAACAGCCCGTTGTATTCGCAAAATTCAGCAAGTATTGAATGCCCAAGGTGCTGAGGTTGATTACGAAGCTTTCATCGACGAACAAACGCGGTTTGTGTCGCAAGCAGCTTGGTTTTCCAGGTCGATCGACTGCCAAAACTTAACTGGCAAAAAAGCGGTCGTATTTGGCGATAATACCCATGCAGCGGCGATGACGAAGATTTTGGCTCGCGAGATGGGAATTCACGTTGTGTGGGCAGGAACCTACTGCAAACACGATGCTGATTGGTTCCGGGAAGAGGTAAAAGGGTATTGCGATGAAGTAATTATCACCGACGATCATGGGGCGATCGGGGATGCGATCGCCAAAGCCGAACCTTCCGCCATTTTCGGCACCCAAATGGAACGCCACGTCGGTAAGCGCTTGGATATTCCCTGCGGCGTGATTGCTGCGCCGATTCACGTGCAAAATTTCCCGATCGGCTACAAGCCATTTTTGGGTTATGAAGGCACGAATCAGTGCGTAGATTTGGTCTACAATTCCTTTACTTTGGGCATGGAAGACCACCTGTTAGAAATCTTCGGTGGCCACGATACGAAGGAAGTGATTACTAAGGGAATTTCGGCTGATTCTGATATGGCTTGGACGAAGGATGGACAGGCAGAATTGAATAAAATCCCTGGTTTTGTGCGGGGTAAGGTGAAGCGGAATACTGAGAAATTCGCGCGCGAACGAGGGATTGAGAAGATTAATGCTGAGGTGTTGTACGCGGCGAAGGAAGCTGTGGGCGCGTAGTTTATTGGTAGGGTGGGCATTTGCCCACCTTAGTTAAAGTTTACTTGCATTTTTTATGAAATATTAATCTGATCGGAAATATATTTTATGTTAAAAACTAAACATCCAAATTATGATGTACTTAATTTGATCGGATACGGACTCGCAAAATTTGATAAAGAGTTTGTCATAGCCTTCGGAGCAAAGACAAAACAAGAATTTTACAAAAAACTCGTGGATATAGGAGTTGCTGAAACTGTTGGTACGATTAAAAATCGCCAAGATTCATTCGATCCCTTCTTTGATAATGCTAGAAAAGGTTGGTGGCAAGGTAAAAATTACTATCTTGCTCCTGTAAAAAATTCAATTGATACACTTTTTGGACAAGAAGATGTAACTTCATACGCAACAATAGTCAAGCTATATTTACAGGATAACTTTCAAGCTAAGTATGAATATAGTCAACCCGTTAGTCCAATTATCAAAAGTAAATTTAAGCAATTGCAACTAACAGGCAAAACAGCAGAAGATTTCTTTATCAATAATTATCAAACTATTCCTGCTTTTAAAATAGGAATTTGGCAAGATGCTAGGATGTTGGGGGATGGCTATGACTTTCAAATTGAGATTTCTGAAACATCCAAATTTTTTTTGGTAGAAGTCAAGGGTGTTAAAGATAGGTCAGGAAGTATTAGATTAACTGAGAATGAGTATTTAAAAGCTCTGGAATACCGAGATGACTATGTTTTAGTTGTAGTTAGTAATTTAGGTGAGAAGCCTTTGATGAATACAATATTTAATCCAACCCATAAAATAGTTTTTTCTAAAAAAGAAACGCTCATACAGCAAGTTACTTATCATGCTGATTTTAAGAGTAGCACAGAACAGCAAGACTAAAAAGAAGAAATTATCCGTACCCGCGAATCAGAAGTATTAGTCTGAAGCGAAAATGAGAGCGATCGCCCTTATCAAAGCAAGCGCGATCGCCCACCTGAAAAATTGCTATAATATCAGATGAGCCAACGAGTGTTCTCATCAATATTGCTACAATAAAATTAGTCGATCGCCCTTTTATCACAAAACAATGTCAACACCAACCGATACCCCAACAAAAATAGAATTAACCCTCAGTCAAACAGATAAAGAAATCCTAGAAAAAGCAGCCGCAGCCAAGTCTATGAGTCTGGGCGAGTATCTCCTAGAAATCGCTCTAAATGCAGCCAAACAGCCACCTCTAGAAGTAGAGCAAATTGTGTTGAGCGATCGCGACTGGGGAATCTTTGCATCCGCCATCGAAAATCCACCCGAACCCAACCCCGCCCTTAAAGCAGCTATCAAAGAGCATCAGGAAAAGTACGGGAACTGGTAAACAATGAAATGGATTTTTTGTGCAATAGATGATAGCCGACTAAAAAGAGAAGCTTTTGACTGCGGTATACCGGAGTTAAATGAATACCTCAAAAAATATGCCAGACAGAATGATAAAAAAGGAATTTCTAAAACCTTTGCGGCAATTCCAGAAGGTGAAACTGGAGATATAGCAGGCTATTATTCTGTCAGTACGACTGAAATTAAACGCGAATCTTTACCTGAAAATTATCGCAGAGGATTACCTCGCTATCCTCTACCAGCAATACGTCTAGGCAAACTTGCTGTGGCTATCTCAATGCAGGGGAGAGGATTAGGAAGAGAACTGTTAATGGAGTCATTTCGCTCTTCAGTTCGCATCTCCTCTGAGGTGGGAATATTTGCGGTGATAGTCGATAGTAAAAATCAGCCAGCTAAAGAGTTTTATTTGAAATACGGTTTCATACCTTTAGAGGATGATGATCTTTCACTGTTTATCCCGATCGCCACCATCATCAAAGTGCTTGAATAAACCAAAAGCGATCGCCATTCTCAAAGCAAGCGCGATCGCCCATCTGAAAAATTGCTAGAATATCAGAGCGGCCAACCTTGCTGTCATTGAAAAAATATGTCAACCCCTACACAAACTCCCCAAACAAGCACCCTTGAGATAACTATCAATCGGGAACAAAAAGAACTGTTAGAAAAAGCAGCTACCCTGTGGGGTCTTAGTCTGAGCGAATATCTGCTCGAAGTTGCTCTAAATCTAGCCCAAGAAATGCC
>RDXH01000024.1 GCA_004292745.1 Oscillatoriales cyanobacterium | reverse complement strand
CTCTCTGTCCACTATTATTCGCGAAAAATCTGCTCTTTATCCCTTGGGCAAGTCTATTGCAGCTAGATTAGCTCCTTCCCCTACTTATTGAGCCGATACGCAAATTTCATCTACTTGCTAAATGAACAACCAAAAAATTTTCAACCGACAGCATGGCAAGATTTACCCAAATTAAACACAGACATTCTAAAGTTAGCAGACAATGAATCTTCCATTGCCCAAACAATCAAAGATTGGTGTATAGAACACGATTTGGGGAAAATCTTAAGAGATTGTGTGCGGAAAGAAATTGATGATCCGGGCGAACCCACCCCAACTACAATGCAGCCGCTAACCAATATCACTCAAACTCTGCGTACCAGCATCGAAGAGAGTTACAAAAAGCTTCAAGAAAGCGCAGCCGATAATAAATTAGATACCAGCAATGACTCCAAGTAGCAAAATCTACGCCCCTAACGTCTATCTGTTTGCCTTTAACCCCTGCAACGCCCTAGAATCACAGTCTAATTCCCCCGTGGAATTCGCCAGTTTGTGGCAAAATTGCGATGAAATTTTGCCAACTAAATTAGCAGTCAGTAGCAAATTTAATGACAGCTATTTTCACAAAAAATATGAACCAGTCGGCCGGCGTGTTAACTTAATTGATAAATCAAAAGTTAACGGCCGCAATTCTCTGGCCTTTGCTAAGGAGATTATGGTTGACAATCAACCAATTCCTGTCAAGGGTTTCGCGCAACCGATGCGAATTGATGATAGCTATGCTTTGGGTTTGCAAATTCGCATTCCCGAAAAAGATAAAGGCATTAAAACACCTGCTGTCGATGTTAGCATCTTGAAGCAATTTAATCCCGGTGACTGCTTGCTGCCAAATTTTGTGCAGAGTTATTTCGGGCAAACTTTGCTGATTACGGCTTGGCTGAGTGTGGAACCAAATCAGGAGGCGCGGGAAGATTCGCAGTTTATTAAAAAATTAGGCAAACAGTGTCTAGAAAACTTGATTTCTGGCGATAATCTCCCGGATTTCTGTCGTCAAGGCGAGTTATTCGGTAGTCCGATTTTGGAATACGGGGATCTCAGTCAACCCGATAGTTACTGTCACGTTATTATTTGGTTTTTCAACAGTGCGACAACTGATGATATCTGGGATGAGACGCGCTACAGCGATTTTATGGATTTGTTTTTGTACCGCCATAAGATTCTGCGGGCTGATCAGGATAGTCGCAAGCTTTACGCGGTGATTCGCGAGGAATACAAGCATATTCAATTGGATATTGACAAGACTTTTGACTATTTGGAGAGGGATAGGGCCCAGCAACGACAATCGAAAGGTGCGGGTTTAAATGAGGAGGAATTGGAATATCTGGAAACTCAGATGATTAAGCTGCCACAGCGGGCTGTGAAGTATGCCCGGATGCTTAGTGATTTGCAGTTTCGCGAAAATACGATCGCCATTAATGCCCAAAATTACCAAGATAAATTAAATCAAATAAGTCTTGACATCACCGCCTGTAAAAAGTATAATGATAGTGATGCCGATTTAAGTTTTCTCGCAACATTCAGCACGCAAAACTGCCCGCAGTTTCAAAGGCAGATTCAGGCAGATTTAGGCTATTTCAAACACGGTTCTGGTTTGCTAGACAAAGCAATGGAAGCAATTCGAGGCGTAGTCTCCATTGAAGAGGCTTATCGGGATGCGAAACTTGAAGTTACGATTCAAGCAGTGGGCTTTGGTTTGGGAGTAGCGGGAGTAGCGGCTGGTGGCGCTCCTTATCTGATTAAACAAGACGCGCCCGATCGCAAATTTTACTTGCCATTATTGAGTAGTGTTGAAATTCATCCTTTTGTGTTAGTGCTATTGATTAGTTTGAGCGCCGGTGGCGCAGTGTGGTTTGTGTTTATGTTTGGAATCAAAATCAAGCAACTACTGCCTAAAATCAAGCAGCAGTTGCCACCTTTCAGGTAATATCAACTATTCCCCTCTTGGCCGTAAGCCTGCCAAGCCAAATCCACCAGCCCATTCACAATCGCCACAGCCACCACCGCCGAACCCTTCCGCCCCTCAATCCGAATATGAGGAATCATCGAATCGTGTAAGCGAGACTTAGCCACATCCACCCCCACAAACCCAGAAGGAGTCCCAATCACCAAAGCAGGGCGAATTTCCTCAGCCTCAATTAAATCGACGATCGCCGACAGAGAAGTTTGAGCTTGGCCAACTACAAAAATCCCTTCAGGATAGCGTTTAGCCAAGGTTTCAATCCCCCAAGCAGCCCGCGTTTTTTCCTTTTGAGGGCGCGTCAAAGCTTCCATTGAACAGTACACCGGATTGGCAAAGGTACTTTGGAGCAGTGGCGTAATCCCCACCTGCACCATGGGCACATCTACCACAATCGTAGTCCGAGCAGCCAAAGCTGCCGCCCCAGCTTGCAAAGCCTGATCGGAAAAACTGATTAAAGACTTATACTCAAAATCAGCAGTTGCATAAATCACACGGCGGACAATTTCATATTCCGCCGCCGAAAAACCATGATCGCCAATTTCGTTATCGATTAATCCCAGACTCTGGGCATCGCTTAAGTGCCATTCCATGTGTTGAATAGCTGTCGCCTGTGAATTATCAAGTATCAGCTTATCAGCTTTTAGTGATTGGTTAACTGCCAACTACCAACTGCCAACTGCCAAGGTAGAAACTAAGTTTCTGATGACGGTGAGGACTTGCCGAGTACGGGAGTGAGAAATGCTACCAAAGCCCCGATCGCAAAACCAGCCACATTCCGCACCAAAGGCAGCCACTCAGAAGTCCGAATCACCACAGGGCCGACACCGAAGGCAAAAAACAAGATGCCCCACAGAGGCGAAAAAATCAGCGCCCACTGCCAAGCCACCAACTGTCCCGGTTTCCGTGGTTGAGCTGCAAACCCGCAGATGACCCCGCCTAGCACCGAAGAAATTAAAGTCAAAATCCACTGTTCCCTAGGCAAACCGGGAACCACGCGACATCCACCTTGACGCAGACAGCCTTCGATCGACTCCAAAGATTCAATAATCGCTCGATCTTCCCCATTGTCCCGCACAAAAAACTGATTACCGTAGCGGGTTTGCAGTTCCACCCAAAAAGTGCGCGGCAACAGAGGATACAAAGAGTCTCCCACATTAAAGTTCAGGAGATTGCCACCTCGCGGATCGGCAACTAACAGCACACTTTTTTGATCTAAGCCCCAATAGCTTTTGACAGCCAAACCGGGCGTGCGATCGTACTGAGTCAGCACTCGCAACTTCCAGCCAGTTTCCGCCTCAAAGGCACTTAAATTTTTTGCCAAGTCCTGTTCTTCAATCTCTGTAAGGGCTTTAGCTAAGTCAATGATCGGAGTCTGAATTTCGGGCAACAAATCAGGATTGTTGAAAGCATGGGCAGCTGGTGCGATCGCCCACAGGGACAAAGCCAAGAAAAATGCAGCAGCAGAGGCTAGAAATTGGCGTGGGGAAAACTGTGACATAGGAAGTTCTAATCTGGGTCTCAATTGTGAATGAATGCTAGCTGGCGGTTTTAACCAGAAGATCAGAGAAAACTCATATTTCTTTACAATTATTTACTTTACAGGAAGCGGGGGGGAAGGGGAAGAGTTGGGATAAGGAAAGTTTGCGATCGGGGAAGGGGCATCGGGCATGGGGCATCGGGCATGGGGCATCGGGCATTGGCAACTTTGGCAACTAATGACAACCGTCAACCTCCAACCGCCAACTGACTAAAACTGAGATTTAGGCGCTACCTCGTCGCAGAGGCGCCGATCGCGATCGCTAACATTCGGATTAGTCCTCAGATAATCCCCCACCCAATCGCAGCCCCTCACCAACAAATCGTCCAAGTCCAAATTCCACAAAATCACCCGATTATCCCTACCAGCAGAAGCCAGAACCTTCCCATCCGGGCTAAAACTCACACTCATCACGCTGTCTTTATGTCCAGTCAAAGTTTTCAACAAAGTGCCGCTACGACTCCACAACTTCACCTTGCGATCGTAACTACCCGAAGCAATCAACAAACCATCCGGGCTAAAACTGACGCTAGTCACGCTGTCGCTAGAACCCTTGAGTAGCGTCGCCACCAAAGTCCCATCCACATTCCACAACTTCACCGAATTGTCATAACCAGCCGAAGCCAGCATTTGTCCATCAGGGCTGAAAGCCACCCCCAACACAAAACTGTTGTGAGCCCCTTCAAAAGTCCTCAACAAACGACCATCCCGATTCCACAATTTCACCGTACCGTCATCGCTAGCCGAAGCCAGCATGGAACCGTCGGGATTGAAACTAACGCTAGTCACCCAGCCTTTGTGTCCCGTCAAAGTTTTAATCAACCTGCCATTTCTAGTCCAGAGTTTAATAGTTTTGTCCTTACTCGCCGAAGCCACAATCTCGCTGTCGGGGCTAAAACTGACGCTAGTCACGCTGTCGCTGTGTCCATCGAGAGTGAACAACACAGAAGGAGAACAGGGGAACAGTGGAGCCGAAGGACAAGGCAACATATTAGTAATGCCATCTTCTTTTAAACTCCAGATTTTCACTGTTTTGTCATGACTTCCAGAAGCAAGCAGCAAGCCGTCGGGGCTGAAACTAAGGCTGGATACTCTCTGAGTGTGTCCCTCCAAGGTTTCCAACAACACCCCTGTACGACTCCAGAGCTTGATAGTTTTGTCCATAGAAGCAGAAGCCAGCCTTTGGCCATCGGGGCTGAAAGTAACGCTGAGGACGCGATTTTGGTGTCCTTCGAGGGTTTTCAGAGGTACGTCATCAAGTCGCCACAGCCTGATAGTTTTATCAAAACTTGCCGAAGCCAGGGTTTTCCCATCGGGGCTAAAACTTACCTGAGTAACTCGATCGGCGTGTCCTTCAAAGGTTCTCAGCAAGCGGCCCACAGGTTTAAACTTAGCAGCATCGAGGGGGTGTTTTCCATGAATATCCACCAGACTCCAGAGTTTGACCGTTCTATCAGCACCACCTGAAGCAAGAGTTTGACCATCAGGGGAGAAACTGACGCCAAATACCCATTTGCTATGTCCCCGCAAAGTTGTTAGCAGCAAGTCTGTTTTGTCGATTGAATTTAGTTGTGGATTGTTTTGAAGTGGGCCGACATTCCAAAGTTTGACTGTGTTGTCCTCACCACCAGAAGCAAGAGTTTCATCATCGGGGGAGAAACTGACGGTGTAAACTTTAGAAGGTTTTCTATTTTCGCTGTGCCACAGATTCGCGATTAGCCTACCGTCAGAACTCCACAGTTTCACAGTACCATCATCGCTGGCCACGGCTATAATTTGACCGTTGTGGCTGAGACTGACCCAATTTACTGGTGCTAGTTGTGGGATGGTTTGCAGGAGTGTACCATCGGTTTTCCAGAGTTTGACTGTTTTGTCTGTAGACGAAGAGGCGATCGTTTGCCCGTCCGGGCTAAAAGTGACACTGGTAACGTTATTAGTATGACCTTTAAAAGTTGCCAGTAAAGTGCCGTCGGTTTTCCAAAGTTTGATTGTTTTATCTAAGCTTGCGGAGGCGATCGTTTTGCTGTCAGGACTGAAAGCCACACTGGTAACGTTGTTAGTGTGGCCTTTAAAAGTTGCCAGCAAGCTACCACCCCTCGCCCAAAGTTTGACAGTTTTGTCTACACTAGCCGAGGCAATTGTTTGCCCATCTGGGCTAAAATTTAGACCCCAAACTACATCTCCATGTCCTTCTAATCGGTTGCGTTCTTTGATACCGTAAACTGCCTGTTGGAGGGAGGCAGAAATCAAAATTTCTGTGTCTTTGAGAGTGTGGGTTTCTTGGGAGTGTTCCATTTGTCTCCATTGTCTCCCCGCTCTCAAACTTTCCATCATAGCATCAAATTTGTTATTGGAAAAATAAAGCGCTTCAGAAGCAGCGGTTAGGGTGCTAATTTCGGCTCGTTGAGTTTGAGCTACAGCTACTTGTCTTTGTCCCACAGCTCGCCACCAAAAATTGACGGCGGCGACGGTGGAACTGGTTAGCAGCAGTACGCCGATCGCTGCTAATCCCAAGAGTTGTTTGAGAAAAATATTCGCCCGGTATAGCTGTGCTTGACTCATGTTTTTGTCAGCTTCTGCTTTGTGCAGTCTGGCTTCTAAGCCGAATCTATCGCGGATGGGGCGGACTAGATAGTCGTGAACTAATTGATAACGATCTTCGGGGGATTCCCGCAGCAAAAATAACAAACCATGACCAACTAAAATATCTAAAATTAATTCGAGGTTATCGGTTTTTTTGGGTTCTATTTCTGAGTTTTTGCCCAGTTTGTGCTGTAGTGAAATTAGGCTAATTCTGCCTATCCCAGACAAATCTGGTTCTTCCACATCTTCTGGTTGCACCCCTATAACTAATGAGAGTTCATGTTTGGTTTTTATCAGTCTGACTCCTCTTTCATCGGTCAGGGAAAACAAAATTTTCCAAGCTGCATCTTCATTGACCGGACCGCAGTCAGAAATGACTCGTTCGAGCGATCGCTTGACTAATTCTGCTTTGGGGTTGTCACCCAACTGCTGGTATTGTTGTATGGTCGTAATATTTTCTTCTTGCAGTTGTGCTCCCACCACTTGCAATTCTATCGGTCGAATTTCTTGCAATTCGTCTGATAAATCTTCGACGAAGGCATTAATCAGTTCTGGTTCTAAGTAAAATTCTGCCCGTTCTGTCAAGTGTCCGATCACAGCCCGTGCATCTTTAATAGAAAAACTTCGCAGTTGATAGCGGATGCTTTTGTCGAGAATATTATTATTAATGGCATCGAGATTGGGAAAGCGATCGCACTCCAGTAAATAATGTAAATAATCTTCTCTCATACAGAGTATTACTTTGACAAACGGGAGATTTAAAAATAAGCGTAAAAACTTATAAAACTGTTGTCTTTGAGCTACGGATGTTGAGACAAAGAAAAATTCTTCAAACTGGTCAAATATTAAAATAGTTAATAAATTATTATGGGAATTTTGTCGTAATTGTTCCATTAAAAAAGATGAAGCTTCTTCGGTACGGGCTGGTATGACTAATTGATTTTTTCTAGAAATTGCCCGGACTTCGTTTCCGATTAATTTTCTATCTTCTTCGACTTGTTTTTCGTAGAGCGCACCATTCAAAGCATTTTCCAATTCTCTGATCCAATCAGTATAAACTTTGACTAATACAGGCAAAGTATCCCGTGCACCCGGAGTGATATTTTTTAAAGCTGGTACCAATCCTGCATTGACTAAAGAACTTTTGCCAACTCCGCTTGGTCCGTGAATAATCGTTAATTTATGGTCGTCTCTACTAATTCTTTCCAGCAAGTTATTGATATCTTTCTGGCGGGAGTAGGCGGTCATTTCCGCTGCAATTGCTGCTTGATTTTTGGCTGAGGGACTCGACGGGTTGACGGCTTGTCGCTGCTGCTGCAATTGACTGGCTCCGATAAAAGCTCTAAATCCGTATTGATATTCGATCGATCGCTGGTTTTTTTTAATCCGAAAAGCCTTGAGGTACTCTCCCTGCTCGAAATAAACCGCTTGCAGTTCGGTCAAAATATCAATGTAAAGCCGGGGGTCGTACTTTGGCTCGCTTTGACTTTGAGCCAATTCCAAAGAATGAACTGCTGCTTCCCACTGTCCTAGTTGTCGCAAACTTTGGGCTAACAGTAAAAGATAGGAACTTCTGTCTGATTTGGGATGCTGGATTTTAGATTTTGGTTCGTTAATTGACTGGTTAGTACCCACAAACTCTGGATAATTCCCGGAAAAACCTAATCTTAAATCTTCAATTAGCAATCTCAAATCGTTAGGGGTTTGATCTAGTATCGCTAAAGCCAACTCGGCTAGCTGACGGGCTTGACTCCACCTCGACTGTTGCAGCGCCACTTCTGCCAAAAAGCCGTAATCTTGAGCTAGCTGGCTGGGAGTTCCGTAGGTGAAGTGTAACTGCAAGGAATTTTCAGCCAATGCTTGCAATTCTCCCCAAGCTTCCAGGCGTTGCAATACCTGTCCTAGGTGTGCCGTTACCTCTGCTACTAATTCGGGGCGATCGGCAAGGGAGAAGGCATTTCTAGACTGTTCTAGGCTAATCCAGGCTTGCTCCCAATGCTGGCGGTTGGCTACTGGATTTCTGGCTGCTTGTAAGCGGTGACACAGGGCTATGTGAAAAAGCACTATGCCTTCTCTCTCTAAACAAATAATATTAGAGACAGGATTGGATAAAGTACACGAAAGGTTTTGTGTTTCCCAGGACTTTTCCCAGTTTGTCAGTTCCCAATTGCCGGTTTGCTGCTGCCAAAATACTAAGCTTTGCTGGTAGTGGATCAAAGCGGTTTCGGTTTGGTCGCTGACGTAGTAGTCTCTACCAAGAACGAATTGCAGGCTGGCTTCGAGGGCTGGTTCTAATTCTTGGTCGCGATTTTGCAAATCTCTTAAAGCTATTTCGAGTTCTCGGCGCGATAAGGAACCGATCGCCAAATCGAGGTTATTTCCCGGACTCAAGGGCGAATAGGACTGGATATTCGATGTTTGGGAGTTTTGCGATGGACGATCGGGTGTGAGAACACGCTGGGCCCGCCGGATTTCGCTTTCCTGAGTGGGTTTTTCTAAGTCGGTTTCGTCGTAGGTGCTAAAGCCGGATTTGGCGGCTGTGCTATTTCCCCATTGTGGGTTGAGTTCGCCTACTCGAAATATGCCATCAGCTCGCTGGGCGAGAAAATCGATCAATTCGTCCACGGCCATTTCAAATTTAATTGTGGCCGCGGCCCAACTCTTGAAATCCGGGGCCAGACGAATCATTTTGGTCACGATGTCATCTGTCACCCACAAAACCACGGGACAGGAAAAATTTTTGCGAAACTCGTCTCGCACTTGATTGGTAGATGCCATCACTTCGTCGATCGCTACTACTGTTTCTAAGCCGAACACCATCACAGCAGAGGCAGCAGCCCCTGGGAACTGCCCGTGGTTTTGGGTGTTGGCGAGCAAGGTACTGTAGAGGGTTTTGACTCCTGGCCGTAGGACTAGATCTTGGATCGGCAGTGGGGACATTTCTCGCAGTCGCTTCACCATTTGCTGGCGCAAGTGCTCGTAGTTGCAGCGCACCAAGATTAGGGAGAATTGCTGTTGAGACATCGCGATCGACCGTACCAGCGTTTTGAGCGATCGCTCGTTGTAGCTGGCAGTTTCTCGTAATTTAATCATGTCTGTCATGCGTGCACCCCATTTGCAGAAATAAATAACCTAATGATGACTGAAACTGTCTCTACTTATATACACTTATTTGCGTCAATAACTTTATACCTTTATTACTACGTAATTTTTCGCACTTATCTAGTCGCTTCGGCCCTACTGACCCTAGTTCAATCCAAACACATCATACCTCTCAATCTAATAGAAAGCTAGATTGATATCTAAATATTAAATTAAAATTAATCTGTTTTTTTAGTCAGCTACAGATGAATTTATCAAGGGATGAATGGGTAGTTGCTAAACTTAGGATATCAACTCCGGTTAAGTACAGATAAATAGTGTAGGGGTATAGGCTAGATACCAGAACAAAGCAATGGTCTAACACCTGTCTTCTCAGTATTAAATCTGACATCATCTAAGCACTTTCGGAGTTCGCTATTAGTGTAAACCCTCAATTATCTGTAGCAGGAACTCAGCCAAATCAAACGACACAAAAATTTATGGGATAGGGGATAAGACTATGTGAGGTTAAAAGCAATATGTAAAAGCAGCCCTGGGGGGTCTGACATGGGAAACTCCTAGGGCTGCAAATATCTCCTAAAGCATAGATATTTTAGATGGGAGATTTTATAAGTAAAAAATTGCCCCCCTCGATTGCTCCGGGGGCTGGTTCTAGTTTTAATTTCAAATCGGTCCGATCCCGAAGCAATCTCAAAATTTAAAACTATTTTTGCTGCACGCGCTGTTGCCACTCCTTATATTTTCTCGTTTCTGCTAGGGCTGGATTGATACCAAACCAGCGACCTTCTGGATCGCGATATTCAAAAACAAACATACTTCGTAACAAAATTTGAGACTCTTCTTCACCAGTCACTGTTTGTCGGTTTACGACTTGAAACAATAATTCCCATTCCGTATCGTTGACTGCTCCCAACAAGTCATCGCGATATTCTTGAATGACACTTTCCAAACATTCGCGAGTAAAAGGGGGGTCTTCGTGCTGCAAACAGCTATACAACAGCATCAGTAGATTGCGAACGTGACCGCCACTAATGCGGCAGAGTCTGTCTAAGGTTTCAGGAGAGTCGAATACCTTGGAAATCAAATCGAGGCGTTGGGAAGGAGCAACCTTGGGGAAGGCTCTAGCCAATACGAGCTGGCGTAGTAGGGCCATTCCTTCCGAGTGGTCTTGGCCCGATCGAATTTGGACAGGTACCATCGGCATCACCTTGGGTTTAACTCCAAATCTACTGGCGAGTCTACCGAAGTCATTGGAAAAAATTAAAGTCAGAGGAATAGTGTAGACTACGTGGCAATTGAGTTTTTTCAACTGTTCGCCACGGTCTAAAAACAGGTATTCTGGCTGGGTGCGTCCGCTGGGTTTGAGACCTCCGTCAAGGCGATCGAGGTTATCAACAATCACTGCGAGTCCTTTTTTGCCTTGGCGTTTGAGTTCGAGGTTGGCTACATTAAGGAGTTCTTCGTTAATTGACTGCAAGATGCTATTAGTGCGGGGTTCGAGGTATTGTCTAAGCTGCGATCTTAGTTTGGGAGAGTCTTTAGTTTTAGCAGTAACTCTAGCAATACCTACAGATAACTCTGCTTCTGCGGATAAATCAATGGGAGTCTGCAAAAATTCTGCGACTTCTGCAAACAGATTAGTGAAATAACTTGGTCTGAGTTTAATTTTGGCTGACTCCATCGTTTCGCTGACTTGGCGAGCAATGCTCAGCAAAATATCGCTGATGTCTACGTCACCCATATCTAAATCTTGAGAAGACTCAAAGTAAACGACGTAAAAACCCTCTTGCTCTAGCTCAGCTTTAAGTCGAAACAATTCAGTAGATTTGCCACAGCCGATATGTCCTGTAAATAGTTGACAAGTAGGCTGGTCTGGGGAGATACGGGTAATTGTCCGCTGCAAAGATTCAATGATTTTACCGCCCCGTACCGAAGCAAAATCAATGTAGTATTGATAATCTCCTGGGTCGCCCGCGACAAGGGTCTTGCTAGGGTTGCAGGCTTTATAGAATCTGTCTAATTCCAGTGCGATCACAATTGAAGCTAACTAAAAGTTAAATTTCACAGAGAAAGTATATACTTTCAAACTCTAGTTTAGTTTGAATTTTAGCCTTTTGCCCTGTGGGGTAATGCCCTCAATACCTAAACAACCTCTGTCTGCTCATCGGCTTCCCTAGGCTGGAATTCTGAATAATTAACTAATTTTTAGGTGTAAGCTGGATCAGTAATCTTACTGAGCTGATGATGAATTTGGGTAATTTTGCGGAGATCTGCTTAAATAGTAGGGAACAACAAGGCAGCTTGAGAAAGATTCAATAGTTTTGAGTTGCCCATACTTTATAATTACCAAATTGTCAAGAGGTAGATGGCTAGTTTTGCATCAGTGTCAGAAACAGAGTTAGGGCACAGGCGCCAACAGTTGCAGCGGCTTCGTCGCGCTCGATTGGCGACTGTGCTGTGGCAAATGCTGGCTGCCAGTGCGATGGCTGGGGGTCTAGTGTGGTGGATAGCCCAGCCGACTTGGTTGATTGCTCGATCGGAACAAGTGAAGGTGGAGGGGAATCATTGGCTTTCGGACAAGGCAGTCCGGTCTTTGATGCCACTTTCTTACCCGCAGTCTCTGTGGGGGATTCAACCACAAGCCCTAGCTTCTAAACTCGAAGCCATCGGCCCGATCGCCAAAGCCAAGGTGACTCGCAACCTATTTCCACCGAGTTTGACGGTAGAAGTGGCAGAAAGACTGCCAGTGGCGGTGGCCCAACCTAGGGCGGTAGCCATCGGTCACAGCGACAAGCAAAAAGTAGGGTGGTTGGATGCTAAGGGTGGTTGGATGCCCTTTGACAGCTATACTACTGATAAACAATCCCAAAGTAGCTCCCTGGGTAACAACAGTCAGGAAACACAGTCTCAGCGTTCTTTGCCAAGTTTAAAAGTCATCGGAGACTGGGAACTCTATCGCGCCGAATGGCCTCCGTTTTACCAAGGGTTGAGCACTTTGACGTTGAAAGTGTTTGAAATAGATTGGCAAGACCCCAATAACTTGATCCTGAAAACAGAGATTGGAACTGTACACCTAGGCCCCCATAGTTCCAGAACCATCGAGCAACTGAAAGTTTTAGACCGGATGCGACAATTGCCAAAACAGCTAGATGCCAGCAAAATAGCCTACATTGACTTGAAAAATCCGGCTTTTCCCGTCGTCCACCGAACCTCCATCCTCCGGAGTTCTGAAAACTCAAGTCCCTCACCAACTCGCCTGCAGAATTGAGCTTCACCATCGCCCTGCTGAGACAGCCCCAGGGAGAAGTCAAGCAAAAATAATGAATCGAAAGATTTCGATGGATTTAACTCTCGGCTAGTTCCTAGACCAAATCCAGGCTTGCGAATATTTAGCCTTGCTGGCGCTAGTTTTTTGCGCAACTTAGCCTATAGTTGATTGTAAATTAGTGCTTAGCTAAAAAGCTGTAAAGTTCATACTCCTGGGATCTCTACTGACAACCAAGGCGCGCGCTAACCATACCGGAGAAATCCGGCGGGGAGAAATCCCCAAATCAAACGCCCTACCGAGGCGGATCTTTTGAGAATAATATCGGTAGTCTCTATCCTGCAATGTCAGCAGGTATGCCAAGGAGTTTCACCACTTTTGAGGCGCAACGGTTCCCTCACCGACCACAGGAATAGTTATGTCACCCTTACCATGCTTTCCTTTTCCTCTCATCGCCGCTCGGCTGAGCGCTCACGTCGAAGCCAAACTGAGTAAAGCATTGGCGGGAGTCTCCAAGGAGGAAGAGAGATGACCCTGAATCCTAAACAGGGGTCTGGCGAAGACAGTCCCCCTTCCGAAGAAGTCAAAAATTTTCCGGTGGCCTACGATTCCACCAATCCATTTAGACGCAAGTCTGGTTATGTAAATGTAGATAGTATTGATATCGATCCTATGGTCAATCCCAAAGAAATCATGCCCAGTAGTGCAGCCAAAATCAAAGTAATTGGCGTCGGCGGGGGTGGGGGCAATGCCGTTAACCGCATGATTGCTAGCGAGGTTTCGGGCGTAGAATTTTGGTGCGTGAATACTGATTCCCAAGCTCTAGTTCTATCCAACGCACCCAAACGCTTGCAAGTAGGACAAAAGCTGACTCGCGGTTTGGGTGCAGGAGGCAATCCTGCCATCGGTCAAAAGGCTGCTGAGGAATCTCGCGACGAAGTGGCCAATGCGTTAAATCACGCAGATTTGGTGTTTATCACCGCAGGTATGGGCGGCGGTACGGGTACGGGCGCGGCACCGATTGTGGCTGAGGTTGCTAAGGAAATGGGCGCTTTGACTGTGGGGATAGTCACCCGACCTTTTACTTTTGAGGGGCGGCGTCGTACCAGTCAAGCTGAGGAAGGCATCGCAGAGTTGAAAAGCCGAGTCGATACGCTGATCGTGATTCCTAACGATAAGCTGTTGTCGGTGATTTCGGAACAAATGCCTGTGCAAGAGGCTTTTCGAGTTGCTGACGATATCCTGCGCCAAGGGGTTCAGGGTATTTCTGATATTATTACTATTCCTGGTTTGGTAAACGTTGACTTTGCTGACGTGCGGGCTGTCATGGCTGATGCAGGTTCGGCGCTGATGGGTATTGGCGTGGGTTCTGGCAAGTCGCGGGCTAGGGAAGCGGCGATGCAGGCGATTTCTTCGCCTTTGCTGGAGGCTTCGTCTATAGAGGGCGCTAGAGGTGTGGTGTTTAACATTACTGGCGGCACTGATATGACCTTGCACGAGGTGAATGCGGCGGCCGAAACCATTTACGAGGTGGTCGATCCCAATGCCAATATTATATTTGGCGCGGTGATTGACGAGCGGCTTCAGGGCGAAATTAAGATTACTGTGATCGCTACTGGTTTTTCGGGGGAAATTCCAGCGCAGCAGCCGGTGAGTAGGACGCAAAATGCTAATGCTCCTTGGCGGGCTGCTACTGTTCAGGTGGCTCCGGCTCAATCGACACCTGACCCGAAACAGCCACAGGATTCGGCATTGGATATTCCGGCTTTTTTGCGCAAGCGACTCCCACCAAGATGATTTGGAATTTGGGATTTGGGATTTGGGATTGAACCTTAAATCTTAAATCTTAAATTTCAAGGGTTTGACCTGGTTCGGGTTCGAGAAGTTGGGTTGTAAGTCCTGAATTTGCCAGTAAGTGGCGAAATTCGGCGATGGTGCCGATCGATCGCACCAACATTGGCAAAATGCCCGTGGCTCGGATGTCTCCCATAGTTGTAGGTAGGAAAAACCTAGGCTTTAGGGCTTGGGCGAGGCTCAGGGCACCCGATGGCCCGATGATGACTTGTCCGAGGAATGGGAAAATTTGACCGATGACAGGGGCGATCGCTACGTCTACTGTCTCTATTTTTTGTTTAACTTTTTCTAGGTTTGGTAAGTGCGGTTCGTAGTAGAGTGTTTCACCGCTGGTTAAGTCTTTGAGCAAATAACCGTTTTCTTCCTGTCCGGGCTGGATTTCGGCTCCGGGAACTGCGGTTATTTGTAACTTTTCTTGATAATTAAATTCTTGCCAATTTGCTAAAGATGTGATATCAGTGTAGCCTAAACTTCTGAGGACTTTGGCGGCGGTGGGAGATGCGATCGCAGGAATGGTGCGATCGAGCCGTTCGAGGGTAGGTTTGTGGCAGTGGTCGTCTAATCCTTGGGAAATCAGTAACAAGTCGATGGGCGGTAAGGTGTCGGGAGTGAAAGCAACAGGCGTGTTGTGGTAGGCGGTGAACAGCCACGGTTGACCGTAAAATACGAGGGGATCTACCAGCCAGGGATCGACGAGGATAGTTTTGTCTGCTACGTGAAAAATCCAAGAATTTAGGTCAATTCTGGTGAGTTTCATGGCTGTTTTAAATAATACTTTACAATTCTTTCTATCATAGCAATTTAGTTGCGATTTTAACCAGAAGCTTCTCTGGAAGGAACTTATCAAAAAGCCGAAGAAATCAGAAAGGCGATCGCAAAACTACAACTCAATTATCAAGGAAAAAAGATAACATCTATTACCGCTTCACTCGGAGTAGCTTCCTACCCCGATCGAGGTAGGACTGGTTTTGCGGTGATTCAGGCGACCGATGCTGCGCTGTATCGAGCCAAGGCTGCTGGACGCAATCAGGTGATTGTTGCCGATCGATCGGGATTGAAGATAAATCTAACATACTCCTGTTTATAGCCTGACTCAAAATAATCTACCAAAGTCACCTAGTAAATAGGCTAACTGATACAATCGTGGTGATTAAATTAATTAAGGAAATGCTAGATATGGAAAAAACACATACTATTTCTGATGTTGAGCGAGCCAAAAATGTCATTTTATTGGCAGACGATAATGAAGCAAATATTGAAACTTTTTGTTCTTATTTGAGTGCTTGTGGGTATGAAATTATTATTGCCAATAATGGTAAGGAGGCGATCGAAATTGCTACCACAGCTACTCTTGATTTAATTCTGATGGATATTCAAATGCCAATTATAGATGGTTTTGAAGCTATCCTAACCTTGCGTAAAGAACCAAAATTAGACAGAGTTCCCATTGTGGCGCTCACAGCCCTAGCACTGGTAGGCGATCGCGAGAAATGTTTGGCTGCTGGTGCTAATGAATATTTGTCGAAACCAGTTAAAATGAAATTATTAGTAACTACTATTCGAGAATTGTTAGGAGAAATTTAGAGGGGGATTGGGTAGTGTTGTTAGCTAATTTTTGCGGGTTTGCTTCGATGGGCGAAAACATTAGGTATTTTCAGGAATTTTAAAAGCTGGTTGTCGATCCGGTAATGGTATCCCGAGCGGGCGATCGCCTGTTTGCAAAATATATCGCTCTTTGAAGGGCGATCGCACCCAACATTTTGAGCAAGTTCCACTTAGGGAATAGAGAGAGTTATGAACTACTATCGCTCTCGCATCGCATCCAACCCCGACGACATCCAACTTTACCATCAGGCATTGACAATCAAGCCAGATGATACTGGGTAATGCGTTAGTTAGGCAAAATCACTTTGATGATGCGATCGCTGCTTACGCGCTTGGCTGAAACGATAAGTAGGTAAGCGGGATTAAACAAATCTATGTAACAGTATGTAAACATTGCTCTGTCAGCCACGCTTAGGGTATTTGGATACTTTACGATCGTTTACCAAGAAATAGGGTCTATCGACTGGCTGATCCAAGAATCCCTGCGCCTTTAGGCCAGGGAGTGTCAAAGCACCTACCTACTTATGGTAAGCTTAAGCTTACTCGCTAAATAAATCTCTCACAACTACAGGAGGGCATATGCCTTTATCTTCTGAAACGCCAAATTCTCATTCGGACAAAACCACCCTAATCAATACTCTCTTAACACTTTATAAGTTCGTCAAACTTGCTTTCCGTCTTCGTCCATTTGGGGAATATAATTATAATTATGATTATATTCCAAGCCTCGCTATGACGACTTCGCCTCGATTGCCTGTGCCTGTCATTAATCTCAACATACCAAGTCAAGAGCTACCCAGTAAAGAATGGGTAATGCTGGTTGTACAAAAAATAACAATTTTAAGTGCTAATAAAGCCCGGAATTTTAACAACGACATCCCATCTTTTAGTGTGGGGCCTAGCACAGAAAACAGTTCATTGTTTGATGAAAAAATGCAAGTATTGAAAGATATTGAACAAGAAATTAAGAGCGTTGATAGTAAAGAATATTTGACAAATATTGCTTGGAAAATAGCCTCGGCTGCCAACCAAATTACGGAAGAGCTTTCTCCGGGTGGAGTATCTTTCAGCGTAGGTGGTAGTGAATCAGTAGAAGACTCTGAAATTGAGCAGCAGCTTAGAGAGATAGATGAGCAATTTGCTAATGCCTACCAATCTAGTGAAACTTCAGAGACATTAGACTTTAGTGTTGGCTCAGACTTGGAAGATACGTCAGGAGAATCGCTGGATTTAGCTTTTAAGGAAATTATCAAAGAAAACATAAAATTGTTGGAATTAGAAAGTGAGCCAAGTTCAAATGTAGATTTTTCTACAGAATTTAAAGATTTTCCCAGCATGGAGGATTACAATAAATTATTTGTAGATATCCGCTTACCCCAGATTAGCCAAAGGTTTCAAGAAGATTTAATTTTTGCCTATATGCGAGTTGCTGGGCCAAACCCACTTATGCTCCAGCAGCTATCAGAACAAAATAAACCTTTGCAGATTACCAACGAAAAATATCAGCAAATAATCGAAAAGTTTGAGTTTTCCGACTCCCTTGAAGCTGCTCTGCAAGAAGGCCGACTTTATCAAGCCGATTATTCCATGTTAAAAGACATGGCACAGGGGAGTTTTCCAAACAACGTCAAAAAATACCCTGCTGCGCCTTTAGCATTATTTGCGGTTCCCCCAGTTAATAGTTCATCTCGTTCTCTAATCCCAGTAGCTATTCAATGCCAGCACCCTTCTGTCAGTGAAAATCCACCCGTATTTACGCCGCTAGATGGTGACAACTGGATGGTAGCTAAAACCATCGTTCAAATGGCGGATAGTAACTACCACGAATTAGTTAGTCATTTAGGTCGCACTCATTTATTTGTAGAACCTTTTGTTCTAGCTACTAAGCGGAAATTGCCAGCAGATCACAAATTAAGAATTTTGCTAGAACCTCACTTTGAAGGAACTATATTAATCAATTACGGGGCTCATAAAACCTTAATTGCTAATGGAGGAAAAGTAGATCAGCTTCTAGCTAGCACTATTGAGGACGATCGAGTTATTGCCGTTGAAGGAGCAAAAAGCTATCTGCACAGCTTCAATGATGTAATGTTTCCCAAAACCTTGACAAAGCACGGTGTAGGCAACAGCGCTCAGTTACCCGATTATCCTTATCGAGATGATGGACGGCTGATTTGGGATGCTATTCATACCTGGGTTGGTTCTTATTTAAGCATTTACTACACTAGCGACCACCAACTACTCGAAGATAAAGCTTTACAAAATTGGGCACAGGAATTAGTTTCCGATCAAGGGGGTCGCTTAAAGAATTTTGGAGAAGATGCTTCAGGTGCGATTAAAACACTCAATTATTTAATTGATGCTGTCTCTAGTGTCATTTTTACTGCAAGTGCTCAGCACGCGGCAGTTAATTTCCCTCAATCTGAATTAATGAGCTATACGCCGGCTTTTCCTTTCGCTATCTACTCCCCAGCACCTACAAGTTCTGAGAAACAAGAGAACTTTATAAGTATGCTACCTTCTCTAGACCGCTCCCAAACCCAAATTGGGGTGACATATTTACTTGGTTCGGTATATTACACGCAGCTAGGTCAATACAACAAAGGACACTTTAAAGATGCAAAAGTCTGGTTACATTTGGGCGAGTTTCAAAATCAGCTAAGAGATATTGAAATTGAGATTAGCAAGAAAAATCGTTCCCGGCTCATGCCTTACAAATTCTTGCTACCTTCTCAAATTCCCCAAAGTATCAATATTTAGTTTTACTAGAACTCTTGCAAAAATCCAAAGCACCCCACCCCAACCCTCCCCTTATTAAGGGGAGGGAGCAAGATTATTCTTGTTTCTCCCCTTAATAAGGGGGGACTAAGGGGAGTAAATTTGACTTTTGCAAGAGGTCTACTTTATTGATTCAGGCAGCGCAACCCAAAGTAGATAGCTGCCTGATAACATAGACCCAGAAGTAGAAACAAAACACCGCCATCAGAACCCCCGTTCCTTGATCCAACCGTTCAGCCATTTTTTCTTAAGTGAGTAAATGCCATGCCAATTGAAAAAGTACCTAATACTTCCTTGAATTACTACCTGATTGCCTTTGATAAAGATGGCAATGAACGCGATGAAGCTGATGGGAAGAAACTGAGTGAACAAATCTTCTCAGCGCTAGCCAATGAGCCAATCACAGATGTATTCCTGATGAGCCACGGGTGGATGGGTGACATCCCCGCAGCACGTAACCAATACAACGACTGGATTGGTGCTATGGCTAAACAAACAGCCGATCTTGAAAAAATCAAACAGGTGCGATCGGAATTTAATCCTTTACTGATTGGGCTGCACTGGCCTAGCAAGCCTTGGGGCAATGAAGATTTGACAAGTTCGGTGTCCTTTGACATTAACGACGAAGATCCACGCGAGCAGTTAGTTGATGAATATGCCTCGCGCATCGCGAACACAGAAGCAGCCCGACAAGCCCTGCACACAATTCTCAACTCGGCGAGCGAAGACAACACACTTGATAGCTTGCCACCAGAGGTACTAAGCGCCTACCAAGTCTTGAACCAAGAAGCTGACTTGGGTACCGAAGGTGAAGGTGGGGCACCGGGTTCCGATTGGGAAGGTTTCGATCCAGAAGCCATCTATGAAGCGAGTAAAGATGAACCAGTAAGTTTCAGTACCGACAGCAGCTCAGTCTGGGATAAGGTTTTGGACCCCCTACGGGTACTGTCTTATTGGAAAATGAAAGAACGCGCTCGCCAAATTGGTGAGAACAGTGGGTTCAACTTGTTAAAAACATTGCAAGAGAAGGCTGCTGAAACGGTGCGATTCCACCTGATGGGTCACAGTTTCGGATGCATTGTTGTCTCTTCCATCCTGTCTGGTCCAAAAGGAAAGGGCATCTTAGTCCGCCCAGTGGATTCTCTGGCGTTGGTACAAGGCGCTGTATCGCTCTGGTCTTACTGTTCAAAGATTTCATACGAACGCGATCGGCCTGGTTACTTTAATACAATCATCGCTCAAAGTAAAGTCGCAGGTCCGATCGTTACAACTCACTCCCAGTTCGACTATGCAGTCGGCAGGATGTACCCCCTAGCGGGAAAAACTGCCTTTAGTAGTGTGGATTTTGCCCCCGGTCAATTGCCTAAGTATGGTGGAATTGGCAGCTTTGGTCTAGGTGGAGATGATCTCGCAGCGGAAAACACGAATATGCTCCCCTGCGATGCCTCTTATGATTTTAAACCGGGCAAAATCTATAACCTGGAAAGCAGCAAATTTATTTGTAACGTCGAGCTAGGAGGACCAACTAGCGGTGCCCATTGCGACATTGCCAAACCCGAAGTTGCTCATGCCGTGTGGTCGGCAGCTTATCCCACGTAACCCCTAGGGTTAGACCAAATTTTTTTGCCTGTCAGAACGGATAGAAACTCAGAAAGCCCCTGTACAAAAAGCTTGTGGGGTTTCTATCTGTTTTATATTTATCAAATAGCGATTGTTAGCGTAACCAATCAGGAAATAAAAATATGAACGAAGAAGACCTGCTATTTTTTAATGGAATTAATGGCTCGACGGGTGATTATTTGCTCCCCCCTCTGACTGCGGAGCAAGTATCTAGAATTGCCCAAGGCGAAGAATTTGCTCCAGAAGATATAGAAGATATCCAGCTAAAAAAGCGACAAAATGAAGAGCCTGATTTTGCTGTTATAGAGGGAGTAGACCCCAAAAACCTAGCTGAAACAGGTTGGGGAGTAATTTTCGCTCATAATGCCGATCCGGCCATCCGGGAGGCACTCAGCGAACTATTAGAGCATCGCAAAAGGCAAGCAAGCCAGAAGAAAGAAAAATACTACCAGGAATACACTGGTGTCAAGGGTTATCGTCCGGGCGAGTCAAAAAATCAGTTTCTGTCGCGTCAGGGAGTAGGGCCAGGGCCCGCCGATCCAGACAAAATGCCCTACTACCTACTAATTGTTGGAGATCCTGTAACAATTCCCTATCGCTTTCAGTGCCAGCTCGATGTTCAATACGCAGTGGGTCGCATTTACTTTGATACGCTACAGGAATACGCGCAGTACGCTCACAGTGTAGTAGAAGCTGAAACTAGCAATTTATCCCTATCCCCAAGCGCTGCCTTTTTCGGCGTGTGCAACCCAGGAGACGCTGCGACTAATCTCAGCACTCAAGACCTGATTCAGCCGTTATCTGAATGGGTTGTCGAGGAACATCCTAACTGGAATGTAAAAACGATTCTTAAAGAAGAAGCAACCAAGGCCCGCTTGGGGCAACTGCTAGGAGGTAGCGAAACGCCTGGTTTGCTTTTCACTGCCAGCCATGGCATGGGCTTTCCCAATGGCGATCCGCGTCAGTTGCCCCACCAAGGCGCATTGCTGTGCCAAGACTGGCCGGGTCGCGAATGGGGACGAAAGCCGATCCCGGAAGATTTTTACTTTTCTGGGGATGATATTGGCGAACAAGCCCGCTTGCTAGGGCTAATTGCTTTTCACTTTGCTTGCTATGGCGCAGGTTGCCCCCAAAAAGATGAATTCGACGGTCACAAAAAATCTCTTTCTGAACGACCAGACCTTGCACCGTATCCCTTTATTGCCCGCTTACCGCAAAAACTCTTGAGTCATCCCAAAGGAGGTGCTCTCGCTGTAATTGGTCACATCGATCGCGCGTGGGGCTGTTCTTTCTCCTGGTCAGACATTCGCGGTTCTAGTGCAGAAAAAAGGCAGATCGCAGTTTTTCAGAGTACCGTGAAGCGTTTGCTAGAAGGTCATCCAGTGGGGTCAGCGCTAGAATATTTTGACCAGCGCTATGCTGAAATCTCCTCCGACCTTAGCATTGAGCTAGAAGACATCAAGTTTGGGGGAATCCCCAACAATCAGAGTTTGGCTGGTATGTGGACGGCTAATAATGATGCTCGCAACTATGGAATTATCGGCGATCCAGCAGTCCGGCTGGTTGTCAGTGATAGTAAAGAGGCCAGCACCGATCGCCCTACGATTGAAACTCCTGTGTATTTGCCTTCTGACCTGGGACAAAAGCCCGCAGAAAGCAGCGCAGGCTCAGTGGCTAGTGAAATTGACCTCAAGCAGGCTCAGACACAGCTAATATCATCAATCGAGCAATTTGTCAATACTGCTCAAAAAGCTTCATCTGACAGCGCCGAAAGCCTGAAAACAGCAAAGTCAATAGCCACCAATCTGTTGAATGTGTTGAAGGCATTAAGTTAATTGGGCGATCGCACCTCAGCTCACGGCTGCCGGGACTTTTGCCGCGCAGCTTTCAGGTTGTTAGGGTTGGGAACTGTCAGATAAAATCTACCCATATATAGACAAACTTACCGGAATGTACACATAATAGAGTGTATACAGTTAGGTATCCTCTATTATGGAATCCAATGAAGTGACTATTTCAATCGGTGACGCAGCCAAAGAGCTTGGCGTGTCGGTCAAGACTGTTAGTATATATTTAGAGAGTAATCAAAAACATTGGAGGTCGAGCAATGTTACTTAGTTTCAAGACAGCACTGATACCAAATAACAAGCAACAAACATCATTTAAAAAAGCTTGTGGTGTAGCGCGTCATGCTTATAATTGGGCGAATGCTCACATTAAAGAAGTATTAGAACTTCGCAAGGATGACAAAACGATCAAGATTCCATCAGCAATTGATTTACATAAAAAGTTAATTGCTGAGGTTAAATCTGTTAATGATTGGTACTACGAAACTAACAAGAACGTGCCACAGAAAGCATTAGCAGATTTACGCCAAGCTTGGGATAGATGCTTTAAAAAGGTATCAAAACAACCCAGATTCAAAAAGAAAGGTCATAGAGACTCTTTCTATTTAGAATCGGGAACCAAAGCCAAGCCGATGATTAAAAACGATGGTAAGCGTGTTAAATTGCCTTCTATTGGCTGGGTAAAATTAGCTGAACCATTACCAGTTACAGCTATTCATAACTGCGTGATTTCACGCCAAGCTGATAGATGGTTTATTGCGAACAAGTACGAGATTGAAAAGCCATATGTTGATGCTGATAGACCTATTGTAGGCGTTGATATCGGCATCAAAGAATTAGCTGTTTGTTCCCATGGCAAAGTGTTCTCTAATCCCCAAGCCTACAGACGTTTAAGCAAGCGTTTAAAACGTTCGCAACGTCGTGTTAGTAAGCGTGTTAAAGGTTCTAAAAATAGAGCTAAAGCCGTTAAAAAGCTGAGTAAATTACACGCTCGTGTCAGCAATATTCGTAAAGATGCTATTCACAAACTGACCAACTATCTTGCTAAAAACCACAGCGAAATAAAGATAGAAGATTTGTCAGTTAAGTCATTCTTGAAGAATCACAAGTTAGCTGGTGCAATTGCTGATTGTGGTATGTACGAGTTCCGTAGACAGTTAGAGTACAAGACTGAGAAATTCTCTAGCAAATTAACGCTAGTAGATAGAATGTTTCCTAGTTCTCAGATTTGCTCTAATTGTGGAAAACATCGTCATAAGATGCCGTTGAAAAATCGCGTTTATGTCTGTCCCGAATGCGGTCACACCGAAGACAGAGACTTAAATGCGGCTCGTAATATTGAACGATGGTTTGAAGGAATATTTGTTCCGAGTCGTTCAGACTTGGCGGTAAGTTCTACCGTGTCAGCCTGTGGAGTAGACAAACCTCTCAAGAGTCATCTTGAGACTACGATGAATCAGGAAGTTAACACCAAAATTTCTAATGTCCAGCTAAGTCTAGACTTTGGTAATTTTGGGTAGGTTTAACAGAGCGGAGCCTTGTATCCTGGTTTCGGTCTGAAGCTCCCTAATTTTTTGTTGAACTACTAGCAGTGCCAATATCATCACAAAGATGGCGATCGCTCTTACTGAGATCGTCGGCAGGGAGGTTCTTCAGATAGTCACGCACCCAATCGCAGTTCATTGCTACGAGTTCATCCATTTCTCCGATTTTCCACAGGCGAGCGGTGCCGTCTCCTCCAGCAGTGACTAGCTGCTTGCCATCGGGGCTGAACCTGGCATTATGGACTGGGCCTTGATACCCTTGGAGAACGGCTAACTGCTTGCCGGAAGTGTCCCACAGACGGGCGGTACCGTCTTCTCCAGCAGTAACTATGAGCTTGCCATCCGGGCTAAACTCCCCACCCAAGAGCTTTCCTAGATGCCCTTTGAGAACGTGCAACGGATTGCCTTTTATGTCCCACAGACGGGCGGTGCCATCTGCTCCCGCAGTGACTATGAGCTTGCCATCGGCACTAAATTCGGCACCCCCAACTTGGCCTAGATGCCCTTTGAGAACGTGCAACGGATTGCCTTTTATGTCCCACAGACGGGCGGTACCGTCTGCTCCCGCAGTGACTAGGAGCTTGCCATCCCCACTAAACTCCGCATCATAGACATTACCTTGATGCCCTTTGAGGACAGCCAACGGCTTGCCTTTTATGTCCCACAGACGGGCGGTGCCATCTGCTCCCGCCGTGACTAGGAGCTTGCCATCCCCACTAAACTCAGCATCATAGACATTACCTTGATGCCCTTTGAGAACGTGCAACGGATTGCCTTTTATGTCCCACAGACGGGCGGTGCCATCTGCTCCCGCCGTGACTATGAGCTTGCCATCCGGGCTGAACGCCACGTTTTTGACATTACCTTGATGCCCTTGGAGGACAGTCAACGGCTTGCCAGAGGTGTCCCACAGACGGGCGGTGCCGTCTGCTCCCGCAGTAACTATGAGCTTGCCATCCTCACTAAACTCCGCATCATAGACATTACCTTGATGCCCTTTGAGAACGGTCTGCTTGCCTGTAGTGTTCCACAGACGGGCGGTGCCGTCGTCTCCCGCAGTGAGTATGAGCTTGCCATCCGGGCTGAACTTTGCATCATAGACATTACCTTGATGTCCTTTGAGAATGACAAACTGCTTGCCTGTAGTGTCCCACAGACGGGCGGTGTCGTCTAATCCAGCAGTGACTAAAAGCTTGCCATTCGGGCTGAACATGGTGCTATTGTCCTCACCTTGATGTCCTTTGAGAACAGCCAACTGCTTGCCTGTAGTGTCCCACAGACGGGTGGTGTCGTCTAATCCAGCAGTGGCTAGGAGCTTGCCGTCCGGGCTGAACACCACGTTATTGATATCACCTTTATGCCCATAGAGAGTGACAAACAGCTTGCCTTTTGTGTCCCACAGGCGGGGGGTTTGCCACAGGTTGGCTTTGTTGTCTTGCCCACCACTGACGAAAAGCTTGCCATCCGGACTGAACGCCACGGTATAGACCTCACCTTTATGCTGTTTGCGGTCGGTCGATCGTTCACTGGAAGTGTCCCACACATGAATGAAGCCCTCGTCTCCCGCAGTGACGAAAAGCTTGCCATTCGGGCTTAACGCCACGCTATTAACCTCACCTTGATGCTCTTTGAGAATGCCCAACGGCTTGCCTTTTGTGTCCCACAGACGGGCGGTGTTGTCTTTTCCAGCAGTGACTAGAACCTTGCCATCCAGGCTGAACAGGGCGCTCTTGACCTCGCCTTGATGCCCTTGGAGAACGGCCAACTGCTTGCCTTTTGTGTTCCACAGGCGGGCGGTGCCGTCTTTTCCAGCAGTGACTATGAGCTTGCCATCCGGGCTGAACATAGCGCTATTCACTTTGCCTTGATGCCCTTGGAGAACGTGCAACTTCTTGCCTTTTGTGTTCCACAGGCTGGCGGTGCCTTCTTCTCCAGCAGTGACTAGGAGCTTGCCATCCGGACTGAATGCCATGCTCTTGACCTTGCCTTGATTCGTTTTGAAATCGGCCAACTTCTTGCCTTTAGTGTCCCACAGGACGATCGTTGACACCGAGCTAAATACGCTTTCAGATCCACTGCTAGCTATAGTCTTACCATCCGGGCTGAAAGCTGTAGTATAAATTTGCCTTTGATTGCTTTCTAAACGGTTCAGTTCCTGCCCTGCATAAATTGTATGGGACAGCTTGCCTAGCACTTGATTCCTTAACCCAGCCTTTGGCCAAAGTTTTTGCCAGAATGAGTGCTTGAGTACTTTGGCAGCCTGTAAACTGCCTATCCTTGCATCCAATGTTTGATTGGAAGCCAAGCTGGCTTCAGCAGATTCTAAAAAACCCTGAATTTGCGCAATTTCAGCTTCGCGCCACTTAAATCCAGCAAAAATGGCAAATCCACCCAAGATAAAAGCGGCGCTCACAGCCGCCATGAGTATACGCTTTCTGCGTTGTTCCTCAAGCTTGCGAATGCGATCGCGCAACTGGACACAAGCCTTGACATACTCAGCCTCAAATTGGTTAAGATGCACAAATTTGGGATGCTTCAACAGCACCTCAGCATCTTCTAATCTTCCCCCCTGATGTACTAAATAGCTCTCTTTGTCTGGCTGCTCCTTATGGCTTTGCCAATCCTCTGCCGCCTGATTAATAGTTTCCCGCAGTTGCAAGTCACTGCGATTCTGATTCAACCAATTTTGCAACGCCGGCCAGTAGCGGATTAAAGCTTCATGAGCCACTTCCACCTCTTCCTTTCCCGTCGCTTCGTTACGACTGGTAACTACCAGCCGCACCCCTTCACCCGACAACTGCTGCACCAACTTCCTTGTCGCGGCTAACTCATCGCCTGTTGGCACCAAATCCTCTAACTCCACTCTTCGGCGCGTGTCCCGTCGCTTCTCCCCTGCTACAGCACTCGCATCCAAGCGAGTTAAGCGCAAGAAAATATTCCGGACTTGCTCTTGCTCGGCCACTGACAAGCTATTGTAGAAATCATCGGCAGTCTTAGCGATCGCCTTTTCGACTCTGCCAATCGCCTGGTACTCCTCATCGCACAACCACCGCCCCCGCCGTCGCTTCCACAGTTCCTGCAACGCATATTGCAGCAGCGGCATCGCCCCAGGCTCCCCTTCCACGTCATTGAGAATCGAGTGGCTCAAGCCAGATTCAAAGCGCAGTCCCGCACTATCTGCCTGCATCTTCATGGCTGTAATCAGTTCCGCAGGTGCCATCGGCCCAACCAATTTTTGTCGGGTCTCAATCCGCTTTCTCAGTTCGGGGTAGAAGGTACACTCTCCCAAAAAGTCAGCCCGCATCGTGATTACAACTTTCCGCCGCTCGGCAATATTTAACAACTTTTCGATGAATGCTTGCCGATGGTCTTTATCCTCACAGAGTGTAAAAAGTTCCTCAAATTGGTCTACTACTAATATTGAATGTGGCTCTAATAGCTGGCAAAAGTATAGTCATTTATAGACATGGGAGGCTTCAAGTCCCTCCCCCTTCACTTTTACTTTGAGCGGATTAACCCGCCTCGGCTGAAC
>RDXH01000216.1 GCA_004292745.1 Oscillatoriales cyanobacterium | reverse complement strand
GTTACAGACAGCGATTGCGACAAGAACACCGTGTTTTTTGGACCTGATGTCTTTAATGTCAGGAAAAGTCTATGAAACTGCCGTTTAGTATCATCTCCTGTTTGTGGATGAATTAAGGTAAGTTTTTGATAGAACCATACCACATCTGTTTGTTCATTCTAGGGTTTTTGCGAGCCGTCAAACACCGCCCAAGTCAAAAAAATCCACCTCCAAAACAAAAAAACACAATTTTTGACTACCAAAGTTGCCGTTTGATACTATAATGCAGCAAAAGTTAAAGCGTTTTTTAGGTTTCAAGGGCTCAGGGGTAAAAGAAAATGGGAAATGTTGGACGTGTGCCTGTAGGAATTATCGGCGCTTCAGGGTACGGCGGCGTGCAACTTGTACGGTTGCTGGCGGATCACCCGGCGGCAGAAGTAGTGTATTTGGGGGGGGATAGCAGTGCGGGAAAACCTTATTCCAGCCTTTATCCCCATCTGACTAACTGCATTGATTTGACAGTCGAGGCGATCGACTTAGACAAAATAGCGGCTAAATGTGAAGTTGTGTTTCTGTCCCTACCTAACGGTTTGGCTTACCAAATGGCACCGACACTAATCGAAAAAGGCTGCAAAGTCTTGGATTTGTCGGCTGACTACAGGTTTGAAAATCTCGACACTTACAAAGCTTGGTACGGCGGCGATCGATCGGACTCTGCTCTAGCAGCAACGGCTGTTTATGGTTTACCAGAATTGTATCGCGATCGCATTAAAGACGCTCAATTAGTCGGCTGTGCAGGCTGCTACGTCACCGCTAGTTTATTAGCCCTGGCACCCTTGCTCAAACAAGGTATCATCGTTCCAGAAACAGCAATTATCGATGCCAAATCTGGATCTTCGGGAGGGGGCCGCAAAGGCGAAATTAATCTATTGTTGGCAGAAGCTGACAATTCCATAGGCGCTTACGGCGTGGGCCGCCACCGCCACACCCCCGAAATTGAGCAAATTTGTAGCGATTTAGCCGGACACGATATCAAAGTCCAATTTACTCCTCACCTGATGCCGATGGTGCGGGGAATTCTGGCAACTGTTTACGCAAATTTGCGCGATCCGGGATTGGTACGGGAAGATTTAATCACCATTTTCAACGCTTTTTACCGCAATTCTCCTTTAGTAAAAGTGTTGCCGGCGGGGGTTTATCCACAGTCAAAATGGGCTTGTGGTACAAATCTTTGTTACATTGGCGTGGAAGTCGATCCGCGTACTGATAGGGTAATTGTGATGTCGGCGATCGACAATTTAATTAAAGGTCAAGCCGGCCAAGGCATCCAGTGCATGAACTTGATGATGGGTTGGGAAGAAACTTTGGGTTTACCTCAATTGGCTTTTTATCCTTAGTTAATAGTTGGTAATTGGTCATAGGGCATAGGGCATAGGGCATAGGGCATAGGGCATAGGGCATAGGGCATAGGGCATAGGGCATAGGGCATAGGGCATGAAAATTAAAAACTAACCGATTCCCAATTACCCATGCCCTATGCCCGATTACCGATTGTTATTTGGGCCCGTAACCGATCGATCCTGCATAAATTGCCCGATCGCCCAATTGAGCCTCAATCCGCAACAAACGGTTGTATTTAGCCACCCGTTCACTGCGACAAAGCGAACCAGTCTTGATTTGACCAGCGCGAGTCGCTACAGCTAAATCCGCGATCGTGGTATCCTCAGTTTCACCAGAACGGTGGCTGATAATCGAGCGATAACTGTTACGTTTACCCAAGTCGATCGTGTCCAAAGTCTCCGACAAAGAACCAATTTGATTCAGCTTAATCAAAATCGAATTACTCGCTTTCAAATCAATCCCTTTTTGTAGGCGTGTGCGATTAGTCACAAACAAATCGTCACCCACCAATTGAACTTTGCTGCCCAATTTCTCAGTCAGCGCCACCCAACTATCCCAATCGTCTTCATGCAAACCATCTTCAATGGAAACAATCGGATACTGACTCACCAAACCATCCAAATAATCGATTAATTCTGCTGGCGAATGAGCCACACCATCATAGGTGTATTGCCCATCTTTGTAAAACTCGCTAGCAGCAACATCCAAAGCCAAAGCAACTTGTTCACCCGGTTTGTAGCCAGCTTTTTCAATGGCCATCATCAACAAATCCAAAGCTTCCTGATTCGAGCCTAAATTAGGAGCAAAACCGCCTTCATCGCCGACACCAGTCAGCAAATTTTTGTCTTTCAAGACTTTAGCTAGACTAGCAAATACTTCTGCACCCCACCGCAAAGCTTCCTTAAAAGATGGCGCTCCCACCGGTACAATCATAAACTCTTGAATGTCTACATTGTTGTCCGCGTGGGAACCGCCGTTGATCACATTCATCAAAGGCACGGGTAGAACGTTCGCCAAGGTGCCGCCCAAGTAGCGATAAAGGGGGAGTCCTAAAGTCTCGGCCGCTGCCTTTGCTGTGGCTAAGGAGACTCCGAGAATGGCATTTGCGCCGAGGTTGGACTTGTTGGGGGAACCATCCAAGTCAATCATGGTTCGATCGATTAATTCTTGGTCGATCGCATCTAAATCAATCAAAACAGGCGCAATTTTGTGTTCAACATTGTCAACAGCCTTGAGAACCCCTTTACCACCGTAACGTTTTTTGTCATCGTCGCGGAGTTCGTGGGCTTCAAAGGAGCCTGTAGACGCGCCACTGGGGACTTGGGCGAGTCCCACAACACCATTGGCTAGGTAAACTTCCGCTTCAATGGTGGGGCGGCCGCGGGAGTCAAGGATTTCTCTGGCCTGAATAGATTCGATCGCAGTGTCTAGCATATTAACGATTCCTGACTTAACTCAAGGTTTCATGACAATTAGCATTCAGTTAGTTTTCAGTCACTGACTGCTGACGGTTAATAGAGTACGCGATCCCGCGAATTATTGTACCTATATTCAAAATATTTGCGGATTTGGGCGATGGAGGCGATGGGGAAGAGAGAGGCCCAGAAACTCGGATACTTCGAGATTCGGATAAAATGGGAAAGGATTTGACCAATTACCAATCACCAATCACCAATTACAACCTTTGTATAAATCAAAGTGTCAAGAAAGTCAATCAAAATAGGAGAAAGTTAGGATGTCAGAAACCACCGTGGGAGAAATTAGAGAATTAGCTGAAAACTCCACCCCAATTATTGCCGATCCCCCCAACATCAAATTATTAACTGGCCCATTGCCAAATCAAGGCGACCCCAACTTTTTTGACCTGACTCCCAATGACGATATAGTTCAATTAGCCAATGGAATTCTCCGCAACACTCCGGGGGGAGTGCGGGCCTTGGGAGGCAACGATTTTGTCCGAGGTTCCGGTGCTGCGGAACTAATTAATGGTAACAGTGGCAGAGATACTTTAATCGGAGGTTGTGGTAGCGACACTATTCGTGGCGGTCAAGATTCTGACCTTCTTTATGGAGAATGTGCTAATGATATCCTCAGTGGCGATCGAGACGATGATTATGCTTACGGAGGCACAGGAAATGATTTTGTCCGAGGCGGTAAAGGCAATGATGCTTTACTAGGAGAAAGTGGCAACGATACTCTAATTGGTGATGCCGGAGTCGATCGACTTTGGGGAGGAGAAGGCGCAGATTTGTTTGTAATTAGAAGAGAAGCAGGAACAACCTCCACAGAATTTGGTTCCGATCAACCCCCTCCAGTGGGGACTTTTCCTTCTAATGTAGAAGCAGTACCCGCCGATTTTATTCTCGATTACAATCCATCTCAAGGAGATTTAATTGGATTAGCGTCTGGGCTGACGAGAAACGATCTGATTTTAACCGAAAGGTTTATCACAATTGGTGATGCCAGAGATTACGACAGCAGCGGGCCTATTCCTCCAGGAAGCATTATCACTACTGAGTTTAGAATATTAAACACTAAGGCGACGGTGATTCGGGAAGCAAGTACCGGCAATATCTTAGGTTTAGTGAAAGATGTGTCACCGAGTCAACTTCAGTTTACCTCTGTATCTGACAGTGCGATCGCCCTGGGATAGTGATGCGTAGGCCAGAAACCGGGTTTTTACCAGAATATTCGCATTGGAGGATGAAGCATTTGGACATAAAACATCGGATTTTCCCGATAAATTGTCGCCCAAATGCTTCATCCCTACGCCTCTCCCCACCAAGCAAAAAATCCTGTCACAATCAAATGAAGACTACCAAGAGACAAAGGATGACGACAGAATTGGATTTGACGGGGTTAGAGTTGGAGGAATTACTTTTGTTGAAAAGATGTAGGGGTGAAGCATTTGGGCAACAATTCATGTTTCCCACCTAGAGTTTTATGCCCAAATGCTTCACCCAGCCCCAGCGAGAAATTCACACCAGAAAAGATGTAATATAAGTTGTTGCAAATATATCGCTCTCGGACAGATTCAACAAGCGTTTCGATCGCAACTTCTCGATCCTGTTCGGGCATCTTCATTTTAAGACCAAAAATCCGCCACATCGTATCCCAATTCCCGGAGCATTTCTCGCAGCAAAGGCAAACTCAAACCAATCACATTGGTATGACAGCCTTCGATTTTTTCTATAAAAAAACCGCCTTTACCTTCCAGTGCAAAACAGCCTGCACAGGCGAGAGGTTCCCCCGTAGCAACGTAAGCAGCAATTTGGCGCGAAGTAACTTCGGCAAAATGAACTTTTGTAACTTGACAGCGAACGATCGATCGATCCATTGCCTCATTCAAATCATCAAATCTACGATCGATTAAAGCATGGCCAGTATACAGTTCACCTACTTTACCGCGCATTTGCTGCCAACGGGAAATTGCCTCTTCTGCATCTTGGGGTTTGCCGTGAATTTCCCCATCAATCACCAAAATTGAATCACATCCTAACACCAAACAGGAATTAGGATGAGGAATTTGGGGATGAGAATTAGCCCGCAAAAACTCAGCTACAGCATCAGCTTTTCCCTCGGCTAAAACCTGGACTAATTTAGCAGCATCCCTCATTTCAATTTGCCCTTCATCAAAATCGCTTGGGCAAATTACAGCTTTAATACCAGCATTTTGTAACAGTTTCTGGCGCGCTGGGGAAGCTGATGCTAAGACAAAAGTTGGAGTCCTCATAAGTTAAGAAGTCAGTTGAAAGTTGACAGTTGACAGTTGCGGTGCCCGCTCGCGTAGTCGAAGGGTTATTGGTTATTTGCGGTGCCCTGCCCTTCGACTCCGCTGACTGAACCGCGTAGTCGAAGGGTTATTGGTTATTTGCGGTGCCCGCTCGCGGAGTCGAAGGGTTATTTGTTTTACCCAATGCCCAATTCCCAATGCCCAATGCCCCATGCCCAATGCCCAATTCCCAATTCCCAATTCCCAATGCCCCATGCCCAATTCCCAATTCCCAATTCCCAATTCCCAATTCCCAATTCCCAATTCCCAATTCCCAATTCCCAATGCCCAATGCCCAATGCCCAATGCCCAATGCCCAATGCCCAATTCCCTAATAAACAGAAAAAGACTTGACGACTTTCTCAAAAGCTTCTTTCACCTTCGGCCAACGTTCTTCAGTAGTGGAAATATTTAGTGTAAAAAGTTTACCACGACTGACGGCTACGCTCGCTAAGTTATGCCGTTGTTGGTTTGGAAGCTTCACGGCGTATTCTAAAATGTAATAGTTCTTCGATCGCGATTCACGAGATTCAGCATTAACTAACTCAGCTTCGCGGCCGGAATCTGGCGGCGCGATCGCACTTTTGCTGAGTTTGTAACCCACTTCCGAGGGTGTTCCCAAATCTGCAAGAGTTTTATTTCCGGTAACTGGACTGATGACTACGCTAACATTCTCGGTTTGCTGAATCAAATCGCGAAACACCACATCTGGGCCGTTAGAAACCGCAATTGGCAGCCAGCCATTGGGATAGAGAAACTGATAGCCATCGCCAGTATCAACATGGCTTTTGAGTCCGACAACATTAGATACACAACTGGTCAAGGTAATACTGAAAACTACCAGAAGTATGGTTACAATTCGTTTGATCATTATTTTTTGCGATCGAATGACAGTTAAATATTTGTTTTTAATTATCTCACCAAACCTTGCCCCTAAAAACAGTTAAGCTATGGATTGCAGTTTGCCTACCGCTTACAACCCATAGCCGTCCAGTTTAAATTTTAAGAGCATCATTACAGATGGGTCAGCCAGCTAATCAATCCATGCTTGGTGGAAACTTCTAAAGCCAACAGAGAGACAAAACCAATCATGGCGAGGCGACCATTTAAGCGTTCGGCGTAGGGGGTGAAGCCGGTGCGCTGTTCGTCATCGACGTAGACTGTAGGCTCGATCGCAAAATTGTTCATTTTACCTTGGTCGTCCAGCATTAACCCTTTGTTAGTCATGTTTTTTTCCTAAATTGGTTTTCCGTACTGTAAATAAATGTAACAGACTTATGAAGATATGTAAAGGAATGTGAGAAAGTTTTTTTTAGATAGTCGATCGAAACAGGAGGGAGTAGACTCTCGGCCCCCGACAGGGGAGGATAGAGTCAGCGAGGTTAAAGAGTGCAAGGTATATAGCAAATCCAGTCTGGGTTTGAAAATTTGGGAACAGAGGAAAGAATTATGCGTACCAGTCTGGAAATGCGGTGGTTTTGTAACGGAATGTTACCAAAGGCGATCGGGCAATGGTTTGGAAGCGAAAGTCTGGGCGGGTATCTGTCGCCACCAGAAGAACGAGAAGACTTATATTTACTGATACCGGGCTGCGACTACTTAGGAGTCAAACTGCGACAAAAAAATTTACAAGTAAAGTGGCGGCAGGCAGAATGTGGGGCGATGCAGTTCGGAAATCGTTGGGAAGGGAAAGCCGAGAAGTGGCTGAAGTGGATTTGTGCCGACACAATGGGCCCACTACCAGCGGATTTAATCGCCACAGGAAAATGGGTGAAAGTCAAGAAAAAACGAGCACAGCGTCTTTACCAAGTTTCTGCCCCTGGTGTGCTCATGTCTGTCCCCGTAGAAGCACCCATACCCCAAGGCTGCATAGTAGAAATCAACCAATTGAATATTAATGGTACTCCGTCGTGGACTTTGGGATTTGAAGCCTTTGGAAGCGAAAGTTTTTTAACAGAAAGTCTGCAAACAGTCGCTAATTGGACTAGCAAAAATTATCAGGCGCAAAGGTTGACAACAGAGGATTCTTCTAGTTATCCAATTTGGCTGGCAAGTCTCTCTACACCAAAATAAACAGAGGAGACGGCAATGCCCTTCTTCGTGTCAACTTAAGCTGTCAGCCCGCCCCGTGTCCGTTAGTCATCCGGCGAGTCCGCCAGGGACTGAAGTCCCTGTCTAATAGCTAAAGTCACCAATAGTCCGGCAGGGGTTGAAACCCCTGCCTCAAAGCTAAAGTCCTCTAAAAGAGGACGGCAGGAGTTGAGATTCTTCTCTTCAGTCCTCTTTGAGAGGACTGTCTTCTATTAGACAGGGGTTTCAACCCCTGTCGGACTGGCGGGATGACTAACGAACACGGGGCGGGCTTTCACGATTAAGTTGACACCAATGGGCTCGCTTGAGTGTCCTGGCTATGAGTAATATTAATTCCTTTCCATCCTGAATTTTGTCTTTTTTAACTGTTACACAATCTAGAAATCCCAAGTAAACTCACCATCTCTAAATTATAAAGATATCGTAAACCTTGAATTTGTGTAACAAAATATTACATAAACATATAATCTCAAAAAATATGCCCTTAGTATGATACACTCGAATCGCAGATGATTTAGAAAAACCGATTGCAACACAAGGTCAGTGAAAGCCCACTTCATCTCAGGACTACCACGATCAGGCTCTACCTTGCTGGCCGCTGTATTGCGCCAAAACCCCCGTTTTCACCCGGCGATGACTAGCCCAGTGGGGGGTTTAGTAGAGCGAATGTTAGAAGCGACGAGCGAAGACAATGAGTGTTCAGTGTTCATTTCCCCTGAACAAAAGCGGGCACTGATTCTGAGTATCTTTTCTGCTGACTATCACCCGCAAGCTGACAAAGAAATCATCTTTGACACTAATCGTCTTTGGTGCAGCAAACTGCCCTTAATTCGGGAACTATTTCCTATATATAGCAATCCTAAATCATTTGTGAATTTCTTACTCCCGGACCTTAATAAGGTCCGGGTTGGGGTGGGGTAAAAAACTTTACGACTCCTGCAAGGA
>RDXH01000376.1 GCA_004292745.1 Oscillatoriales cyanobacterium | reverse complement strand
TCTGGGGATTTTAACGTTGTAGGGAGGATTTGTAGCTTGCAGGATGAGGGTTTCTAATTCATATAATAACCCTGGTTTTTGCCATTGGTTGAGGGTAACGAAGGCGATCCTTACATCATCTGGATCGTAGCGATCGAGCCAGCCCCAAATGAATTAGGGATCGCCTTTCTGAATCTGACTGAGAAAGGGCGAAATCGTTCAAGGACTAATGGAAACAACATTCCCAGCATCATTAATCCGAACTGCCGAACCTGCTGGCAGCGACGATATCATAGTGCTCACTTGTCTCATCAAAGGTACAAGATGGTCTGGTCTCGTACTGCTAGAATCTAACACCACAATTGCAATAACACGATTTGCTAGATTTTGTTGATAGGGGAGATTTTTATCAGCGGTGATAAAAACATCAAAAGGATGATTCTCCGCTAGATCCAGAATTTCCCGGTCTTTTAGCCCTCTCCACCCCATGTCATAAACATTGCTGATTGAATGACCCTCGTTTAAGAAAGGCTGCTTAAGTTTTTGACTCAAAAGATTTTCATCAAGCAATATAAGCATTTGAATCACTTTCTAGCGAGAGCATCATCTTAGTTAGATTTTCTAGCACTTTAATTGCCTGACTTTCTAGGTAAGGAAAATCATTGATAAATTCTGCGAAACCGCTTTCACCTTCCAGGTAATCGAAAAAAGTTTTTAAGGGAACACGAGTGCCGACAAATACGGGGACACCGCTCATAATTTCTGGATCGCGGTGAACAATTCCTTTTCTTTGCAATAATTCTTCTATTTTCACGGGCTTTACTCCTTTATATTAAAAGAAGTGGGCAATTCTAGCTATAACTTATGTATGATTATATCATAAATTCAGCAGGAGCGATCGCACTTCTGGATTATTAGAAAGGGCGATCGCTATTTTAATCAATAATGGGATTGCCTCTCTGAATTCTCTAAAACTGCTATCCTATAAACCCTCTTTCCCGTTGGATTGAATATTTTGCTGTTGCTGAATCGGCCTCTCTGCTACATCTGTTTGCCAAAAAAATCCTTGTTTTTCAAAGTTATAAAGTACGGGAATAGCAACAACTAATGCGAGCAAGAACCCGGCAGTTTGTAGAATTCGGTCATATTGTTCTTTGGTCATATTTTTTGCCTATGAGATGTATTTGAACGATCGAGCTTAAAGTACGGGTTCTTTCCTTAAGGCAAACCTGGAGGAGAGGAAACAATTGTCGGTAATGTTGACGATGCTACTAGAGGCTGAATCGCACTTAAAGCTTCATCGGCTGACTGGTAGCGCTGTTGCCATTGGTATCGCACCATTATATCTAAAATAGCTGCGAATTTTGGGCTGACTGATACTCGATCCCTCCACATAACTTCTAGGGTATTCGGATCTTTTGGCAACTGGTGAGGAAATACCCCCGTCAGTGCTTGGATAGCCGTCATTCCGACTGCATAGATATCGCTGCACGATTTGGGATACCCATTTTCTTGTTCGCTGGGCATATATCCCTCAGTGCCAATGGTAACTGTGGGCGGTTGTCCTTGAGAATATTGTAGTTTGCTCCCGATTTCTTTGACTGCCCCAAAATCAATCAAGACAATTCTACCATCGGAATCGCGCCGCATTAGATTAGAAGGCTTGATATCCCGGTGGATGATATTTTGTTGGTGGACATATCGCAAGACATCTAAAATATCATACAACAATTGAATGACTTGACTTTCACTGAACTGAACTCCCTTCGCAGCCATTTGGTGAGGTGGGTTAAGTTCGTCGCTCAAATCATGTCCCGCAATCAACTCTTGGATGAGATAGAATTCTTGATTTTCATCGAAGTAGGCGAATAGCTGCGGAATGCGATCGTGGCTACCTAACTTGTCCAGGATTATGGACTCGCTGTCAAACAGGCGTTTGGCGGTTTGCAGGAAGAATGGTTCATTGGACTGGGGCTTGAATCTCTTGACCACACGCGGGGGCTTGTCGGGTAGATGTTCGTCTCGTGCTAAGTAGGTCTCGCCAAATCCACCTTGACCCAATAAGCTGATTATGTAGTAATGTCCGCCAATAGTTTTGCCAATAATCATTTTATTGTGATAATATTTTTTTATAATTATCACACACTCAGATCGGATTCGGCGTACTTCTCTAAACCGTCGGGGAAGCAGCTTCATTAAAACTCAATAACTGCAATAT
>RDXH01000215.1 GCA_004292745.1 Oscillatoriales cyanobacterium | reverse complement strand
TAGAGTAGAAGGAGCCGACTCCCTACGTAGAAGCAGGAAGTAAGTTTTAAGTGTCCGAGATGTCATTCTTGTCCGCTTTATGTCAATCTTATGTAGCAGCAAATGTTCCTGGCGCAGGAGTAGGAGTGTATCGGTAGTTAGTATAGCCTGCATAGCCTGTAGTGTTATTCGCGGCGGTAACGCTAGCAGTATTAATGCCCGTGTTGGGCGAGTACGCACCAACAGGTAGAAGACCACCGAAGCCTGGAAGAGGTACTTGTCCGTAAGCTAATTGAGTACCGGCTGCTGTCCCGATGCCTGGTATAGGTGCTGATGTTGGTGGTAGTGGTGAATAGTTTGTGCCGTCGTAGAGGGTTCGGGGGAAGGCAAATTGATAAGCGGTTCTGGTGGCTGGGTCGATCGCCAACCCAGAAGACACCGCTCCCGTTGTATAATCTAGTTCCCAGTTTCCGCCTTTAGCTGCGCTGCCTACAGGCGTGCTAGAAGCCGCAATTTTTGCCTTGGTTAACAGACTGATTTGCTGCACGAAGTTAGCGCCCGCCTCGCCCGCCGCTACCTCGCACCCGTACAGCAAAATCTCTGCATTTTCTACTAGGGCTGTTGACCACTGCTGCAATTGCTTAGCATAGGTTTTTAAATTTGTCAAGCTTAATTTAGTTGCCCCTAGCTGCAAACTACCAGGGCTACCGTGGGAGATGATGTGAATGCTGGTAATACCACTGCGACTTGCTAGTGCTTTAGTAATTTGTTCTACCCCATTCCGTACTCGATTGAGGCTAATTACTTCTGTCCCCGGTGCGATACCGTTGTGAAGAGTTTGGCGATCGTCCAGGGCACTGTCGATAAAGGCGATCGTCGTGGCAACTAAACTAATACTGTCTGGCATAATAGACATAAAGGTAGATGAAAATACGGAATTAAGGTGTGCCCAACTTAGCAAATTTCTAGGGGTAATGTCATCAGTAAACTATCACCATCAACGGTAAATCATAGACATCTTCATAATTAATGTGGAACAGGCCCTCCAGCCTGTTATTGACGGTCTTTTTGAGACACGTATAATCGTGATGTTTTATGAAGCTGCAACAGATGAATTTTGTAGCTGCTAAGTAGAAGGAAGAAGGAAGAAGATCGATGTGAAGAAGATCGATGTGAAGAAGGAAGAAGATCGATGTGAAGAAGGAAGAAGTCACCCCCCCCAGCCCCCCCCTAGGGGGGAAATTCAGGAAGAAGGAAGAAGACTTATGCAGTCAGCTTTTCGGTCATCCGTATTTTACGTTTAATTAATTGGATTTACTTAGTTGAGCAAGTAATTTATTTATTTAAACAACCGAAAAATACCTTACCCAACTCGCCCTTTTAAGGTTCCATCGCTAAAAGTTCTTCTGCTACCAATCCCTTCTGAATAGCAAGTACAGCAGCTTGAGTGCGATCGCGCACTTCCAACTTTTGCAAAATCGCATGAACGTGAACCCGCACCGTCCCTGGGGCAATATACAATATTTGAGCAATTTCCTGATTGCTTTTCCCCCCCGCCACTAAAGCTAAAATTTCCTGTTCTCGCTTCGTCAGCGGATTTTCCAAAACTTCCGATTTAGAGCTATTTTTAACAGGTTCAGGATTAGCAAAAACCGCCCTAATTTCCGCAGTTGCAGCCCGATCCCACCAGGAAGCACCCGCCGCTACCGAGCGAATTGCTAACACCAAAGTTTCCGCCGCAATTCCCTTGAGACAATAGCCCTGAGCCCCCGCTGCAATCAATCTTTCAATTAAGGATTTTTGAGAATGAGATGTTAAAATTAAAACGGGAATTGCTGGATGCCGTTGTTTAATTTGGCGACAAGCTTCAATGCCACCAATTCCCGGCAAACCGACATCGAGAACCACCACATCCGGTAAGTGTTCCTGAGTCAATTCTACCGCGGTTTCGCCATCTTCGGCTTCTGCAATTACTTGCAAGCAATTTTCTTGCTGCAACCGGGTTTGCAGCCCTAAACGAAACAGTTCGTCATCTTCAACTAAGAGAATTCGCAAGGGATAAGCTGGTTTCATTTCTCTGGGATCGCAGGGAGTCGGAATCCAAATAAAGCACCGTGAGGCAATTTATTTTCGGCCCAGATTATACCGCCGTGGGCATCAATAATTTGGCGAGATAAGTATAACCCCAATCCCGATCCTTTAGCTTGCCGATCGCCATTTCCTTGATAAAAACGCTCGAACAAGTGCGGTAGTTCCTCTGCTGTAATTCCCAACCCGCTATCAATAACTTTCACGATCTGATAACTTGAATAAAATTCCATCACCACTTCTACTTTACCACCACGAGGGGAATGGTTGATCCCATTGGTCAATAAATTCACAAAAACGCGCTGAAGTTGCACTGCATCGCCTTTTACCCACAAAGAGCGACGAAAATCTGATTCTCCGTAACTAATATTAATGTAAACTCGACGCGCCGCCGATAAATCGATGAGAGCGGCAATTACTTCTTCTGCTAAAGTTACTAAATTTACAGGAGCAAGCTGTAGTTTTAAACCTTCAGTATCGTTGCGGTAAACATCCAGCATGGTTTCTACTAATTGTAAAGTCATTTTGTGCGATCGCGTCATGGTTTCCAAAACTTTTTGCTGAGTAGAAGTCACATCGCCAAATTTGGCCTGTTTAAAAGCTTTAATAGTCTCGATCGCCCCCAGCATCGGCGTTTTTAAATCATGACTCAAAGTAGAGACAAAATCTTCTCGGATGCTAGCTAATTGTTGCTGGGACTGCAATTGCGCTTTGGTAAGGGCGATCGCCTCTTCGTACTGCTGATTGCGATCGCTCAAATAGCCAGTCACCCCCAAAGCCATGACGGCGATCGCCCTATTTGCTACAGTTGCTAGGGCGATCCTTTCTCCATAAGGAAGAACCAAATTTAACAGAGTCAATAGCGCCGCTACCAGGGTAATTTGCAACTTACCCAACCGACTCAGGCGCGAGTTTGCCATTAAAATCGGTCCCGTATACAAATATCCAAATAAATATTCCGAAGGCGTGCTAAATTCTAGTGCTACCACAATGGCAAATAAAGTAGCGATCGACCATCGGCTCCGCCAATATTTCTCTCCCAGAGCCAAGTCTTCCTTGATTTTAAAGATTTTTTTTAACATCATTAATTAATCCATATTTTATCGGTATATTTCATTTATCTTGACGCAAAAGACCCGCGTTTAGATCCAAAATATATCTCTAAGTATAGGTTGTTTAAAAAATCTAAACATTGGTCTACTACTAAAATATATAGCAGTTATATATAATTAGTAAACAGCAACTTATACCTGGGGGTTGATTATCAACCACCCTAACTTCAAGTATATTGATTGTTAAAAGTAGACTGCACTTTTAAGAAAGTATTGACTCCCTTATGATTGAAGGATTAATTCAAATCGCCTTAACGCTAATCATAGTAGTAGCGATCGCCCCGGTTTTTGGCAATTACATGGCACGAGTATACATGGGAGAAGCAACCATCCTCGATCGCGCCGTTAAACCCCTAGAACAACTCATCTATAAAGCTGGCAATATTCGCTCGGCAGATTCAATGACAGGTTGGCAATATGCGCGATCGGTATTCTACAGTAATATCGCCATGGGCATATTTGTTTTCCTCATTTTCATGCTTCAAGGATTTCTCCCTTTAAATGCTACAGGCTTAGGTACACCAACCTGGGATACCGCCCTGCACACAACTATTTCATTCCTCACCAATACCGACCAACAGCATTACTCCGGCGAGACAACATTTACTTACCTATCCCAGTTAACTTTGGGCTTTTTAATGTTCACCTCAGCCGCCACCGGTTTAGCAGTAGGCATTGCCTTTATTCGAGGATTAACAGGTAGACCCCTAGGCAATTTTTACATCGATTTAATTCAATCTATCACCCGTATTTTGCTACCACTTTCTTTAATCCTTGGCTTACTTCTACTAATTAATGGCGTACCAGAAACCCTAGCAGGTCCAGCAGTTGCCACCACCTTAGAAGGCAGCACCCAAGTAATAGCCCGTGGCCCGGTTGCTCACTTTGAAAGCATCAAACAACTAGGAGAAAACGGCGGTGGATTCTTTGCAATTAACTCGGCTCACCCCTATGAAAATCCCAACCCTTTTACTAACCTGCTAGAAACCATAGCAATGGTTTCGATTCCGGCAGCACTAATTCATACTTACGGGATATTTGCCAATAACAAAAAACAAGGCTGGCTAATTTTTTGGATGGTTTTTAGCATCTACGTTTTCTTGATTGGCATTGCAGCAGTAGGCGAATTCCAAGGCAATCCTCTCATCAACAAATTACTAGGCTCAGTGCAGCCAAATTTAGAAGGAAAAGAAATTAGATTTGGCTGGGCCCAAACCGCCCTTTGGGCAGTGACTACAACAGGTACAATGTGCGGTGCTGTCAACGGAATGCACGATTCTTTAATGCCTCCCGGCAGTTTTGCTACTTTATTTAACTTGTTTCTCCAAATCGTTTGGGGCGGACAAGGAACGGGAACAGCTTACCTATTTATCTACTTAATTTTGAGCGTATTTCTCACCGGATTAATGGTGGGAAGAACCCCAGAGTTTTTAGGCAGAAAGATAGAAAAACCGGAAATAGTTTTAGCCAGCGTTGTGCTGTTAATTCATCCCATCGCCGTTTTAATTCCCGGCGCAATTACCCTCGCATTTACCGACAGCTTGAGCGGCATCAGCAATCCCGGATTTCACGGCATTTCCCAGGTGATGTACGAATATGCTTCGGCCGCCGCCAACAACGGTTCAGGTTTTGAAGGATTGGCAGACTCTCAACCCGCGCCTACCGGAATGTGGTGGAATTTAAGCACCTGTTTTAGTATGCTATTAGGGCGCTATGTTCCGATTGTGGCACTGCTGCTTTTAGCCGACAGCATGACGAACAAACAACCAGTACCAGAAACAACAGGAACTCTCAGAACCGACTCAGTGTTATTCACCAGCGTCACCGCTGGAGTAATCTTAATTCTAGGCGCATTAACATTTTTCCCCGTGCTAGCTTTAGGGCCAATTGCCGAAGGATATGAAATTAGCAGTGGCAAATTTGAACCTGCACCGACCACAGTACCCGCAACACCTTTAGCCACACCAACTCCTCCACCTCTGTAGCAAAAAACTCTCAACATCAATCCTCTCTTTCTCTGTGTTCTCTGTGTCCTCTGCGGTTCATTAAAAATCAAAATTATGGCTTCTTCCAATAGCACCAATTCTCAGAAAAATCCCCGTTCCAGAGGTGCTCGCGAATCCCGCCGACATACACCCAAAGCAAATACCAAAGGCCTTTACAAAAGAGCATTCAAACAAGCTTTCATCAAGCTAGATCCACGGGTAATGTTGAAAAATCCAGTGATGTTTGTGGTGTGGGTAGGCACAATTGTGACTGCATTATTAACCATCGATCCGACTCTCTTCGGCCCGGTTCCCGGCAAAAATCAAGTCGTTTTCAACGGTTTAGTCACGTTTATTTTGTTCTTTACTTTGGTGTTTGCCAATTTTGCCGAAGCCGTAGCAGAAGGGCGCGGCAAAGCCCAAGCAGACGCACTGCGATCGACCAAAGCCGACACCATCGCCCGCAAACTCTTACCAGACGGTTCATTGCAGGAAGTGAGCTCCACATCCCTCAGACGCGGCGATCAAATTAAAGTAATCGCAGGCGATATCATTCCCGCTGACGGCGAAGTAATCGCGGGTGTCGCCTCTGTAGACGAATCTGCAATCACCGGGGAATCCGCCCCGGTGCTCAAGGAACCGGGTTCGGACATCGCCAGTTCCGTTACGGGCGGGACGCGCATCCTTTCCGACGAACTGACGCTGCGGGTGATGGCCGACCCCGGTAAGGGGTTTTTGGACAGGATGATCGCGCTGGTGGAGGGCGCTGAACGCACGAAAACACCGAATGAGATCGCGCTGACGGTGTTGCTGGCGGTGCTGACTCTGGTGTTTTTGATTGTGGTGTCTACGATTCCGCCGGTGGGAACTTACGTGAAAACTCCGGTGGGTGTGGTGACGCTGATTTCGCTGCTGGTGGCGCTGATTCCAACCACGATCGGCGGTTTGCTGAGTGCGATCGGGATTGCGGGGATGGATCGGGTGGCTCAATTTAACGTCGTAGCGACCTCTGGCCGCGCCGTGGAGGCCTGTGGCGACGTGAATACGCTGATTTTGGACAAAACGGGGACAATCACCCTGGGCAACCGTTTAGCTGAGGAGTTCATCCCGGTAAACGGTCACTCGCTGGAGGATGTGGCGACTGTAGCGCTTGCTGCGAGCGTGTTTGACGAGACACCGGAGGGAAAGTCGATCGTCCGTTTGTCAGAAAAATTGGGCGCTACAGCAACTTTCGATCGCGCTAACGCCACCGGGCTAGAATTTTCGGCAAAAACGCGGATGTCTGGCACAGATTTGCCCGATGGTACGGAGGTTCGCAAGGGTGCGGTGGATGCGGTGAAGGGTTTTGTGCGATCGCGCGGTGGTAACATCGGCCCCGATCTCGATGAAGCTTACGAGCGAGTTTCCCGGCTGGGAGGCACACCTTTGGGAGTTTGTCAAGGCAGCGACATCTACGGCATTATTTATTTAAAAGATGTGATTAAACCGGGAATTCGCGATCGATTTGACCAACTCAGAAAAATGGGCATCCGCACAATTATGCTGACTGGAGACAACCGAATTACAGCATCAGTAATTGCCGACGAAGCCGGCGTTGACGACTTCATCGCCGAAGCAACTCCAGAGGACAAAATCGAAGTAATTCGCAAGCAACAAGCCCAGGGTAAATTAGTAGCAATGACCGGGGACGGCACCAACGACGCACCAGCCCTAGCCCAAGCAAACGTAGGCTTAGCAATGAATTCGGGAACCCAAGCCGCGAAAGAAGCTGCAAACATGGTGGACTTAGATTCCGACCCCACAAAATTGATTGATTTAGTGACAATCGGCAAACAATTACTGATTACACGCGGTGCGCTAACTACATTTTCCCTAGCCAACGATATCGCGAAATATTTTGCCATTATTCCGGCAATGTTTGCCCCCGTTGGCGCTTTGAACGTGATGGGTTTAGCTAGCGGTCAATCGGCAGTATTATCGGCATTAGTTTACAATGCTTTGATTATTCCCGCTTTGATTCCCCTAGCATTAACCGGGGTAAAATTTCGCCCATTAACGGCAAATCAACTGTTGCAGCGGAACATTTTAATCTACGGATTTGGCGGGGCGATCGCGCCATTTATTGCCATCAAAATTATCGATATTTGCATTGCAGCCGTTGGCTTAGCATAGAACAAGTTCGGCAACTGATAAACAAAGATACTTATTTCCAAAACAAGGAGGATTCATGAAACGTAATAATTGGCTGAATGATGTTTTGCCCACGGATTTTCAAGCAATTATTGAGTTAGCACAAACCCTGTGGCAGCGTCACCCAATCCCGGTGCAGCTATTTCTAGTAATGTGTTTCAATGCCATCATTGCGCCCGCTGTTTATGCAGCTTCTGGCGAAGATTTTACCCGCAAAGCTGTCTGGGGTTTAAGTCTGCT
>RDXH01000214.1 GCA_004292745.1 Oscillatoriales cyanobacterium | reverse complement strand
AAGAGCCAGCAAAATTTCAGCTAAATTCTATTTTTCAAGCATATATTAAGAGTAATTTTTAGGAAAATAAGTTGATAACTGATATGAAAAGTTTTACATAAAAAATCAAAACTTTTGTTAATCTGCGCCCCGATTTTGATGACGCTCCCGATCGATCGCAAAGAATAACTCTTGTCCCCCCCTCCCACCAGGGGGGTTAGGGGGGATCAGATTCTATGCAGCCGCATAAAAAATTGGTAGAAGTAGGTAAATTAACAGGAGTTAAATCAATGACTAATCCGTTTCCGGGGATGAATCCCTATTTAGAAAGTCCTGATTTTTTGCCAGAAGTTCATAATCGGTTGATAGTGGCGATCGCAGATGCTTTAGTTCCTCAACTTGTGCCCAAATATCGAGTTGTGTACGATCGCGCCGCCTATGACATTACACTCAATTATACGGCCCAGTTAGTACCTGCGCCGTCGGAAACCGATGCTGTTTGGGCGGATGCTTTGTTGCGGGAGAGGGGATTGATGGAATGATTGAGGGATGTTTCGGCGTTTTATGGGCGGGCTGGGGCCTCATGCGTAAGTCCTGTGAAAGCTAAAAAATCCTACACAAAACGTTACATTTTTGTTAACATCGTGGCGTGCTCTGTCAACCTTCTAAAATAGTCCTGGATACATCAAAACCAAAGAAACCCGGTGGTTGAGCGAAGTCGAAACCCGGTTTTTGCGGTGTGTAACGAGTATGCTGGCAAAAACCCGGTTTCTGGCCACCCGTGCGTCCTGCACTTATACAATAACGAATATGACTCAACCTCCCTCAGTCCCAACAACCTCCGAAGAACCCGTCGCCGAAACCCCGACAGCGCCGACAAACAATACACCTCCACCGAGTTATGTCAAGCTAGCGATGCGGAATATGGTGCTCAAGCGGGCGACTTCTCTGTTTCATTTTGCTTTGACTGCTGCTGGACTTTTGGGCGTACTCGTTGGTTTGGCTTTTCTCGATCGCTATTTCAATTCGTAATCGGGATTCCCACAATCAGCTTGTAATTTCCAGATATATAGCAGTTTTCAATCGGATGAAATACAGCAGACGGCTGTAGGGACTTAGGCGCCGTGTCCTTCTTCGTGTCAACTTAACTTCAAACCCAGTCATAGACTGCTGTTTGACTATTAAATCTAGATCCGAACGAGCCCCCCTTAAGAAGGGGGGGACAAGGACTTACTCAAAGTCAACCCCTACTCACACCCTACTCCCTTCGATCGGGGGATTTAGGGCAGGGCTGTTTCATTCTCCAAAAAACCGCGATTTTGTAGGGGTAGTGCGACCCCTACTCCCCGTGCCTACCCCCGCCACCAACGATCGAATGGGGGTTTCAGGCCAAAAGGGCCGGCACGGGGGCACGGCCCCTACCAAGAATGAAACAGCCCTGGGATGCGAGGGGGATCTAGACTCAGGTAAAAGCGAGATTTCTCAGGGGTTTCAGGATTAAGTTGACACGAAGAAGGGCACGGCGCCATGTCCCTACCTGAGAAATGCTATATTTGGATTTTTCACAACGCAAAAACCCGGTTTCTTAATGTAATTGCGTCATTTTAGGTTGAGGGCGATCGCCAGAAACCGGGTTTTTTAGCTTCTATTTTGATTTTTCACGATAGGGGAGTTAAGCTAATTGCAGTTTCGGAATCTTGCAATTTTTGACAAATTATTGTAAGGTTCCTGCTAAAAGCCAAAAGTTTCTGAACTCGATCGCACAATCTGAGATTGTACTAAAAATTACTTATAAAAATGCTTGACAGGAAACGCCAAAAATGATTATAGAGGTGAATGTGGAAGACTGTTATGGGCTAGCCCAACAGTCTGCTGATAATTCCCAGGAACCTCAGAGTGCAGCTAGCGGGGAGATTGCCGCCGAAACTTGGGAAACTTGGTTTGGTGTTTGGCTGGAAAATCAGCATGAGGATGTGCCTGCTGCCACGGGCTATGAAGTTAGTCTGCGTCTGACAGGGGATGAGGAAATGCAATCGCTGAATTCTCAGTACCGCCACCAGGATCGATCGACTGATGTACTAGCTTTTGCGGCCTTAGAAGTAGAGTGTCCTGGGTTAGATGAAATGTCATCTGAACCTCTATACTTGGGTGATATCGTAATTTCCATCGATACTGCCAACCGACAGGCCCAGCAGCAAGGACATCCCCTGAAGACTGAACTAGCTTGGCTTGCAGCCCACGGTTTTCTGCATCTTTTGGGATGGGATCACCCTGATGAAGAAAGTTTAATCCAAATGCTCGATCGACAGGAAACTTTGCTACAAGCAATCGATATTGTGATCCAGACACCATTAGAGGAATTTGAAATTGGATAGACTAGGCTGGTGATGAGTTGACCAATCAGAGAAACTCAAGCATAACTTTCGGAAATTACATCAATTTTAGAGTAAAGACCTAGGAAAGTTATGGAGACTGTTATCAAGTCAATCTTTCATCTTTCAAACGTACTCGTCTTTATCATATAAAGTTGGTTGTTTATGACACTAGAGCAACAGTCAAAAGTATCAAATATTGCACAGCTTCTAACCATGCCTCCAGACTCTTCCAATCAGACAGTCAATGGGTCAAAAAAAGCATTAAAATACAATCGAGAACTGTCCTGGAAAATAGCATCTAGTTTAGCGATTAGTTTTAAATATGCTTGGGCTGGCTTGAGTTACGCTTTTGAAACTCAGCGCAATTTTCGCATCCACACGGTAATTGGCACTCTGGCGATCGGACTTGGGGTATTTTTACACCTGAAGCCTGTGGAAATATCCGTGATCGGCATTACCATTGGTATAGTTTTGGCAATGGAATTGTTGAATACGGCGATCGAATCCCTGGTAGACTTGACTGTAGGACAATCTTACCACGAACTGGCCAAAATTGCCAAGGACTGCGCTGCTGGGGCGGTACTGGTATCAGCAATGGCAGCGGCGATCGTCGCGGTGGCACTTTTACTACCTCCTTTTTGGACAGTGATTCAATTAGCCATCGCCAATTAGACCTCAAATTAAAGTTAAGCCGTGATTATAGTCATCGATAACTACGACAGTTTTACATACAACTTGGTCCAGTATCTAGGAGAACTAGGTGCTGAATTGCCAGTAGCAAAAGAGGTGCAAGTCTACCGCAACGACCAAATTTCTCTAGCAGAAATTCGCAGATTGCAACCGGCGGCAGTTGTGATTTCTCCCGGTCCAGGACGGCCGGAAGATGCGGGAATTTCTCTGGAATTAATCAAAGAATTGGGGCCGACTATGCCAATTTTGGGCGTGTGTCTGGGACACCAAAGCATCGGTCAAGTATTCGGTGGCAAAATAGTTTCTGCACCGATACTAATGCACGGCAAAACTTCTCAGGTGGAACATCGGGGATTGGGGGTGTTTCGCGGTGTGGAATCGCCACTGACTGCAACTCGTTATCACAGTTTGGTTATAGAAAAACAGAGTTGTCCAGAGGTTTTGGAAATTACAGCTTGGGTTGAGGATGGAACTATTATGGGTGTCCGACATCGGGAATATCCGCATATTGAAGGCGTACAGTTTCACCCGGAAAGTATTTTAACGACTTCGGGGAAACAATTATTGCGAAATTTCTTGGAACGGCTTTAGAGTTTTTATGGAATAAGATGAAATGAACCGCGAAGGCGCTAAGAACGCGAAGGAAGAGAAAGAAGAAGATACCGTTCTTCCTTCGTGCTCTTTGTGTCTTCGCGGTTTAATCATTCCGATGCAACCAGATTTGAGAACACAGTTTAAGCGGGAATATATAGTTTTTTGATGAATTTATGCTATAACAACATACGACTAACACCCGATAACATAACCTAAAGATGAAACGGCGACAATTAATGCGTTACGCACAGACAAGTTTGCTGGCAGCTTTAGCAACTGGTTTGCCATCTGGATGGGAAAGCTATTTGGCTGAAACTGCTGATTCTTTGTCGGTTCAGTGGTTGGGCCACACTTGCTTTTTGTTTACAGGAGGCGGTGCAAGGGTGCTGGTGAATCCTTTTCGTCCCCTGGGCTGTACGGCGGGCTATAGATCTCCTAAAGTCCCTACAGATTTGATTCTGATTACCAGTCGGTTGCTCGATGAAGGGGCGATAGACGGATTTTCTGGCAATCCCGGCCTTTTGTACGAACCGGGGTCTTATCAGTCAAATGGGCTGCGGCTGCAAGGCATTCGCATGGAAAAAGACCGCGAGGGAGGACGGCGATTTGGGGTGAATGTGGCTTGGCTGTGGGAGCAAGCTGGTGTTAAAATTTTACATCTCGGTGGAGTTGCAGCTCCGATCGGCATTGAAGAACAAATCTTGATCGGGCGTCCAGATGTAGTGCTCATTCCCGTCGGTGGTGGCCCGAAAGCCTATACTCCTGCCGAAGCGAAGCAAACTTTGCAAATTCTCAAACCAAAGATGGTGATTCCTACACACTTCAAAACCCAAGCTGCTGATGCTGCTACGTGCGATTTGGCCACACTAGATGAATTCTTGGCGCTGATGGATGGCACGCCGATTAGTCGATTGAATAATGATACCATTTCCATTCGATCGAATTCTTTGCCACCGAGTGGTTCCGTGATTGAGGTTTTGAGTTACAAATTTAATGCTTGAGCCGCTTTTTTGCTAATGTTGCGTTATATTAAGGAAGTTTTGGTGCGATGGACAATCTAAGCAGATTCTACCTCTAGTTTAGCCTTTCCAACCATTGCCTCGCAGTGCACAACAGGCTAACAAAAGAATTCAAGTCCATTGTTTTATTGTCATAAGGAAATGCAAGCGCAATGAAAAATCAGAATTTACCTAACTTGATGAAAAAACTGACAGGTTTTGCAGGAGTAATCGGCGCTAGCGCCCTCATAGGTTTCCCAGCTTGGGCGCACATCAACGCCAAAACCAATGTTGCTAGTGCAACTCCAACTCAACAAGTGGCTGGAAACGTCAAAACCGCCGCTTCACCAGCGCCAACCGCTTCACCAACAACAATGGCTGCTAAGGATATTGTCGCCATTGCATCAGGCGACACTCAATTCAAAACATTAACCAAGGCTTTAACAGCCGCAGGATTAGTTTCAACATTACAAGGAAAAGGCCCGTTCACTGTTTTCGCGCCGACAGATGCGGCCTTCGCTGCTTTACCAAAAGGCACTTTGGATGATTTGCTCAAACCCGCGAACAAAGCTAAACTGACTAAGATTTTGACTTATCACGTTGTTCCTGGTGCTGTTTTATCTACTGGCCTGAAATCCGGTAATGTTACCAGTGTTGAAAAAAGCCCCCTGAAGGTAGTAGTTAGTGGCGGCAAGGTGACAGTAGAGGGTGCTAATGTTGTGAAAGCTGATATCAAAGCTAGCAACGGCGTGATTCACGTAATTGATAAGGTTTTGATCCCGGCTGATGCCAAATAGAAGGAGGAGTGAATTCCTGATTACAAACCACATCAACTGGTTCGTAATCAGGAGTAGATTTTGGGAGCATCCCGATTTTGTAGGGGCGAAGCATGACCGCAGACAATTTATTAGTGATAACCAGAGATTTACAGCGGTCATGCTTCGCCCCTAGGAATATATTTGCCAAACACAGATGCACCCTTGATTTATTCGATGAAAAAACTCAAACAGGATTTTTAAAGTTTGAGTTTTTTCAAGTATTGTAGATCTTGCCATGCTTGGATGAGATTGCCTTGTAAGAGTGTGGCGATACCATTCAATACTCTAATTTCCGGTAGATTCGGGTTGAGAACGAGGGCGGGTTTTAAGGCAGTTTCCGCAGCTTTGGGATGCCAACCATAAAGGTTGACAAAAGCTAGATAAGCATAGGCGTAGGGGTTTTTTGAGTCGATTTGAGTGACTTTTTCTAAAGCTGCGATCGCACCATTGACATTCTGTTGCAATGCCCTAGACAATGCCAACCCATAGGCCAATTCTAGATTGTTTGGTTGTTGGTGCAATCGATATTCAAAGGCTTGTTCCGCTTGTAGGGTATAATCTTGAGTTGGATCGTACTGATTGATGCGTCCAATCTGCTCAAACACTGGTTCTAAACCGGGCAATCCTTTCGGTAAATTAGCAGCCATTGTCCTCAATTGAGTCACCAAATCCAACTCAACCTTTTCTAGATTATCCTCATTCCCAGGCTTCTGGTTCTTCTGCTTCAGGTTTTGTTTCTGGTTCGCCGACTCTGGCTCAATCCTAACACTAACTGTTGCCACATTCATCGGATAAGTTTCTCCGGTGTTCCGATTCAGATAAGTAGCTTCGAGATTGTAACTTCCTGGTGCAATATTAGCAGGAGGAAGCATGGCAGTGCGATCGACAACTCGAAATCCCACAGCAAATTTATCAGCCTCCAGCATCCCCGGATGCAAAGTCCCTTGGGCGATCGCGCGATCGTGTAAAATCTCAGAAGTTTGTCCCGGCTGTTGGATTTCGCTACCTCCGCGATTTTTCCATGTTACCAAGACTAAACCCGACTGCAACTGCCGCCAAGGCCCAGACCAAATATATGTTACTGGAATCGGAACACCGGGAACTGCTCTGGCTGGAACAGTAACTTGCTCTAATTGTACTTGCGATCGCGCTTCATTCAAAGGCTGGACTTCCACAGCCCGCCATCGCTTCCGATAAAGATTCAAATTAGTAAAATCCGGCAAAAACCAAGTTTTTTGCAACTGAAAGTTATCGCCTTTTTCGATAGCCGCCACCGCTGCATTTTGAGCAGTCTTAATCCGTTCGCGAATCGAACCTTGGTCTCCCGTTTTAGTGACAAACCAAGAAAGCGATCGTACATCTTGCGGCACTTCTTTTAAATTTGTCCCCACCTGTCGCCCGTAAACCTGAAAATTAGCCAAAGCACCATAATAATTCAAATTATGCTGATTAATTTCCGGTGTGGAAGGTAAGACACCTAAAGTCGATTGTAAATAAGGTTCCGTCTGAATAATTTCTGCAATTACTTCTCGGTGCGGCCACTCTTTCCCCAAGTAAGGATAGCTAGAATTGCCAGGACTAACCAGTTCGACTAAATTATGTCCCAGAGCACCTCCCAGCGGCCACATATGAAACAACATCGCCAGTATTGCTAAGCCCATTGTACCCCAGCGAATTTGCCTCCAGATGCCCTCGATGTCGCCAATAATAAAGTAGCAATCCGACTAACGGAATGAGTAACAGCGGCCAAGAAACCTGTTCGGGCAAGTGTTGACCGTAGTAAATCCAAGCATTGATTGTATTGAGCGCTGGGTCTCCTTCGGCGATGGCAGAATCGAAAGTTGCCCGTTTTCCCCCGGTCAAAATTAACAGCCAATTGGTTTTTGCCCAAGGTCCAAATACTGCCACTGATAGTAATAAAGCACCTGCTAATTGAGCTAATCTTCCCCAAGCTTTTTGTCGGAAAGTGCCGACAGCTAACCAGACAATGGGGGTAAATAGAAATAATACGGTGGTGTGTTTGGCGAGGATGGATAAACCGAGAGAAATGCCGCTTGCGATCGCCCAAAAGTAAGACGATAGAGAAAGAGACCAAACTTGTCCCTGTTGGCGAGAATTAATCCGCCTATTTGCATCAACATCAGTGTCATGGGTGACTTCTTCCCTCAAGGTACCCTGAGCGACATCGAAGGACTCTCTTGCTTCAGAAGCCTTCCACATTGTCAGACAAAAGAAAGTCAAAGTAATCGCAGCAGTGACAGGATAGTCGAGTAAAAATTGCAAGCGGAACCGATAGAGCCCCGGTAAAACTACACAAATTGCAGCGGCCCACAAGCCGACTTGCCGATTAAATAATTGGACGCTCAGACAGTACACTGAAACCAGGAGAATGGCACTAAATAATAAAAAAACTAAGGTTGCTTCATCGGGCCGAGTCCCAAATATACGCAAAAACGGCACTGTGGCAATAAAAATTAAGGGCGGAATTTTGGTGGAAAGTAGCCAGAAGTTGGTCCACCATTCTCCCGATAACCATTGGGGATGTTGGAGTACCTGCAAGTAATTCAGGGTGCTGGTGAGGTATTCTGCTTGATCCCAGGCGGGGACAGAGCGATCGAAGGTGAACCAGAGGCGATCGCTCATCGCCCCCACCAGCCAAATTATGCCGAGGACTAGCAGACTGTTGTCCCCATTGCCCCGATGTTGCCGTGCCATTGCGATTTTGGGTTTTAAGTTGCAGCTTTTAGCTTACAGGCGGGGGGTTCCCGCGCGATCGAATTTTTTTTTAGAAAACTACTTGCTAATTCCATATCTCTGTGTTACGGTAGTTAAGCATGAAAAAAACGCCGGGATAGCTCAGTTGGTAGAGCAGTGGACTGAAAATCCACGTGTCACGAGTTCAAGTCTCGTTCCTGGCATATGAGTATTTTGTTTAAATCATTGTTAACGGTTCAAAGTTGATAATTAACCAATGGTTAATTACCCTTTGACTAGGTGGCGCTTGATCCATCCGTAGCTGCTTCCTGAGCGTAGTCCAAGAGTCCTTGGACTACGCATTGCTGTTGACTAATAACTATAACACTACAAAAATTGTGCCGTGATATGGGAATTAACCAGAGTATTCGCGCACAGAATTCCTGATGCAGCCACCGCAGGTACGCCAATTCCGGGCATGGTACTGTCTCCTACTCGATACAAACCTTTGACTGGTGTTTGTGGACCAGGAAATGTGCCTTTTCCGGCGGGGATTCCAGGCCCATAAGTACCTTGATATCGGTGCAAAAATCGGGCGTGGGTTAGGGGTGTGCCGATCGACTCTAGGACAATTCGCCTCCGCAAATCCGGTATAATTTTTTCTAAAGCTGTGAACAGAGATTGCGATCGCTCTTGCTTTTTCTGTTGATATAATTCCCCATATTCCCAACCTTCGTAGGGTTCCAGTGTATAAGCATGAATGGCGTGATGTCCCGGCGGTGCGAGATTGGCATCCCAAACCGTAGGAATCGAAATCATGCAAGTATTTCCGGGTACTGTAATATCAATGTTACTGTCATGGACAACGACGTGATGCCCAGTCAAACCTGCGAGTCCTTCAGCTTTAATACCTAAATGCAGGTGCATGAAACTTTCTACCGCTGGCGTTGATAAGGCAATTTGGCGATAATTTTTTGGTAAATCTTCTGGTGATAGCAACTTGGTATAAGTATCCCAGATTGTCGCATTGGAGATAGTAATTGGTGCGCGGATAATTTCGCCATTTTGCAAGCGAACACCAGTTGCTCTCCCCGATTCAACTAAAATTTGCTCGACTGGTGTTCCCAGGCGCAACTTTCCCCCCCAGCGGTGCAAGCCTCGGACTAAAGCATCGACGATCGCACCACTGCCGCCGACGGGATATTCTATAACTGAGCGCGATCGTTCGCCAATCATAAAAGCGATTTCCGGGGCGACAGTTCCCTCCGCCTTCAAGCCCGACAGCAAAAAGCACTCCAAATCGATCAAACGCCGCACCCAAGGGTCCCTCACATCCCTATCCATCAACACCCCCGCAGCACCTCCTATCACCCCTACAAGCGGCAGCAGTTTCAGCATAGATGGCCAGTACCGAAACAGCAAAACAGGCATTAACTGCCAATCTGCTCTAAGCGCCACAGCCGGAATTCCCCGCAAAGCTTCATATAAAACTAATAAATTTTGTTGGAATTGCTGCAATTCCTTCGCGCCTTGTGGTGTAAACTCAGCTACAGCATCTAAGTATTTTTTCGCATTAGCATAAACTGGCAAACTTCCCTCTGGAAAATGATAATGCCCCAAGGGGTCGTAGGGAATTGTGGCGATGGATTCCTCCAAAATCTCCAACACTTGTCGCAAAGGATTGAGGGACTGGGGGTCAGTCAAACCGCAATAAAAAGAAGGTCCCGAATCAAAATGAAATCCCCGGCGCGAAAAACTGTGAGCCGCACCACCCGCTAGGGTATGGCTTTCGCAGACGAGTACCCGCTTACCGTAGCGAGCTAGCATTGATGCAGCGACTAAGCCACCAATGCCACTCCCAATTACAATTACATCAAAGTCTGGCATCTTTTAAATGTGGTATAATTTTATTGTTTCTTGATAATTGTTGACAGGGTATTTTTTGGAGGTAGAAAACTATGAAACCTTTATCTATTTTAGATGAGGTTGTTCGCGAGTTGGAACAAGATGTCAATATCTCGCGGATTAAAAGAATAATATTTTTTGCTTGTAAAGATTTTTGGGAAAACGATGTCGGAAAGTTAGGTGACACAGATTTAGGTATTCTGCTGCAAGAGTTATGTACCAAATATAGCAATTTAGAAGATATTGAGACAGTTTTAAATATTATAGTTTCTAAAGTCAACAAAAAAGCAGAGTACGCTTTAGTAGCAGACCTAATCATCTGTCAACTGAGTAGGCTGTACGAATTTGAAGACTTGACCAATTTAGAAACAAACATATCTAGATTTGGCGGTGAGAGTCTGCCGGCATTTCAAGAGGAATTTAGTGCGGAAATCCCAGGTAGCAACGAAACAGAAAGAAACCCCGGAATTTTATTTGATGTCAGACAAAAAATATTGCAGCAAACAAATCCGCTGAGGGCGAAAATACTAATTTTTTCGAGTCTTTATCATGAATTTACTTTTAGCGATCGCGACTGGTTGCTGCTGAAAAGCCAAGAACTAGATACTCTGCTGCGACAACTGTTTAACGTCTGTCCCACCCTAGGAGAACTCGAATCTCAATTGTACAGAACTGCGAGCACTCTGGAAAACACAGATGAAAATGACCAAACAGCTAGCGTCATTATCCAAGCGATGAATCCTTGTTACGCCAAAATAGAACCTGAATCACCAAATATTTCTAGGGAAGATGTGGCGGGAGAAGATTACGATCAGACGCACTTAATCAATAATATTTATGAAGATAACAAGCAGAGTAACGGCACAAAAGATTATTTTGAAGCTGGCGATACTACTCACATGATTGAATCTTCTCCCATTCAGTATGCTTCTAACTCCCCCGATAGTTACTTCGTGAACGGAACGGGAGAAAATTCACCTGTTCAGCCAACCGAAATCAACACTAATAATTCGCCGATTAATTTTCAAGAGGAATTGAAAAAGACTTCATCTGCTGAAGAAAATCAGACGACGGCTGGAAGTTATCTTTCTCCTGGAGATACTATCAATATTAGCGCATCTATCAAGCAGAAATTGGGCTTAGAAGAAGAAATTAAATCCTTAGTAATTCAAAGTGCTAACTCCGCCACTGCCAAAATAGAAAACATATTCAGTGATTTAGAATCGGCTCTGAATCGACAGTTTTCAACAGAAAGTGTAGAAGAGCGCTTGTACTGGAAATATAAAATTCTCAGAGATTATGTAGGAGAAGTCCAGGGCTTTACCTACAAATTAATGAAAATATTGAGCGATTTGGAGTCAAAAGAAAGGGGACAATTTCCTGCTGAAATAGTAGATAATTTTGATGGTAATGTTTCGCAACCAGAATCAAATAAATCTAGCCAAAGACCCAGCCAGCAGCAGCTACTGGAAATGGCAAGACAAGGAAATCCCAAGGCGATCGCCACCTTAATCAATCAATTGCTACAGCCTCAAGGAATTACCGCTACAGCGGGATTTAAAGACGGTTGGCTCCACATCATTTTGGAATCTGCCCCCAGCGCACCAAATCAACAAAATACCGCCACCTATATCTACAAAAAACTCTGTACTTTAAAATCTAAGTTTCTCCATAAAGTAAAAATTTACGGGCGACAGCTAGGTAACAAAACTATAGTTTGGACTCAAGATTTTGTCACTAAAATGAATTAGCCATAAAACCTGCCAAGAATTTCCCGCATACATTCACTAAATTTGCCCGTAAAAAATCCTAGTCCCGAAATACAAAACTACCAGATTTTAGTAACTAAATTAACCAGCACCAACTATGAATGCTAGCGAATTATTAAGACGATATACATCAGGTGAACTTGATTTTGAAGGTATGAATCTGAGAGGTGTCTATCTAAGTGGTGCCGATTTAATAGGCGTAAATTTAAGCAGTGCAGACTTATCGGGTGCAAACTTAGCCATGGCATATCTGAGTAGAATTAACCTTCAACGTGCAAATTTAACCAAGGTCAAATTTGGCGGTGCTAACTTGAATCAGGCAAATCTAAGTTCAGCAAATTTGTCCGATGCAGACTTTCACGGAGCTACTTTACAAAATGCTGACTTTCGCAGAGCCAACATATGTTTGGCTATCTTAATCGATGCAAATTTGACTGATGCGGATATGCGAGGTGTCAATTTGCAAGGTGCAGATATGCGCGGTGCGTGCTTGCGGGGTGCAAATTTGCGGAAGGAGCAGCGAGTTTTTGATGGAGCAAATTTGCGGGGTGCAAATTTGCAAGGTGCCGATTTGCGCGGAGTCAATTTACAGGGTGCTGATTTGACTAAAGCAGATCTAAGTCGAGCCAATTTGACTGAAGCTTCTCTCCGAGAGGCAAATTTGAGTCAAGCAAATTTGAGCGAAGCTATTTTGGACAATGTATTTTTGACTGACACAAATTTGACTGAGACCAATTTTTCCTGGGCTGTAATGACAAATGCCAAGTTAGAAAGGGCTATATTAATCGATGCTGAATTCGCAGGCGCTAACTTACAGGGTGCTTTTCTTCCTGATGTGAAGTTGAACAATGCTAGTTTAATTATGGCGGATTTAAGTAGGGCTAATTTGGTGAGGGCGGATTTGAGTCGTGCTAATTTCAATCAGGCTAATTTAACAGAAGCCGATTTGACTGATACTTACATGGCTAAAACGGATTTACGGGATGTAATTTTACATCGCACAAGTTTGATGAGGGTAGATTTGAGCACTGTTAATTTAGCGGGGGCAAAGTTTCGGGGTACAATTATGCCGAATGGAGAAATTAATGGGTAAATTTTTGGGAATGGGGAATTGGGAATTGGACATTGGGAATTGGAGAGCCTGATATTAGTTTGAGTCATTGATTATGGTAAATTACAGAACTGTTTTTTTGTTCAATAGCTTAACTTTACTGCTGGTTGGGCTAGTGACTTTGTGTCTGAGTTTATTCGGTTATTCGGTAAAAGGGCTATTTTTTCCGCCTTGTCTTGCGACATATCCGGGTGCGGGTTTCTTATTTCTGATGTTCCAAATGCTGTTTTATTTCTCTGTGATGATTTGCGTTTTTAGCTTTGGTTTGCTAAGAATTACTCAACCGAATCGTCCCGAAAATCAGTTTATTTTAGGTTCAGCCCTAGTTACGGGCTTTTTCCTGTTCAATGAAGTTTTCCGCACCCACGTTCACCTCGGACGCGCTGGCTTTCCTAAAGTTACAATAGTTCTTATCTACGCTGTTGCTGCCGCAGCTTATGGATTAACTTTTAGAAGGAAAATCAAATCAACGCCTTACTTTTTGTTAGTAAGTGGCGTTGGTTTATTATTGTTGGCTTTTTTTGCGGAAGCATGGCCGTTGAAAGATGAGGTAATTTCCAGTTTGGTTGAGGGTATTCCTAAGTTGTTAAGTGGGGTCAATATTGCGCTTTATTTTTGGTTTGTTTGCCAGGGTTTGATACTGCGATCGCTCAAATTTTATAACAAGACATTAAATCCGGCTGCACCGGAATGATTAAACCACAGAGGGCACAGAGGACACAGAGGAAGAGAATAGAGAGATGAATAATTCCGATGAAGCGCGGATTTGATATTATGATAAGGCGGTTGAAACCGCGTCTACACAAACGAAACCCGGATGGTGCGCGGGTTGAAATTTTACAGTCCGCGCAGGCGGACTTTGTTTGTGTAGACGCGAATTTTATTCGCCAGAGTTAAGTTAATAGCAATTACCAATTACCAGTTAAAACAGAAAATATCTCTGCGCCATTGGCAAAACTGTTGCCGGTTCGCAAATCAGCAATTCTCCATCCGCCCTCACTTCATAGGTTTCTGGATCGACTTCCATTTGTGGCAAATAATCGTTGAGTTTCATGTCTCTTTTAGTAATTTGTCGCGTGCCAGAAACTGCTACAGTTGGCTTTTGTAAGCCTAGTTGTGTGGCAATATTGCGATCGCACGCAGCCTGAGAAACAAACGTCAGACAAGTTGCGCCGATCGCACCCCCAAAACTCCCAAACATCGGCCGCATATGCACCGGCTGCGGCGTGGGAATGCTAGCATTAGCATCTCCCATCTGCGAATAGGCGATCGCACCTCCCTTAATCACCATCTCCGGTTTCACCCCAAAAAACGCTGGCCTCCACAAACACAAATCTGCCAATTTTCCCTCTTCAATAGAACCAACATATTGACTGATTCCGTGAGTAATTGCCGGATTAATTGTGTATTTTGCAATGTACCGCTTCGCCCGAAAATTATCATTTTCTCCCTCCATTCCCCCCCCTTGATAAGGGGGAGTTATTTCAGTTCCCCCCCCTTGATAAGGGGGGGTTAGGGGGGGTAAATTACCACGCTGCACCTTCATTTTATGAGCACTTTGCCAAGTCCGAATAATCACTTCCCCAACCCTTCCCATCGCCTGGGAGTCCGAAGAAATCATGCTAAAAGCGCCCAAATCGTGCAAAATATCTTCAGCAGCAATAGTTTCTCTTCTAATTCTCGATTCAGCAAAAGCGACATCTTCAGGAATACTTCGATCCAAATGGTGACACACCATCAACATATCTAAATGTTCTTCCAAAGTGTTGACAGTGTAAGGGCGAGTCGGATTAGTTGACGAGGGCAAAACATTAGCTTG
>RDXH01000213.1 GCA_004292745.1 Oscillatoriales cyanobacterium | reverse complement strand
GTTACAGACAGCGATTGCGACAAGAACACCGTGTTTTTTGGACCTGATGTCTTTAATGTCAGGAAAAGTCTATGAAACTGCCGTTTAGTATCATCTCCTTATCAAGACACTATTTTGTCTAGCTTCTCCATGCCGCCCCTAGAAATAAAAGCCAGCAATCAATGGTTCGCCCTGACAAGCTTTTCTGCAACGGTATGGGGGAAATCCTGGGATTTGTCTAAAGCGAGTTCAGGAGACAGGGGTGAACTACTTTCTCCTTTGCTGTGGGCCCCCTTCGATACGGTGAAAACACGGTTTGTGTTTGATGGTAAGGTCATAGGCAGTGGAGTTATCCCTCAATTAGCAAGTCAATGGGCTTTTGGTAATTATCGCATTCTGCCAGCTTTGGGAATATTTGGCGAAGGTTTCGGTACAGGGGGAGGAAAGATTAGTTGGATGCAATCGGGTGGGGGACAATCCAATGGAAAATCCGTCAACACTGGATATTTGATAGTAGAGGAAATCCAGCCCTGCCATGAAAATTCAGAGGCTGTTCCCGAACCTGCGACTGTTGCAGGTTTAGGTCTGGCGGCCGCTGGCTTGGGAGCGGCCAAGAAAAAGTTGGCAGCCTCCAAAGTCTAAAATCGCGATGTCCCGACTAGGGCCCGAATCACAATGGCTGTGATATTGTCATGACCATTGTGTTTGTTGCCTAGTTCTATTAATTTAGCTACTCCTTGGTCTAAATTAGCTTGTGAGTCCAAGAGTGGTTCGAGACAGTTTTGCCAGTAGGTTTCCAAAACATTATTGTCTGTCAGACCGTCAGAAGCCAAAATCAATAAAGTATCTTCAGACAATTCTAAAAACTGGACATCAGGTTTGAGAAAATTACTGTCTCGCGGGCCGATCGCTTGAGTTAGTTGATAGGCATCGGGGCGAGAATATGCTGTTTCTGGGTCAACCCCGCGCTTAATTTCCCGCTGGCCTACTTCATGGTCTGAGGTGAGTTTTTCTAGGGTTTGTCCTTTTCGGAGTTGGTAGAGGCGGCTGTCGCCTACATGGGCAAAGGCAACTTGGGTGTCTTGAACTAAGACTGTGACTAGAGTTGTACCCATGCGACCACTGCCGGAACGGCTTTCCTTTTGGTTGATTTCAAATATGGCTTTGTTGGCTAATAAAATTCCTTTGCGGATGGTTTCTGCGGGAGGGAGTTGATTGTCCCAACTGGTTTGAAAGAATTCTCTGAGGGTTTCAGCGGCTAGTTGACTGGCGACTTCGCCGCTGTCGTGTCCGCCCATGCCGTCACAGAGAATGTACACTCCTTTGCTTTGGAAGGTTCTACCGAAGGATGTTTCGAGCTTGTTGATTTGAGTCCAGATGCTGAAGAAGTCTTCGTTGTGGGCGCGCTGGAGTCCGACATGGGTGATACCTGCGTCTTCCAAGCTGTAAATCTGCACTGGCATGGGCTGGGTTAGGACTTCCCCTGGGTCGGGACTGGGTTCTTCGGGTTTGCCAAATTGGAAGCGTGTCGGAGTGGAAGTTTTTGCTGGTGCGGGTTGGAGTTCTAGGGGGACGGTCTCTAGGCGCGATCGCAATTCGTCTATGGTATGAATTTCGCCCCTGTACATTTCTTGCAGGAGTTCGAGCAAGGCGCCAAACTGGGTGCGATCGGACTGGTTAAATATGGTCTGCCACAATTGCCCTAAATCTTGGAGTTGCAGGTTGGAGTCTGGGGGTTCGGGATAGAGACGTTGCACCCGCAAAGAGGCTAATGCAAAGGAAGAGTCGGGGTTGACTCGCAAATTTGTCAGTTCCAACAAACTTTGGCGACAGCGCCAGGGTTCTAGGGCGGCCCACAGTTCTGTCATTTCGTGGAGCCAGTACAGAATTTGTTGGGTGGAGGTTTCGGGTTGACTCCAGCGTTCTATCAGGGGTGGCCACTGGGAGCAGTCTTCTAACAGCAGCACTGCTTGTTGGTTTTCTAGCCAGCTATCGTGAATGACTGGCAGGTTTTGGGAGAATTGCCATCGGAGAGCTAGATAAGGTTCGGCTATGCCTTGGCACAGGTTTTCTAGGGCGGAGTCGGTGAAGTTGGCTCTGGCTTCTAGGGCTCCTCTGTAGGGGGATGCTCGTTTGGCGACGGTGGCAGAATTGGCTGCTAGGAGGGCTTTGAGGGGTGACATTTGCAGTGGCTGACAGTCTAAGACTGTTACGGTTACTGTGTCTGAGGGTTTTCTTGGTGGTAGGGTTTCTAGGAGTTGGTAGCGCTGCTGGCTGTCGAGATAGGCTCCTGCTGACTGGGAAGGGATTAAGTTTTGGGGGTTGGAAGTGGGGACTTCGGATGCTTGGGGGGGGATGTTGGTGATGGTTGGGCGATCGCGATTTTCTGTGGATTCTTGTTGGGCTTCAGGGTCTGTGGTGGTGTCCAAATTGCTTTGGGATGGGGTTATTTGGCTGTCTAGTGGTGCATTAGTGCTTTTTTGGTCTGTTTGAAAGGATTCGGGGACGATCGCGCTTACGCCGACTACAGCATCGATTGGTGGTGCAACTGCTGCTGGGAATAATGCTGGGTCTTGGGCTGGGGTGATGATTTCTGTTGGAGTTGCGTCTGTTGGGGGTTCAACGGAGTTGCCGATGGGGGTGCTTTCGGGAACAGTCTCTGGTTGTGGTGGCACTTCCTCTGTCTCGACTGCTGGCAAATTCGATCGACCGCAAATAATTGCTTGCCACACTTGACCTGTTGCGGTGCCACAATTCTGACATTCTTTGGCGCTCACAGCGACTTGGGCGCGGCATTGGGGACAAGATTTGTAAGTTAGGGAATTTCCGCATTGTTGACAAAACTTGTTTTGATTGGGATTTTCAAACTGGCAGCGGGGACAGAGGAGCATAGGGGTTAAAAATTTGAAGATGTGCGATCGAATTTAAGAGGGAGGGAGTTTTGGGTTCTTCTGAGTTTTGGGCAATAGTTGCAACGGATAACTCCCATTGTCCTATGACCTATTTTATCGGCATGAATTGAGAACGAAGATATTTCTGGGAATAGAGATGTGGCAATTTGGTTGAGGGGGGAGTTTTCCTCCGGTGCCGATAACAAAGTTGATGTGTTGTCGAACCTGTCAGAGATGCTGTTCCTGAGAATCAGATTTTTGGTTGAGTTAGAAAGGAATTGCTGGGGAATCTTCTTGGAAAAAAGTCTCTCTGGCGATGGATTGAATGGTGGACAGGGGTACTTGACAGAAATATTGGTGCCGGAATTGTTCTTCTGAGACTGCTGCTAGGAATTTTGCTGTCCAGTGGGCTAGTTGTCGAGAATTAGAATCGGAAAATTGGGTGGATTGGCTAGCTAATAAGGATTGGGAGATGTTATTTCCTCTGTTTTCGGTTTCGGCTTGTCTGGTGATGTAAAAGGCTCGATCGCGATAATTGACTTTGAAACCAAGATGGGTTAAGGTTTTGAACCCCAATTGCAGGGATGTGTCGCTGATTCCGAGTTTGTGGCCTAGTTGCTGTCTGGTGACAGGTTTTTGGGTGCGGCTGAGATATTTGGCGATACCGATTAGTTGTTGCCAGATTTGCTCAGGGGGGACTGCTGGGGGTAAGCTGTAGGCGATCGCCAGTTTTTGTTGATTGTGCTGTGCTTTTCTCAACCAAATCCGCATTTCATCCCAACTTGTGGGGCATTTTTGGAGGATGAGGCAGTTTGGTCGATCGAATATTTCGGAGGAATCAACTCGATGTTCTGCTGATATTGGAGAGGCTAAGTTTTTGCTGGCTGCTAATAATTCTGCCTCTGGATTTCCACTCCGCCAGTCTAATATCCAATCTATTTGATGGGTGGGCTGGATGGGGTTTGATTCTTGGCGAGAACGCAATGCTATTAATCGCACTTCATATTGTTCTTCATAAGTATTGAAGTCTAGTTCCACTATAGCATCGCATCGACCTTCAGGAATTTCGTCTCGGTAGTGTCCCCACCAAATACCGGGAAATCCTGTATTGACAGATTCATCCCAAATTTTAAATCTGGTTTTGATATATTTAATTTCTTGTCCTTTCCCATCTTTGATATTTTTATTCCAAACATTGTCAAACCAGCAGTTCAGAATCAGCAATTTTGGTGCGGGATTTCCCATACCACAGGGTTCTAGTAATTTTAATTCTTGAAACAGGTTTTTTCCTAACTCAGCAACACTAATTGTGAGGTCGGCTTGGACTGGAGATGCTGTCAAACTTTCTATGCTGTATTTTTGCCGTAGTTGCTGGTTTACAGCATCGGTAAATAGGGGGATATTTTCCACGGGCAGACTCAATCCAGCGGCGAAGGGATGACCGCCAAATCTATCTAATAAATGTGCTTGGTCTTTGACTAATTGGTAAAGGTCGATTTGATTGGTGGAACGGGCAGAACCTCTGGCAATTTGGGATTGGGGGACTGTGGGTATTTGTGAGTCTAAAGACTGGATCGATTGTGTTTCTGGCAGAGTTTCGTTGATTTCTGGTGTGGTTTCGGTGCTGAATAAAATTACGGGGCGGCCGTATTCTTGGGCGATTTGTCCGGCTACCAATCCTAATACTCCTAGGGCCCATTGGGGGTCAGAGAGGACGATGACGCTGGTGGTGGACAGGTCGAGTTTGGCTAATTTTTGGGCTGCATCTTTGGCTACAGATGTTTGTAAAGATTTGCGCCTGGAGTTGGCTATTTCGGTTAAGAGTGCTAGTTCTTCGCAGCGTTTTTTGTCGCGGCTGGTGAGGAGTTCTACGCAGAAACTGGCGTCGCCTTGGATGCGGCTGACGGCGTTGATGCGGGGGCCTAGTCCGAAGGAAATGTCTGTGGGGCGATCGCCATTTTTATTGCACAATTGTAGTAATTTTGCAACCCCTGGCCGAGTGGGATTTTTGAGTTGTTTTTGTAGTTGTTGTATGCCCAGTTGAGCTAGGTAGCGACTGTCTCCTGTGAGTTGGACTAAATCGGCGATTAATCCGATGGCTACTAATTCTAATAAGTCAGTTAAAGCAAGCTGGGGAATATCGGGCAATGTTTGATATAGTGCTTCGATTAATTTGTAGGCGACGGCGACGCCGGATAGGTGAAAAAGTTGATGATTTGAGGGGAGGTATCGGGGATTGATAATGGCTACTGCGTCAGGGCGATCGTCGGGGAGGGTATGATGATCTGTAATGATTATATCTATGCCTAGACTTCTGGCATATTTGATTTCGGCGATATTTGTACTGCCGGTATCGCAGGTAATAATTAGGCTAACGCCCGATGTTTTTAAGGTGTCTATGCCGGGAATATTGAGACCGTGAGATTCTGTTAAACGATTGGGAATATAATAAATTAGTTGGTCATTTTGCGAAAATATTTTGCCAAGTCCATCCCAGAGTACGGAGGTTGAGGTGATACCATCGGCATCGAAGTCTCCCCAAATTGCTACTTTTTCAGTGTTGTTTTTTGCTTGATGGATTCTGTCTATTGCCCAGTTCATTTCTTGCCCAAATTCCCAGGGACTTGCTGGCTGGTAAAGTTGGGGATTTAAGAATCCGGGTATTTGTTCTGGGTTTTTAATTCCTCGATACCAGAGGAGTGCTGCGGCATAGTTTCCGGGGAGTTCCGGTGCGTGTTTGTTGACAGCTTGGATTAGCCAAGCTGGGACTTGAGTTGAGGGCTGAGTTTGCCAGTTTTGATGGGGTTCTGTCATAGGATAATTTTAACAGAATTGATGGCTAATCAAAGTATCAATATCAGAAACCCGGTGGTTTAAAGTAACCGGGTTTCGAGAGAAAGTCATCATAACTTTCTCGTTCAACTCTCAAAATAAAAGAATTAAGCTCCTCTTTTGAGAGCCATTTCTACCTGCTGAAATTCTGCTTCAAGACGCTTTTTCAACTTTTCAGGAACGGGACGATTTGGATAGGAACTGTAATGTCCGGCCAAAGAGTTTAAAGCTGTTCGCATTGTTGTGAAAGATGAAAGCTTGGTAAGAGCGGGATCGCGACGGTAAGCAGCAGCAAAGTCATTGATTTTTGTGCGAGAATCTGCTTGAGCTGCTGCTTTTTCCGGCGTACCCTCTGGTAAAGTCAGCGATGTTCTCAAGCTGGTTACTAAGTCTAATGTGTCTTGGCGGTAGTCTCCGCTGAGAGTGGCTGGAACATTGGTACAGCCACTGATGCCTAGGACAACAACTAATACTAGGGCTAACAGACGGGAAATGTAATGCTTCATAAGGGTTGAAAGAAATGGCAGCCAAATTTGCGATCGAATATTAACCTTTATCCTATCTCGAATCAGGATACCAATGTCAATTTATCAAAAAATATGTCCATACCATGAAATATATATTTTGTCAATCTCAAACTAAAATTTCCCTATCTAAAATTGATTGATTTGTCCTGCAACAACGGTCAGAATTTGAGTTTGTTGCAGCCATTGAGAGTCAAAAGCGCCTAAATGGGTGGTAGTAATTAAAGTTTGAAATCGTTCTTGAATGGTTTCTAAAAGTTGATTTTGGCGGTTGAGATCGAGTTCTGCAAGTACGTCGTCTAGCAACAGCAAAGGTGGTTCGCCAACGACTTCTTCAATAAGCTGCAATTCGGCTAATTTTAAGGCTAATACCAGAGTTCGTTGCTGACCTTGAGAGCCGTATTGACGAGCAGGTGTATTGTTAATGGTAAATGTAATATCATCACGGTGGGGACCGACTAAAGTAGTACCTTGAAATTTTTCGGCGATCGCCCTTTGCTGAATTTTCTCTAAAAATGCTTGCCGCACTCCTTCAAGATTGTCTTTAGCAATGAATTCTTGCCCTACTTCTATATTAGCAACATACTTTACATCCAAAACTTCTGTAGAACCGCTAATGGAAGAGTGCCACTTGCGAGCTAAAGGTATCAATCGCTCTAAAATGCGATCGCGCCTCCGGATCACACGAGCACCCGCCGTCGCTAATTGTGCATCCCACAATGCTAATTCTGTATTGGGAATGGGGGATTGGGCAACCCCTCCCTCACCCCCCCCAAGGGGGGAAAAAATTGGGAATTCTTCTCTATTTGGTGAGAAGGGAGTTTCGTTTCCCATAAATTGCATTTTGTCAAGAGGTTCTGAAAAATCTGTTTTTCTAATTTCCTTAGAGCTTTTTAAGAGAGCATTGCGTTGGCGCAAAATTTGGTTATATTGCTGCAAAATATGAGCGTAAATTGGTTCTAATTGGATTACGAGGCGATCGATCCAATGGCGTCTTACTTCCGGGCCACCGCGCACTAACTCCAAGTCTAAACAAGAAAATTGCACGACATTTAAGACGCTCAAAAAGTCCAAATGACGGCGCAGCGGTTCGCCGTTGATTTTGCATACACGGCGTGCCTGAGAGCGCATAGTTAATGCTAATTCTATCGAGCCGGTTTGACGCTCTAGGCTGGCATCTATTTGCCCCATGGGTTTGGAGTCGAGGATTAAATCGCGATCGCGCGTTATTGCCGACTAAAATGGTTTTTGGAGCATCAAATACTACCTTTTGGTCTAGGTAATTGCGAAATTGTCGGAGGTGAATATTTTTGAGATACATGATTATATAGCACTTTTAATATCGGGTAATTGGGAATTGGGAATGGGTAATTGGTAATTGGTAATGCCCCATCCCCTATCCCCCCTAGGGGGGGTTCCCATACTTCGACTGCGCTCAGCAAGATATTGATGATTATCGGCTGGGTTTGTAGAAGCGGATAAATAGTTTTTCCATTTCAATCCAGACAAACATTAGGGCGCTGAATCCGAAGCAAATCATTAGTTCAAATAAGCTCAAATAGTGAGTTCCAAAAAATGTTCTGAGTGGCGGAATGTAAATTAGTAGCATTTGCATAAAAGTTGTAACTATCACAGCGCCCCACACAAAAATGTTGGTGAAGGGATTTAACTCAATAGTTAGCTGAGTGTGGGAACGACAGGCGATCGCGTGACCCATTTGTGCTAGACAGAGAGTGGTGAATACCATTGTTTTCCAAGCTTCTCGATCGCCCTGATAATTGGCGGCATGAGTGTATCCGTAAGCCCAGGACATCATGGTTATGGTCAAAATTGCAAAAATAATCCCGATCCGAATCATGTAAGAACCCAAACCCCGCGCAAAAATACTTTCTCGCGGACTAAAAGGAGGTTTCTTCATTACATTCGGTTCGGCTGGTTCTACCGCTAAAGCTAACGCCGGAACTCCGTCAGTAACTAAGTTCATCCACAAAATTTGTAGGGGGGTCAGCGGTACTCCTCCCAAACCCATTAAAGGGGCGGCGGCGATGGTCAAAACTTCGCCAATATTACTGCCTAAAATGTACTTAATAAAACGCCGAATGTTAGTATAGACTACTCGTCCTTCTTCAGCGGCGGCGACTATAGTGGCAAAGTTGTCATCTAGCAGCACCATATCACTAGCTTCTTTGCTGACATCGGTGCCGGTAATGCCCATGGCGATGCCGATATCGGCTTGTTTTAAAGCAGGTGCATCGTTAACGCCGTCACCTGTCATGGCGACAAATTTCCCCCAACTTTGCAAGGCTTGGACTATTCGTAATTTGTGCTCTGGGGAGACGCGGGCGTAAACGCTAACTTGCTCTACTTGCTGTTTGAGTTGTTCAGGGCTGAGTTTTTCTAGTTCTTGACCGGTCAGGACTCGATCGCCTACACTGGCAATTCCCAAATCCACCGCGATCGCCTTAGCAGTCAGTTGGTGATCCCCGGTAATCATCACCACGCGAATCCCTGCATCCCGGCATTTCACTACAGCTTCCCGTACTTCCGGGCGCGGTGCATCTAGCATACTCACCAACCCCAACCAAATCATGTCTTGTTCGCTGGTTTCTTCAGAACCTGATGGTGGTAAGTTTTCCCAGAGTTTGTAAGCAAAGCCGAGCACTCGCAAACCGCTACTTGCCATATCGTTGTTTTCGGCAAGGATGCGATCGCGCATGGACTGTGTTATGGGTTGAATTCGATCGCCCACAATCATGCCCTGACAGCGCTCCAAAGTCAATTCTGGAGAACCTTTGGTCAACATTAAATAATTGGGTTCTTCTCCTTCGGGTTTGGGAAATCCGCAATTGTGCGATCGCCCCGGTAGTTGGCAAATTACGCTCATCCGCTTGCGTTCGGAAGAAAACGGAAATTCTGCCGTCCGTGGCAGTAATTGAGACTGTATGTCCTTATATATGCCTGCTTTGGC
>RDXH01000212.1 GCA_004292745.1 Oscillatoriales cyanobacterium | reverse complement strand
GGCAAACCAGGCTCCTCCGGGTCTTCACTGGGTAGATCGTACATCGTCGGCAACGCTTTTGCTGGGGAAGATTGCGAATCTGGTATGTACATTGTTATACAATTATCCCTGCGAGATGTTAAGGAGATACAGCCACTGCGGTAATTGTTACATTATAGCGCGATGTGATTTGTTGTGGCATAATTTCAGTATTTTTGGCACCGGGAATCTTAGCTAAATGGCTATCCTTGGGAACACCATGTTTAATAGTTGTAGTTAGTGAGGCATCACAAAAAAGATGAAAATCAAGCTATACGATATTAAGCTAGATAGTGGATTGGACAATTTGAGTTAGTAAAGGTTAGAATGTTGAGGTTATAATTCAGCTTTTAGAAACGATGATGACACGCTTAGATAAAGTACGGCAACTCCAAGATATATTTATTGCTCGTGCGACAGGTGGCGATCGCAGCGATCGGGAATACAGTAAACTCCGTTTAGAGTTATTAAGAGATAGCGCAATCAGAGCGACTGGTAAGATTTAATTGCCTCTGGTGCATTCTGAAAGTCGGCATCTATTATTTGTCAATTTATTCTCTCTTCTGGTGAATAGCGAAAAAACGGTGCTCAATTTATTTAAGAACTGCTGCATCATAATAAATCATGCCACAATCCAGACAAATCTCAACAGGCGTGTTAGGAACTAGCAAGTATTTACCTTGATAACTATAAAGGTAATTGATTTTACGTTCCTCATAGCGGTAGCTACCACAGGCATTGCATCGGATTTCTCGCATCAACTTATCCTCACTATCCTGGATTTCGGATTCTCAATCGACCTAATTCAGCAGTGATAATAGCACCTGACTGGAGTTCTTGTCCGTGAAGTGCGATCGCCCGCAAGCAAACTTCTGCTTGCTGTCTAGCTGCTAAATTAACTAAACGGATAATCCCGCAGTGAGGTACGCCTCGGACTATTGCAAGTTCGCCAAAATCCTTGTCTAATGTTACTAGAATACGGCCCTCGTTATATGCACAAGCAAGAATCTCTTCGTCCCCCGGATCTTCAGGCCAATCTCCCGTCCATATTGCATCATAGCCCGCGATTTCGAGTTGTTTGCGAGAGCCACCCCAAACACAAGTATCCAAAAGTATTTTCATTTGCCAACTTCCACCAAGAGAGGTTCGACTCGCTCGTGACTAACCAGTCGGTGGGCATAAACTAGACAAGCCTGAATATCTTCTCTTTCTAGCCAGGGATAGCCTTCGAGAATCGTTTCAGGAGTGTCGCCAGCCGCTAACATTCCTAGAATGTGCTCAACCGCCAGACGGCGACCCCGAATAATCGGTTTTCCGTTAAATATTTGGGGATTTACTGTGATTCGTTCTAAGAGTTTTTGAGCATCCATAATTTAAGGCATAATTAGATATCTTATATTCTATCATTTGTTTATGAGTTCAGAACCAGTTACCCTCTCAAAAACCAATCCGGTTTTAGCAGCCAAAGGATTAACTCGTCGCTTTGGCGGTTTAATTGCTGTAAACGACGTATCTTTTACAGTTGAAAAACATGAGATATTTGGATTGATCGGCCCTAACGGCGCGGGCAAGACAACTCTATTTAATGTAATGACTGGATTGATACCTGCTTCTGGTGGCAGCCTAATTTATCAAAATGAAAATATTTCCCAATTGAAGCCTTATCAAATTGCCAATAAAGGCATTGCCAGAACTTTTCAAAATATCCGGTTATTTGGGGAACTTTCTGTTAGTGAAAACGTGGCGATCGCACGACACATCCACAGCCGATCGCACAATCCGGTATTATCACTGCTAGCGGGCATATTTGCGTTGCCATCCGCGAACGCAATGGAGCGCGAAACCCACGCAAAAGCGTTGGAATTGTTGGATTTGGTCGGTTTGGGCGATCGGGCGGACGAACAGGCTAAAAACTTGTGTTATGGCGACCAAAGACGCTTAGAAATTGCCCGTGCTTTAGCCCTAGAACCGCAAATATTGTTATTAGATGAACCTGCGGCGGGCATGAATCCCAATGAAAAGCACAAATTAAGTGACTTTATCCGAGAAGTGCGCCAAAAGTTCAATTTAACTATAATATTGATCGAGCATCACGTACCGCTGGTGATGGGATTGTGCGATCGCATTGCCGTGCTGCATTTCGGTCAGCTAATTGCCTTGGGAGAACCTGCTATTGTGAGGAATGACCCTGCTGTAATTGAGGCTTATTTGGGAGATGAAAAATAACTAATTTATGGCAAATCCGGCGATTGGAAGGTTGCAAAATAACCCGGCGATTGGAAATCGCGTCTACACAAACAATGTCCGCCTACGCGGACTAAGAGTAATAGTTAGTATTAAATGTATCTCCCAGTCCTCTTGAGAGGACTTTCGCTATGAGACAGGGAATTCATTCCCTGGCGGACTATCGGACTCACCGACAAACAAACTGCTGGGAAATAGATAGTTTATTATCAACAATCAAGTCACAAAAAATGCACGATATCCCACCCAAAACCACCCAAAACATCCTTTTAGAACTCAAGAATCTTTCTGTGAATTACGGTGGAATTCAAGCCTTGCAAAATATTAATCTCACAATTAATGCAGGCGAAGTCGTCAGCCTCATCGGTGCGAATGGTGCCGGCAAAAGTACAACACTCAGGGCTATTTCCAAAATAGTTAATTTGCACCAAGGACAAATCATCTATAACGGGCGCGATATTACCCGTCGCCAAGCCCACGAAGTTGTCAAGTTGGGAATCGCCCATAGCCCAGAAGGGAGGCGGGTTTTGGCGCAGCAAACGGTGTTGACCAACTTAGAATTAGGGGCTTATGTGCGATCGGACACAGTGGCCATAAAAGCAGATTTAGACTACCAATTTAAACTATTTCCCAGGTTAGCAGAACGCCGCAATCAACTATCGGGAACCCTCAGCGGTGGGGAACAGCAAATGTTGGCGATCGCCCGCGCTCTGATGTCGCGCCCAAAACTGCTACTATTAGACGAACCCAGTTTAGGTTTAGCGCCCGCCATAGTCAAAGAAATCTTTGCGATTATTCAACATTTGCGCTCCACAGGCGTTACAATTCTGTTGGTTGAACAAAACGCCAGTTTAGCATTGCAAATTGCCGATCGCGGTTATGTACTAGAAGCTGGTAACATAACTCTGACAGGCATGGCATCAGATTTGCTAAATGACGAGCGAGTGAGGAGGGCATACTTAGGTTGACTTGGTTAATTTTAGGAATATTTACCGCTTTCTTTGAAGCCGTCAAAGACGTTTTTGGTAAACAAAATCTCAAAAAAAGTGACGAATATGTCGTCGCTTGGTCCCTCTCCTTCTTTTCCGTCATCTCTTTGAGTCCCTGGGTAATTTATACAGGAATTCCGGCATTAAACTCTCAATTTTGGTTCGCCCTATTAATCGGAGGTAGCATCAATGCTGTCACAGCACTCCTCTACATCAAAGCCATCAAAGTATCAGACTTATCCCTGACAGTACCCCTGGTAGCTTTGACACCGCTATTCATGTTACTAACTTCACCGTTAATTGTCGGTGAATATCCCAAAGTCTTTGATTATATTGGCATCTTTTTAATTGTAACAGGCTCTTACTTACTAAACATCAAAGATAAATCCCAAGGATATTTAGCCCCATTCAAAGCACTGGTGAAAGAACCAGGGCCGAAATTGATGTTAATGGTGGCATTCCTGTGGAGTATTACTTCAAATTTTGACAAAATAGGAGTTAAAAATTCATCCCCGATTTTTTGGATATTTTCTATATTTGGAACCATGAGTATCTTGCTACTCCCAATTTTATTGCACAAAACCCCAAATCCCAGCCGCAAAATCCTCAAACAATTACCAATGCTAGCAGCTATGGGATTTTTCAATGCTATTGGAGTGCTTTGTCAAATGCAAGCTTTGACATTAACCTTGGTAGTACAAGTAATAGCAATTAAACGTACTAGCGTCTTAATGGGTGTATTGTTCGGTCACTTTATTTTCAAAGAAAAAGACATACAACAAAGATTACTAGGCGCAGCCATCATGGTTTTCGGAGTTTTCGTTATCAGTTTATAGATTGAAACCTCAGAAACAGAAAATCATCCATCTCTCTCTTCTCTTCCTCTGCGTACTCTGCGCCCTCTGTGGTTCAATTATTCTAATCCAACCGGATTTAAAATAAGTCATGTTATACTAAGAGCGATCGCACCTTTCATTATTTATCAACATAAACTAAAAATTAATGCACAAAATAGCCGCAACACCAGGAGGCTGGAACCCCCAAGCCGAAGGAGTAATATTCATCCAACAAACCCCCGCACCAATAGTATTTATTAGTGCAGCGGATACAGATATTCAAACCCTCGCAGCCGCTGCATCAAAACTACCAGCAGAATTCCCCAAACTGCGCGCGGTGAATCTCCTCCAATTGCAGCAACAACTAACCATTGATACCTATGCCGAAGAAATTTTACAACACGCGCAGGTAATTATTTTAAGGTTGCTAGGAGGGCGTTCCTATTGGTCTTATGGCTTAGAAATACTGCGCGAAACAGTGGAAAAAACCCAAGCTAAACTGATTGTAATGCCCGGTGACGACAGTCCAGACCCCGATTTAATCAGTCATTCAAATGTATCGCTGTCAGCAGTCAATCAACTATGGCGCTACTTCACAGAAGGCGGAGTCCAAAACTTTGTTAATGCCCTAAAATTTGCTGCTGATACTTGTCTCAAAACTGCTTACCATCCGCCTTTACCTCAAACCGTTTCCCGCGTTGGAATTTACGACTGGGGAGGGCACGCGGGGGCGTGTTTTGAAACTTTACCAGCAGATTCCGATCCCCCTAAATCCCCCTTAAGAAGGGGGACTTTGATTCCTGATACCAATCCTCCCAAATCTTCCTTAAAAACGGAGACTTTGACCACTTCTTGCTCCCCCCTTAAGAAGGGGGGCTGGGGGGGATCTCCGGGTTTGGAAACACGCCCTAAAGGCCACGAAGAGGGCGGGCGCGGGGAGGATGAAGAGGGCGGGCACGGGGGCACCGCCCCTACAGTGGGAATTTTATTTTATCGCGCTCATTATTTATCGGGAAATATAGCACCAATCGATGCACTTTGTCAAGCTTTCTCAGAGCGAAATTTAGTGCCAGTTCCCGTGTTTGTATCTTCCTTGCGTGAACCCGATTTGCAAGTAGAATTGCGGGAATATTTTCAGCCAAAAGACGCAGAACCAATTCAATTATTACTCAATACAACAAGTTTTGCAATCTCCGGTTTCAACAGTCCCGACTCAGAACAAAATACTTTAAAATTGTTAGATGTTCCAGTCTTGCAAGCAATATTTAGTGGCGGTGGTTTACAACAGTGGGAAAGCGAATTACAAGGACTTTCGCCACGCGATGTGGCGATGAATGTAGCTTTGCCAGAAGTTGATGGCAAAATTATTACTAGGGCGGTTTCTTTTAAGGCTGTAAAAAGTTGGAATAGTGAATTAGAAACCGATGTTGTTGGTTATGTCGCTGCGGGCGATCGCATTTCATTTGTAGCAGATTTAACTACAAACTGGGTCAAGCTTAAACAAACTCCCGCCGCCAACAGACGCATCGCCATAATTCTCGCCAATTATCCCACTCGCAACGCACGATTAGCCAATGGTGTCGGCTTGGATACGCCCGCTAGCTGTGTGGAAATCCTCAAAGCTATGCAGCAAGCTGGTTATCAAATAGATAATATTCCCAGCAGCGGTACAGAGTTAATTGAAATGCTGATTTCTGGCGTGACAAATGACCCCGAAGGACGGGAATTGCGCCCTGTAAATCAATATTTGGATTTGGCGGAATATCAAGATTATTTTGCAACTTTGCCACAGCAAGTTCAAGATGGAATTTGTAACAGATGGGGCTTAGCAACGGGAGAAAAAACGGAACTTTTGGCTGCGAATCTGTTTCCCATTCCGGGGATTCAGTTTGGCAATGTGTTTGTGGGAATTCAACCATCACGGGGATACGAAATTGACCCTAGTTTGAACTATCACGCACCGGATTTAGAACCTACTCATAATTACCTAGCTTACTATTATTGGTTGCGCCAAAATTTTGGTTCTCAGGCAATCATTCATGCGGGAAAACATGGTAATTTAGAATGGCTTCCTGGTAAAAGTGTCGCTTTATCTAGCAATTGTTATCCCGAAGTTGCATTAGGCGCGATGCCGAATTTTTATCCGTTTATTGTTAACGATCCGGGGGAAGGTTCCCAGGCAAAAAGACGATCGCAAGCCGTGATTATCGACCACCTCACCCCGCCCATGACTCGCGCCGAACTTTATGGGCCTTTGCAGCAGTTAGAGGCCTTAATCGACGAATATTGCGAAGCCCAAAGCTTAGATCCGTCTCGATTACCGATGATTCGCGATCGCATTGTCGCCCTCACCAACAAAGAAAACTTAGACAAAGACTTAGGAATTCAACTCAATAAATCAGAATTCACCGAATTTATCACTCGCACCGATGGCTATCTTTGCGAACTCAAAGAATCCCAAATTCGCGACGGATTGCACATTTTTGGACAGTGCCCCCAAGGGCGACAGTTGAGAGATCTGATAATTGCGATCGCTCGCCATCCTAGCACAAATCGCATCGGCTTAACGCGCGCCCTAGCCGAAGACTCAGGCTACGATTTCGACCCCTTAACCACCGCAGGCGATTTAACCGCAGAACTCGAAGAAAAAGCCGCAGAATTAGTAGATGATTTAATTGCAAACATCGGCGTTAATCCGCATTCATCTGCGGTGGGAAATATCCAAATAGGAAAAGCAACACAACCAGAAATAGACTGGATAAATAACTATCTTTTACCATCACTCCTCCAAACAAACCAAGAAATTACTAACCTTTTGCGTGGCTTAGATGGACGTCACATACCCAGCGGTGCATCCGGCGCGCCCACCCGCGGCCGCCCCGATGTATTACCCACCGGCCGCAATTTTTACTCAGTAGATATCCGCGCCATTCCCACAGAAACCGCATGGAGAGTTGGGAAAGTTGCTGCTGAAACTTTAATCGAAAGATACACTCAAGAAAACGGCGAATATCCCAAAACTTTGGGCTTGTCAGTGTGGGGAACATCCACCATGCGGACGGGGGGAGATGATATTGCAGAAGCCCTAGCATTGATCGGAGTTCAGCCAGTTTGGGATGGCCCTTCGCGCCGGGTTGTAGATTTTGAAGTCTTGCCAGTTTCTGTTTTGGGACGGCCCAGAGTTGATGTTACTTTGCGAATTTCTGGCTTTTTTAGGGATGCTTTTTTTAATTTAATTGATTTGTTTGATTCGGCGGTAAAAGCTGTGGCAGATTTAGATGAACCAGCCGAAAGCAATCCTTTAGCAGCACAGGTTAAGCAGGAAATTCAAGATTGGGAATCGACTGGTTTGAGTCGGGAAGAGGCTAAATTGCGATCGCAATTTAGAGTATTTGGCTCAAAACCAGGTGCTTACGGCGCGGGACTTCAAGGCATAATTGAAGCTCAAAATTGGACAGATGATGGAGATTTAGCCAAAGCTTACATTAATTGGAGCAGTTACGCCTATACAAGTCCCCCCCCTTACCAAGGGGGGGCTAATTCCATGAATACCCCCCCAACCCCCCCTTACCA
>RDXH01000211.1 GCA_004292745.1 Oscillatoriales cyanobacterium | reverse complement strand
GCGATCGCCCAGAAAGTGCAATTATTTTTTGTAAACTACTCTTGACAAATGAGCCAAACTGTGATATATTTTGGGCGCAATTAGGGGAACTTTTGCAGGAACAAGAAGAGTGCGATCGCACTTTAGCCTCAGCCCGCGCCACAGTCGCCCAAAAACCCGATGATTGCTGGTCTTATTACAATTTAGGTGCTGTTTTAAGTCATCAAAAAAAGTGGGATGAAGCGGCGGCTTCGTTCTTAAAAGCAATAAAAATCAATCCCGATTTATACTGGTGGTTTTATTACAATTTGTGGGAAGTTTTGGTTAAGGAAAATAAGCTGGAGGAAGTCGCGACTTTGTATCGCAAAGTTGTGGAAGCTCAACCGGATGCTTTTTGGCCTTATTTGAATTTGGGGGAAGCTTTGACTAGACAAGGCAAAATTGAGGAGGCAATTGGCTGTTATCAGACTGTTAGTTATCGTCAAACTTTTTCATCTATTATAAGTAAGAACACAGCCAAGATGACTGTGCTACAAAATACAGTCACAGCTCCTAATTTTATCATTATTGGTTCCCAGCGGTGCGGCACAACTTCTCTGTACACTTATTTAGCTCAACACCCGCAAATTTTGACTCCCATTAAAAAGGAGATGGATTTTTTCTCGTGGCACTTTGACAGAGGGATTGATTGGTATTTGGCTCATTTTCCACCTAGGCCAGCCGGGGAGCAATTTTTGACTGGCGAAGCAAGTCCTAGCTATTTTGACTCTCTGGCAGCACCAGAACGGCTCTACAGCGCTTTTCCAGAGGTGAAGCTGATTGTACTTTTGCGAAATCCGGTCGATCGCGCTATTTCTCAATTCTACCGCTTGACTGAGTTAAACTGGGAAGGGCGATCGTTCGATCGAGCAATTAGCGATGAAATTGCACGATTGGCTCAAAATCCAGCATACATCATTGGCGAGGAACCGGGTAATTATTTAGCTCGCGGTAGGTATATAGAATTTATCAAAAACTGGCTGGCTTTTTTTCCGAAATCACAGTTGTTGATTTTGAGAAGCGAAGATTTTTATGCCAGTGCAGCGGCGACTGTTTTGCAAGTTTTAGATTTTTTAGATTTGCCTGAATATCAATTGCCTGAGTACCAAAATGCTAATCCTGGTTCTTATCCGCCTATCAGCGATTCGGTGCGCTATTTTTTGAGCGATTATTTTCGACCTTACAATCAGGAATTAGAGGATTATTTAGGCAGAAATTTTGATTGGGAATAGGGCATCGGGCATCGGGCATGGGGCATCGGGCATTAGTGTCAACTTAAGCCTGAAAGCTTTGGTATCTCTCGCTTTTACGCCAAGTCTAGATCCCCCTAAATCCCCACCCCCCCCTAGCCCCCCCACCCCCCCCTGCCCCCCCCAAGGGGGGGATGGGGGAAGGGGGACTTTGATCGGAATCTTGTTCCCCCCTTCTTAAGGGGGGCTAGGGGGGATCTGGATTTAATAGTCAAACAGCAATCTCTGACTGGATTTGAGCTTAAGTTGACACCAATGGGGCATTGGGCATTGGTAGCTCCCCCTCTCCCCCTCTCCCCCTCCCCCCCCTCTCCCCCTCTTCCACTCTCCCCATTGACAACTCATACTCGTTATGAGTACGATTAGAGCAGCAAGTGAATTTAACCCAAATACCGAAGGATTCAAAATCATGCTGCCGAACAAAGAAGGTCAAAGAGTACCCAATGTCACCTTTCGCACCCGCAAAGATAACGAGTGGGTTGATGTCACCACCGCTGATTTGTTTGCAGGCAAAACTGTAGTAGTATTTTCGCTACCTGGAGCATTTACTCCCACTTGTTCGTCAACGCACCTCCCTGGCTACAACGAATTAGCCAAAACTTTCAAAGCCAATGGTGTAGATGAAATTGTTTGCATTTCCGTCAATGATACTTTTGTGATGAACGAATGGGCAAAAGACCAAGAAGCGGAGAATGTTACCTTAATTCCTGACGGTAACGGCGAATTTTCTGAAGGCATGGGAATGCTGGTAGACAAAACAGATTTAGGTTTTGGCAAGCGGTCTTGGCGCTATTCTATGCTAGTGAAAGATGGCTTAATAGAAAAAATGTTTATTGAGCCGGAAGAGCCAGGGGACCCTTTCAAGGTGTCCGATGCTGATACGATGCTTCACTACATCAACTCCGCAGCAGCCAAGCCCAAAATTGTATCTTTGTTCACCAAAGTTGGCTGTCCCTTCTGCGCCCGCGCTAAGGCAATGCTGACTGAAAAGGGCTTGGATTATGAAGAAATCGTCTTGGGTCAAGATATCACAACTCGATCGCTCCGCGCCGTAACTGGGGCTACCACAGTGCCGCAAGTATTTATCGATGGCAAATTGATTGGTGGCTCCGAAGCCCTAGAATCTTATTTGGCTGCTAGTTAGGGAAAAATACCTAACAGAATACCCTGACTATCCGCGACTTCTTGAAAAAGTCGCGGATTTTAAACCGCGATCAAATTTGATGTTATGAGAGTGCCCATTTTGTGCAACAATTATTTCTGAACTAAGATAAAAAAATCAGACATGGGAGTGACCGATAGTGGATTTAAGTCTCGTAGCGTCAAATATCTTAAATCCACCCGTATTAGCTTTTTTTATGGGACTGCTGGCAGTTTTTCTTAAATCTGATTTAGAAATTCCAGCACCAATCCCCAAATTGTTTTCATTGTACTTACTGTTTGCGATCGGATTTAAGGGCGGCGTGGAATTAGCCAAAAGTGGCTTCAACCAGCAAGTCGCGCTGACTATTCTAGCAGCGATGTTAATGTCAGCACTTGTACCAGTCTATACTTTCTTTATACTGAAGATCAAACTAGATTCCTACAATGCAGCTGCGATCGCGGCCACCTACGGTTCCATCAGTGCGGTAACATTTATCACCGCAACTTCCTTCCTCAAAGAACAGGGAATCGACTTTGATGGCTACATGGTAGCAGCCCTAGCATTAATGGAATCTCCAGCAATTATCGTCGGTCTCATTCTCGTTAGCGTATTCGGCGGGGAAGAAGGAGAGCGCGAGATAGTTTGGCCAGAAGTGCTGCAAGAATCATTCCTAAACAGTTCTGTATTTCTGCTCATTGGTAGCCTAATTATGGGCATACTAACAGGAGAACACGGTTGGCAAGTGCTCAGCCCTTTTACCCAGGATTTGTTTTACGGCGTTCTGACTTTTTTCTTGTTGGACATGGGACTGGTTGCAGCAAGCAGAATTAAAGATTTGCAAGAAGCAGGAATTTTTCTGATCGGTTTTGCCATCCTAATTCCTATAGTAAATGCAGTAATTGGTTTGGTAATAGCGAAATTAATCGGAATGCCACAAGGAGATGCTTTGCTGTTTTCGGTATTGTGCGCCAGTGCTTCTTATATAGCAGTTCCCGCAGCCATGCGGCTAACTGTTCCCGAAGCTAACCCAAGTCTTTATATTTCAACGGCTTTAGCAGTGACGTTTCCGTTTAACATCATTGTAGGTATTCCCATGTATCTATATGTAATCAATATTTTTTGGAGGTGAGATGATGGATTCAGTTAAAAGAATAGAAATCATAGCTCATTCAGTGGAGCTGGGAAAGATTTTAGATGGCTTAGACAAAGCAGGAGTGCCTGGTTATTCGGTGATTCGTGATGTCGCAGGAAAAAGCACCAGGGATCATGTTTCCCGCGATTCATCAATGACGGCGCTGGACAACATTTATGTGCTGGCTTTTTGTTCTCCAGATCAAGTATCAGCAGTCGCAGAAAACATTAGACCGGTTCTGAATAAGTTTGGTGGGTCGTGCTTTATTTCGGATGCGGTGGAATTGCTAATTACTAGGTGTGTTGGGTAGGAAGTCAGTAGTCAGTAGTCAGTAGTCAGTAGTCAGTAGTCTGTTGACTGTTGACTGTTGACTGTTGTCATTACCAATTACCAAATTCTTAAGAGATAAAAAAGATTAAGTTGTACCAAGGGATTGCCGTGGTAAGTTTTAACGCACAAGTTGCGATCGAGATAGCGATATTTTGCAGAGGAGTTTAAATCATGGCTACCCTAAAAGTTGGTATCAACGGATTTGGTCGTATTGGACGGCTAGTGATGCGCGCCGGCATCAAAAACCCCAATATCGAATTTGTCGGTATTAATGACTTAGTTCCACCAGACAACCTCGCTTACCTTTTCAAATACGACTCCACCCACGGCATTTACGACGGCGAAGTTGAAGCCAAAGCAGACGGCATTATGGTTGACGGCAAATTTATCCCGTGTACGTCAATCAGAAATCCTGCCGAATTGCCTTGGGGTGACACGAATGCAGATTATGTTGTAGAGTCTACCGGATTGTTTACCGATTTTGCCGGCGCATCAAAACACTTGAGTGCGGGAGCAAAACGAGTAATACTTTCAGCACCAACCAAAGATCCTGAAAAAGTGGCAACTTTTCTAGTAGGAGTCAACCATCACAAGTTCGATCCGACAAAAGATACTGTTGTTTCTAATGCTAGCTGCACTACAAACTGTCTAGCACCTATTGCCAAAGTTATCAACGATAACTTCGGTTTAGAAGAAGGTTTAATGACTACAGTTCATGCGATGACAGCTACTCAACCAACAGTAGACGGACCCAGCATCAAAGATTGGCGGGGAGGAAGAGGTGCTGGTCAAAATATTATTCCATCTTCTACCGGTGCGGCGAAAGCTGTTACTTTGGTATTGCCAGAATTGAAAGGAAAACTGACGGGGATGGCTTTGCGCGTGCCAACTCCAGATGTGTCTGTAGTGGATCTTACTTTCAAAACGGCGCAGGAAACTAGCTATAAAGAAATTTGTGAAGCTATGAAAAAAGCTGCGGAGGGCGAACTAAAAGGTATTCTCGGCTATACTGAAGATGCGGTGGTTTCGACGGATTTTCAGGGCGATGCGCGATCGAGTATTTTCGATGCTGGTGCAGGAATTGAACTGAATTCTAAGTTTTTTAAAGTTATTTCTTGGTATGACAACGAGTGGGGTTATTCTTGTCGCGTGATTGATTTGATGTTGTCTATGGCGCAGAAAGACGGCATTTTCGATAATTGATTTTTTGTGGGGTGGGCGGGCTATTCGCCCACCCCACAAGCAGATTCTTTCCATCTTATATCTTCCATCTTCCTTGTTTAGATATAGAAATCCTTGCAGGAGTCGTAAATCTTTTTACCCCACCCCAACCCTCCCCTTAGTAAGGGGATGGAGTAAGACATTCACAAATGATTTAGGATTGCTATATGTCTGAATTGCCACCTCTGAATAACGAAACTATTTGGGCTATTCTCAACGAAGAAATCGACGATGCTGCTGTCAATCGCTTAGTTTGGCAATATTTAGGCTACCGTTGGGATGCAGAGACGGGGCTGTGGAACAGTGAAAATGTGGCCGAGGAGTGGCGCACAGAGTATCCACAACCGCCGGATTTTATCGATTCTAGACCCGCAACGGTGAAATTGACTCGATCGATCCTGCCAGAAAACAAGCAGTTATTGAAGGAAAAATTAGGGTTTCAAGGCTATAAAATTGGGGAATTCGGACCGAGACAGACTCGAAGGGCGACGATGGCTAATTGGTTGATGGGTTTTATGGAGGCTGAAAGCTAGAATCTCAAATTGACTTATACTGTAGTCGATCGCAGCAAACTAGAACAAGTGCTCAAACAGCAAAATCGCAGCGGTACAATGGATGCCGGCACCGCAGCAGAAGTTGGCAAACAATTAGGAATGGAAGTAATGCCCGATCATGTCCACCTCCTAGTCGAATGCGATCCTCAATTGGGAATTGCCAAACTAATTAGGTATATGAAAGGACGCTCCTCTAGATACCTCCGCCAAGAATTTCCTTGGCTAAAAAGTCGATTACCAACGTTATGAACTAATAGCTACTTTATTGCAACTCTTGGCGGTGCGCCAATTTCAGTAATTAAGCAGTACATTGAGAATCCAAAAAATGTCTAGTTATGGATGCCAGCAAAATTTACTCAGTCCAAACCGAGAGTTGAGAAGCGTACTAGAGTTTGTATGCGAAGAATCAAACAAGCTAGCTAACTGTGGGACTTACTATTCTCGGCAACTGTATTTCAAAACTGGGAAAATTCCCGGCAAGTACGACCTGCATAAATTATTCAAGGAAAATCTTCATTTTAAAGCGCTGTATTCCCATGTTGCTCAACAAACATTGACCAACGTTGCGGAGTGTTTCAAGTCGTACATTGGACTATTAAAAAGTATCAAAAGTGGCACAGTAACGCAACAGCCTAAATTGCCCAAGTACCGCAAAAACAGCTTGAAATTTGTGAGCTTCCCAAAGGCGGATGTAAAGCTAAAAAATGGACAATTGAGGTTCCCGTTAGGAAGTAAGGTTAAACTATGGTTTGGAATTGGTGAATTCTATTTGCCGATGCCGTCTAACCTAAACTACAAGGAAATTAGAGAGATTCGCATTCTGCCAAAAAATGGGCAATTTTATGTCGAGTTTGTCTACCGAATCCAGCCAACAGCACTCGAACTAGATGTCGGTAAATCTCTGGGTATAGATCCAGGGTTAAATAATTGGCTAACCTGCGTTTCCAATGTGGGAACAAGTTTTATCGTGGATGGGCGGCATCTAAAATCATTGAATCAATGGTATAACAAGCGGGTTTCAGCGATTAAAGAACATAGACCTCAAAGCTTCTGGTCTAGGCGATTGGCGCATATTACAGAGAAACGAAATAGGCAAGTCAGAGATGCAGTCAATAAAGCAGCTAGATTAGTATTAAATCACTGCCTTGAAAACCAAATAGGTACAGTCGTTTTTGGCTGGAACAAAGGGATGCGCCAAGAAATAAATCTTGGCAGCAAAACGAATCAAAATTTTGTGCAAATTCCTACCGCTCGATTGAAGGATAGGATTTCTCAACTTTGTGAACAGTATGGCATTCGGTTTGTCGAAACCGAAGAAAGCTATACGAGTAAGGCAAGTTTTTTAGATTTAGATGAACTACCTAAGTTCGGTGAAAAAACTGAAGGGTGGAAAGAATCTGGGAAGCGTGTTAATCGTGGACTATATCGTTCAAAAGATGGAAGCAAAATTAATGCAGACTGCAACGGCGCTGCGAATATTTTGCGAAAAGTAGCGACAACTTTAGGGCTATGTCTAAAAGGAGTCGGTAGAGGCGCTTTGATTTCGCCTTTGAAAGTTCGCATCTGGACTCTTCAAGAATCCCCGTCCCGGAGCGGGCTGGGGAGTATCAAGCACGGTTAATTGGTACTGCTTCGGGAAATATTCTGGCCACCGCCAAAGCAGTAGGAGAGGCAGATCAAAGCGATTCTAGTATCTCGATCAGGGGTATTATAAAACTTTATTAAGTTTGTAAGCAGTAGTAAGCAATAGTAGTATCATATAGTCAAAATGGTCAACTGAGAGAATTATTGCGATCGTCAAAAATAGGAAATAAAACTAATCAAAACTTTGTCAGTAGTATCTAAGAAATTAGGTTAGGCCTCTTTTACCCCGACTTAGTAAACAAGTCGGGGTTTTAACAGCTAGCTTTTTATAGCATTAGAGTGATATCAAATCCGGTAGCATCTGAATGATTCAGATCTCTATTCTCTCCCTCTGTGTCCTCTGTGTTCTAGAAAGGTTAAATCACCTGACGATGCAGCC
>RDXH01000210.1 GCA_004292745.1 Oscillatoriales cyanobacterium | reverse complement strand
TTCTGCAACAAATTACGCCTGAACAAATCAGTTCGCTATCTTCTTACACTTTCATTTTGGAAGCTTTATTCTATGCAGCTTCATATTAAATTGGTATAAATAGCAGCAGCATTGCTAACCCGATCAGCGGATGACTCACCAACCATAAGATTACAGGATGAGAATCCATCCAATCTTTGACGGTAGTATAGATCGCATTTTTAATAGCATCTGAAGCCGCGCCGCTAATATTTTCAGCCTTGTCAAGGCTATCTTGTAATGAAGCCTTAGCCTTTTCTGTTGCTTGAGTTACACTATCTACAGCTTGGCTAGTAGTTTGATTCAGAGTATTGACGGCAGAGTTAGTAGTTTGAGTAATAGTTTCTTTCGCAGTTGTGGCAGTTTCGGAGAAAGAAGATTTAGCTTGTGCTGTTGCTTGTGAAGTAGAGTTAACTGCTTTCTCTACTTTTTCTGTCAAAAATACTTTGGTTTTTTGGAAGCTTTGAGAAACATCAGGCAGTGTTATTTCCATGTTATTTCATTCCCAAGTTATATCAACTTAATTTACTGTCTCCAAGTGATTATATAGTATTTGAAAGTGGTTTGGGTCGCGAGATTTAATATCAATTCAGATTACACTGGAAAGAAGGAGACGGCATTGCCCATTGGTGTCAACTTAAGGTCAAACCAATAGTCCGCCAGGGGTTAAAACCCCTGGCTAATAGCAAAAGTCCTCTTAAGAGGACTAATGAGTTGATCATTCTTCTCTTCAGTCAAGAGAGAGAGGACTTTTGCTTTGAGACAGGGGTTTCAACCCCTGGCGGACTCGCGGGTTCACAAACGGACTTGGCGGACTTTCAGGCTTAAGTTGACATCTATGGACATTGCCGTCTCCTTTGTCTTTGTCATTCCGGTGTAACCGAAATTAATATGTTATCTATAAAAAAATTGGGGCTATCCCGGACAATTCCAGAATAACCCCTATTACCGATTTCAAACTTTAGATTAAATCGAAAATCAATTAGGCGATCGTCGCCATTTTGACATCACTATTGGCCAACAAATTTTGCAATTCGTCGGAATCCACAGTTTCCTTTTCAACTAGCATATCTGCCAAAGCATTAAGGACATGACGATTACCAACCAGCACATCTTTAGCGCGTCGGTAAGCTTGTTCTACCAACAAGCGGACTTCATTGTCGATCGCCGCTGCGGTTTTTTCCGAGAAATCCCGTTCAGCCATGATATCGCGACCCATGAACATATTTCCTTGTTGGCGACCGAGGGCTACAGGGCCTAGTATATCGCTCATCCCGAAGCGAGTCACCATTTGGCGTGCGACTCTTGCCACTTGTTGCAAGTCATTGGAAGCGCCTGTTGTCACTTCTTCTTCACCGAAGACAATCTCTTCAGCGATGCGGCCGCCTAAAGCAACGGCCATTTGATTTTGCAAGTATGAGCGAGAATACAAGCCAGAATCCATCCGGTCTTCGCTAGGTGTGAACCAAGTCAAACCACCAGCGCGGCCGCGGGGGATAATGCTAATTTTTTGCACGGGGTCATAATCGGGCATCAGCGCACCGACTAAGGCGTGACCGGCTTCGTGGTAAGCAACTAAGGTTTTGCGCTTTTCGCTCATCACGCGGTCTTTCTTTTCTGGGCCTGCGAGGACGCGATCGATCGCATCATTGACTTCATCCATGGAGACTTCGGTCAAGTTGCGGCGGGCCGCCAAAATTGCTGCTTCGTTCAGCAGGTTGGACAAATCGGCACCAGTGAAACCGGGTGTGCGACGGGCGATTTTTTCTAAGTCCACATCTTTGGACAAGGTTTTGCCGCGGGCGTGAACGTTGAGAATTTCGAGGCGGCCGGAGAAGTCGGGGCGATCTACTACTACTTGGCGATCGAAGCGACCTGGACGGAGCAACGCAGCATCCAGCACATCAGGACGGTTGGTAGCAGCAATAATAATGATGCCGGTGTTACCTTCAAAACCGTCCATTTCAGTCAGCAATTGGTTGAGGGTTTGTTCCCGTTCGTCGTTACCACCGCCCATACCAGCGCCGCGTTGACGGCCTACGGCGTCAATTTCATCGATAAATACGATACAAGGAGCGTTGGTTTTGGCTTGTTCAAACAAGTCGCGGACGCGGGAAGCACCCACACCGACGAACATTTCGACAAACTCGGAACCGGAAATTGAGAAGAAAGGAACGCCTGCTTCGCCAGCTACTGCTTTTGCTAACAGGGTTTTGCCTGTTCCGGGAGGGCCGACTAACAGCACGCCTTTGGGGATTTTGGCACCGACTGCGGTGAAGCGGTCTGCATTTTTCAGGAAGTCCACGACTTCGGCGAGTTCTAGCTTGGCTTGTTCGATGCCGGCTACGTCGCTGAATGTCACCTGAGTTTGGGGCTCCATTTGGACTCTAGCTTTGGATTTGCCGAAGTTCATGGCTTGGTTGCCGGGCCCGTTTTGGGCGCGTCGCACCAGGAAGAAGAGTCCGACCAACAGTAGAATTGGGAAGAAGAGGCTGCTGAGGGCTTTGACCCAGAAACCTTCGTCGCTTTGCGGTAGAACAGAAATGTCTACGTTGTTTTTGGTCAGGATGTTGATCAGTTCTGGATCGTTGGGCAAGTTGACGATCACTTTGTTGCCGTCTTGGGCTGTGACGAGGGCTTTGGTGCGATCGGAACTGATATTGATTTTGTCTACTCTCTTGCCTTCGACTTCCTGAATGAATTGACTGTACTTCCAAACTTCGCGGCTTGGGGGCTGTTTGTCAAAAAATGCGGTTGCTAAAGCAATGACTACAATAGCCAGAAGTGCGTACAGGCCTGCGTTTCTCCAGCGTTTATTCACTGAGGTGGATCTCCTAATTTTTAGTCCCTGTGATTTGGGAATTTTTATTTATGTTCATCAATCTTAACGTAATTGTAACTTGTTTTTGTGTGGTCAGGAATCCGGGTAAGGGCGATCGGGCCTGTGAAGTGGTGGAAACCAAACGTTGCTGGGCTTCGTCTTCAGATTTGGGCGCTTTCTTCAACCATCTGCTTGTGTGCTTACATGACAACTTGATCTTTGTCAATGTCTTGCCCAAGGGGGTAAGGGCGATCGCCCACTGATGCCAATGGCGCTAACTCCTGATAAGATGCTTCAGTCTGGGAGCTACTTAAGCCTGGTTTTTCCTGTTTTCTTCCCGCAGAATCTGTATAGCGGTAGCGAGCCCTTGAAGCGACGGCCGTCGCGATCGTGACAACCTTTACGATTGTGTTTGTCTAGTCTAGCAAACTGAGATAGAGCAATTCGATCCTTCTGTCGAAACAAAAACGCCGGCAAAACAGGTAACATAACTAACTTTTAACTCAGATGCAAAACCTCATAGATGCGATCGCAACTGCAACGAAGTTATATCAGTCGGATGACCACTTTCAGGCTGAGTTAATTTGTTTTCAAATCCTTGATATTCAGCCAGACAATTCAGATGCTTTATATTTATTAGGCAAAATCAAATATCACTTATCAAAAAATACACTTGCTACTACAGACATCGGTCTGCGCTATCACCTATGGTACTACAATCAGCAAATTTGGAATACGACTTTTTGGACTGGTGTTAAAGTGCTAAAATCTCCATCTGATATGTGGAATTACCAAGAAATCATTTGGGATTTAAAACCGAGTTTAATTATAGAATTTGGCAGTTTTTATTGTGGAGGTACTTTATTTCTTGCCGATCTTTTAGAAAAAATTAATGATAAGTCTCAAGTATTTTCGGTAGATATTGACCATAAATCTCTGCATCCCAAAGTTAGAAATCATCCCCGGATTGAGTTAATGCTTTCATCTTCCACCGCTCCAGCAGTCGGTCAAAGAATAGAAGTATTGCGCAGAGAATTTCCCGGTCCGGTATTTGCTATTCTGGATAGCAACCATGAAAAGCATCACGTTTTAGGGGAAATGCAAATGTTGCGATCGCTACTGAAAACAGGTGATTATTTAATAGTTGAAGATAGTAACATTAACGGACACCCCGTTTTGCCAGGATGGGGAGAAGGACCCTACGAAGCAATGGCAGAATATTTTGCTATTTACCCTAATGATTATCAAAGAGATGACCGTCGCGAAAATAAATTTGGCTTTACTTTTGCCACTAATGGTTTTTTAATTCGACGTTAAATATTTCAACTATTTCTGCAACTAAAACAATCGTAGTAACTATGAAATTTCCACTGCACCAACCAACAATCAAGTTATTAACAGGACTCTCAGGTATAGAACTAGGAGCAGCATCGCACAATCCCTTTGGCGTGAATGCAATTAATGTTGCTCCCAAGTTTGACGAAGATATGTTTCAAGACAACCAGGTTAACATGGGGGAGCAACCTACAAAAATAGATATGTACGGCGAAGCAGACAACATTCCAGTCAAAGACAAAAGCCAAGATTTTGTTTTGTCCAGTCATGTATTTGAACACATTCCCGATCCTATATCTGCTTTATTAGAGTGGCAAAGAGTCATCAAACCAGGAGGATATGTGGTGATGATTGTCCCCCAGCCCGATGCTCTAGTCGGAGATAATCGCCCGCTATCTACCTACGATCAGCTAGTTAGAGCACACCAAGAAAAATGGACGATAGAAACAGCTCCCGCAGAAAACTTATATGGCGGTAAAGGTGGACATTACTGGAAATTTACCTCCACAACTCTCAGAAAATTTTTTGAAAAACTCAACACAAAAAATGACTATCTTCCTACTCTTAATTGGCAACTACTAGGCACGGAAGACCCCGATAGCAAAGTGGGAAATGGATTTTGGCTAGCTTACAAACTGCCATAATTTATCGCGTTTTAAAACCAAACGGGAATATATTAAAAACATGAAATTAACACCGAGGTTTCCAGGAATGAATGTAATGACTCAATTGAAATATCAGCCACTTATTAGTATTGTAATGCCAGTTTACAATACACCAGAACAGTTTTTAAGAGCAGCAATTCAATCTGTTCTAAACCAAAGTTACACTCATTGGGAATTGTGCATTGCTGATGACGCTTCAACTAAGCCTCACGTCAAAAAAATATTAGAAGAATATGTGACAGAGGACTCTAGGATTAAAGCAGTTTTAAGAAATCAAAACGGTCATATATCTCGCGCTTCAAATTCTGCATTGCAACTCGCGACTGGTGAATTCATCTCCCTGCTAGATCACGATGACTTGCTGACAGTAGATGCTTTGTATGAAGTAGTAAAACTGCTGAATCAGCATCCCGATGCAGACATGATTTATTCAGATGAAGATAAGGTTAACGAACAAAACGATTTCTCTCTTCCATGTTACAAGCCTGATTGGTGTCCTGATTCATTTTTATCTCGGATGTACACTTGTCACCTAGGTACTTACAGACGGTCGCTAGTCAATGAAATAGGTGGATTTAGAGATGCTTATAACGGAAGTCAAGATTATGATTTAGTTTTGAGAATTACAGAAAAAACTAACAAGATATTCCACATACCTAAAATCCTCTATCATTGGAGATTTCACTCCGAATCTGCGTCTGCTTCCAAAGATGCCAAACCTTATGCCTATGAAGCCGCTGTCAGAGCCATAACAGATGCGATTCATAGAAGAGGTGAGCCAGGACAAGTTCTCGCCCATCAAAACCTACCAGGTCATTATACCGTCCGTTACGCAATTAATAGTGACAAACTGGTTAGCATTATCATTCCTACTAGGGATTTTGGCAGTCTTTTAAATCTATGTCTATACTCAATTTTTAGCCAGACTTTGTATCCTAATTATGAAGTTGTGGTGATTGACAACGGCAGTGTAGAACGAGAAACAACTCAAATTATTGAAAGGTGGCGAATTCAACAACCAACCAAGTTTAAATCTTACAGATTAGACATTCCATTCAACTATTCTCGCCTCAATAACTTTGGTGTAGAAAAAGCACAAGGAGATTACTTACTCTTTTTGAATAATGATACCAGAATACTGCATGGAGATTGGCTCAATGTAATGGTTGAGCAAGCTCAAAGACAATCAGTTGGTGCCGTGGGCGGACTCCTGATGTATCCAGATAATTCTGTACAAAACTCAGGATTTATCCTAGGTGTTAATGGGATTGCTAGTCATGCTTACAAGGGGATTAGCAACGCAGTAATACAGTATGATGATATCGTGCATATCGGATTTACAAATAACGTCTCGGCTGTTACTGGAGCGTGCTTGATGTGCCGTCGCGAAGTATTCGCCAGCATCGGCGGTTTTGATGAAAATTTGCCAATTGTATATGGTGATGTCGATCTGTGTTTAAAAATGATAGCAAAAGGCTATCGAAATGTTTATCTCAGTCACGCCAAAGTATTGCATCAAGAGTTACAAGGTTGGGCTTTTGATCTCAGAACTGAATATCAGTTAGAAGTCAAAAATACAGCAGCGACATTGATGACAGCAAGGTGGAATAAATTTATTGAACATGACCCTTGTTTTAGCCAGCATTTAGTTGAGAAGTTTAATCGGCAGTTAAGCTCAACTAAAATAACTCAACCTTTAGTTAGCGTTTGCATTCCTACTTATAACGGCGAAAAATATCTGAATGAGGCTATTTTGAGCGTTATTGCTCAAAGTTATCCCAATTTAGAAATTATTGTTTCTGATGACGGTTCGACAGACCAAACAGTAGCGATCGCCAAATCACTTACAGACAAGTTCTCAGGCGATTTCAAGATTTTGACTCACACTCAATTTGGCTTAGTTAAAAATTGGAACTACTGTATTTCTGAGTCAAAAGGAAAATATATTAAATTGTTATGTCAAGATGATTTGCTGGAACCAGAATGTATTACCGAATTGGTGAATTTAGCAGAACAGAATGAGCAAATAGGTTTAGTATTCTCGCGACGGGGAGTCTTGCTAGCAGAAGATGCAGCTTCCGATCCGGCTTGCCAAGCAATTGGTCGAGGGGCTGTAGAAATTTCTCGAAATTGGTCTACTTTACAACCAATTCAAGATGGAAAAGTCCTGCTAGCAGAGCCAAATATTTTGAATAATCCAATTAATAAAATAGGAGAACCGAGCACAGTTTTAATTAAAAAAGAAGTGTTCGATCGGGTCGGATTATTCGATGTAGAATTGCAGCAATTAGTTGATGTAGAAATGTGGTTCAGAATTATGAGCTACTACAAAATTGGTTTTGTTAACAAATGTTTATCACACTGGCGAGTACACCTTTCTCAACTAACAAGAAAAAACTTGCTAAAGGGAGAGATAGCTCAAGATGTTCAGAGATTTCACCAGAAAATTTTACGCAGTTCGTATTTCAATTTACTGAGTGCAGAAGTTAAAAGTCAGATGACAGATACCACTCAAGTCAAAGAGTGGATGCGACAGTTAGCAGGAGTAGAAGCACAACCTTTAAATGTTACTGCTGTTGCCACGGTTCCAACTATTTCTCAAGCATTTCCGCGAATCCATCCTATTACTGCGAATATTCATCGACCATTTTGGTCTGTAATGATTCCCACCTATAACCGGATAAAATATTTGGAGCAAGCGCTAAAAAGCGTACTCAAACAAATTCCCAGTTCTGAGCAAATTCAAATTGAAGTTGTTAACGATTGCTCCAATCAATCTATCCAAGATGAAATGGAGGCACTTGTTAAAAATATAGGTGGTGGACGAGTTAATTTCTATCGACACCCAGAACAAGATATTGGGCAAACTGCTATCTTTAAT
>RDXH01000023.1 GCA_004292745.1 Oscillatoriales cyanobacterium | reverse complement strand
ACCATCCCAGCCACTACTTTTGCCACCTTAGCCTGAATTAAAGCTTCGGAACAGGGAGGAGTCCGTCCATAGTGGTTACAAGGCTCTAGGTTCACATAAACCGTGGCTCCGGCCGCGAGTTCCCCAGCTTCCCGGAGTGCAAAAACTTCGGCGTGGGGTTCGCCGGCACCTGGGTGAAATCCTTCGCCGACAATTTTGCCGTTGCGGACAATTACAGCACCCACGAGGGGATTGGGAGCGGTTTTGCCCAGGGCGCGACGGGCTAATTCTATGCAGCGACGCATCATGGCTCGATCGAACTCTTGAATTTCGCTATTTTTCAGTTGTGTACTTGAGCTGACGATCGCACTAGCGTCCGTCGGAAAAGTTGCCATAAGATTTTGCTATGATATTTAACCTTGAGTGTATAGCTTTAACATTCAGGAAGAATAACAGGGGATTAAGAAAAATGACTCAGGACATGAAGCGGGAGTTTGCCAGCCGCGAAGAATTAATTACCTACCTGGGCCAACAGTTCCCAGAATCTGCCGCCAGGGACAGTCACCTATCCCCCACCCTAGGCGGGCGTAAGGCCGCCGAAACAGCACTACAACAAGTCGATCCCGGCAAGTACAGCTCAACCCGCAACTTTCTCAACGGCGCGGTAACTCGCTTGTCGCCCTATTTACGTTACGGTGTTTTAAGCCTTGCAGAAGTCCGGGATATGGTGCTGGCCAAGGTGCGACATCAAGAAGACGCAGTGAAACTTGTCAACGAGTTGGGTTGGCGGGATTATTGGCAGCGACTTTATGCAGAATTGGGAGAGGGGATTTGGCAAGACCGAGAACCCTATAAAACTGGTTACACCGCTTCATCTTACAGCGAAACCATGCCCAAAGATATTGTTGAGGGGACGACGGGTTTAGTTTGTATCGATAGTTTCAGCAACGAGTTACGGGAAACAGGTTATTTACACAATCACCAGCGGATGTGGATGGCCGCTTATCTGGTGCACTGGCGCAAAGTGCGCTGGCAAGCTGGAGCTCGCTGGTTTTTGGCACATTTGCTAGATGGAGATCCCGCGAGTAATAATCTTTCTTGGCAGTGGGTAGCTAGCACTTTTAGTCACAAGGCTTATTTTTTTAATCGGGAGAATTTGGAACGTTACACTAAGGGGGTGTATTGTGCCGATTGTCCTCTGTACGGACAATGTGATTTTGAGGGGAGTTACGAATATTTGGAAGGGAAGTTGTTTCCTGCTGCAGAAAAGGTCGATCGCAGTGGCGGTTCTAAAAGTTGGAATCGTCCTCAAAAACGTCGCTAATTTGTTATTAGTTATTAGTTATTAGTTATTAGTTATTTTTGGGTGATAATTACCAACTCCCGATTCCCGATTACACATTTATGAACAATCCGATTATTTGGCTACACGGAGACTGTCTAAACCCCGAAGGTCCGGTTTTTCAAGCATACCCAAATGCACCGGCGATTTGGGTTTGGGATGATGCGCTAATCGATGAATGGCAGTTAAGTCTCAAGCGCATCTTGTTTATTTACGAATGTTTGCTGGAATTGCCAGTAATTATTCGGCGCGGCGATATGGCTACAGAAGTTATGGCTTTTGCTCAAGAATTCAGTGCCAATCAAGTAGTGACGACGGAAAGTCCCAGTCCTCGGTTTCAGGACATTTGTGTAAAAATTCAGCGATCGCTCCCGGTTGAAATTTTATCCCCAGAACCCTTTGTGCGCTATGATGGCTACATTGATTTGAAGCGTTTTTCCCGCTACTGGCGTGTAGCAGAAAAATATGTTTTTTAATTAGCTATCTCAGGATGAATACAGGCTAATTTCTCTATTCCTTCTGTATTCATTTTGGATTCAATTCCAAAAAACAAAGCGATCGCACTCGATCGCCTTGTATTACGCATAAAAATTGCCATTTGTCAATAGCAAACAGCTATTTTTTTTTCCGTTTAGCCTCATCTAACCGTCTGCGATCGCCCCACTCAAGCGCAGTCAAATAGGCAACCCCGCCCGTAACTATCAGCAGCAGTAAAAAGGCGACTACAACCAGAACATTAGCAATAGAAAATTCCACAACCCCTCCGACAAACTTCTACTTCACATTAAACCTCTCCCATAATTACTGTGGAACAGGCCTCAACAGCCTCTTCAAGACCAGCTTTTTAGGAGAAGTCTCTTTTAGATTTTAGATCAACTCAGGTTCCTTGCTCCTAAATCATGTACCGGGGAGCGAAGCTCCCATATCTGCCATCGAATTTTGGTCAGTTGTTATTTATGATTGGCGATTATCACCAAAAAATAACAACTAACAATTAACAATTAACAGTTCACTAAAAACTTCAAATTGCTGGCAACTCTGACAAAATTGTAAACCTCACATGATTAATTGCCAGACTCCCCACGGAAACATTATCTTTTTTCACAGGAAGACCCTCACTCGTCAGACTTTGAAAGCGAATTCCCTTGCCAATTTCGACGTGGTACCAAGCTAAACCCATAAAAAAGCGCAAAGGATAAGGCCCTCTTTCTTGGATGTCATCAGGATTCGATTCCATCGGCACCCAGCCAAAGCCCGGAATGTAAAACTCCAGCCAAACGTGATTGAAATCCGGTTCCAGTGGCAAACCTTTTCTGTCAGCAAAAGCCGGACACTTGTACCGTCCAATTGTGCGACAAGCAATGCCATTTAACCGGGCTAAAGCCAACAAAACCCCCACGTATTCGCCACAGGAACCAATACCACGGCGCAGCACAATATCTGGTGTGTCGATATGTGGTCTAATTCCGTAAGCAAGTTGGTCATAAACAAAATTACGAATGCTCAGCAATTGCCTGAGAATGTTTGTTTCTGAGCCAATAGCAGCCGTTGCAGCCGATCGCACAATCTCCGTATCCATCGCCAAATTATCATTATCCACCAAATACTTAGCTTCAAACTCCGGCGACAGTTTAGGAATCTTTTCCACATCCCTAGGCGACAACTGATACTTAATTGCTCGAACTTCCAACAAAGCCTTCCAGCCAAAAATTCGCCGTTCTCCAGCATGAAGCCGATCGAACTTAAACACCGCTACCCGTTCGCCCTCCTGAATTTCCTCAGTAAAAGGCATCCCAATCGGGGTAATTTGCCTCACCTTTTGCCGATGAGTTTCCGAAGGTAAAGCAATCCGCCACTCCAAATTATCAATTGCTACCTCCTCCAGGGGAGACAGTTCCTCGACATAGGACATTTCCATCAAAAAACCGTTGGAAAGAGCGTAGCCTTCGGCTTGATTGTAGTGAAAATATAAAGGGTGAACAAAAGTGCGATCGCGCTTAGTCAACTGAAAAGGATCTGCCGAATTCGGGTCATCCCGGATATAAAGTTCATCTCCAGCATAGGCCACATAAAGAACTTCTTCCCCAGTTGCCGAATCCTGATGAAAAGCCAAGCCCGAAGGATTTTCAAAGGGTGTCAAAACGCTAAATTTAACATCCCCATTTGCCCGTTCTAAACAGTAAACAGTTTGCTCAGTCTTGTCGCAAACCCAAAGTTCTTCATCCCGCACAGTAATATTTTCTACCCCAATACCAGGAGCGTAAAATCGAGTAATCTCGCGCCCTGTATTGCAGTCAAAAACCAGAATATAGCCCAGTCTCTGACAGGTAACATATAGTGTAGATTTCCACACAGCAATCCCGTCAGCAGGATAAGAAAGCGAAACAAAATGTTCCGGTTTCAGTTCCCCAACTTTTCCATCCTGAATGGCGCCCCGACAGCAACAAATATCCTCATCGCTTGCAAACCAAAGGGTATCTTCCCAGATAGCCAGGCCAGTGGCACCGGCAAACTTAGCTGTTTGACAAGGATTTAAAACAGTAGTGTTGTCAGTTTCTCGATCGATCTCCAATAGTAGCCCTTCTGTCCGATCGACAGCGAACAATCTATTGCCTAAAAACGTAATGCCGTGCAGTGCGTAGACTCCGATGGGTCTGACCATCCGCAGTCGCGAAGGCTCTTGGTCACAGAGAATTGGTGAATCGAGATTCATGCTAAATATATTGCCGATACTTTACAGAAAACCAAAACAGAAAACTAAATTTGTTACTGGTAGCCAAACTCCGAGAGTCCATCTGCAAAATTGCTGACTAAGAGGAGGCCGAATTGCCATCAAAGCGATCGGACTCTGAGAGTTCCACTCCTGTTTAGTGACACCGCAGAGTGAGTTAAATTTGGGTTTAGCTCAGATGATGCCTGATATCAGATTTAACTCCCTCAACTCAACCTGTTGTGATGAATCCAACTCAGTATAAATACTAAGCTACCACGGTCGATCGCCACACAGGATTATATATGTGTCAGATCCTCAAAATTAATAGTATCTACCTGAAGATATAAATTAAGTACAACAGATTACTATATCTAGACAAACTTTGGGTAGAATAAAATCATACGATAAAGTTCCTAGGTTTATCAGAAGGCTGGTCAATCATGGCTTGGACAAAGTGTCATCTAAATACCGTGGCCCTTTCCTTAATTCTGTCTTTGGAGGCAGTTGCCACCGTTAATTTCTCTCTACCAGCAAAAGCTCTTAACAGTCCCACAAACAGCGTCAGTCGCCCTGAGATCCAAGATCAACCCTTACAGTGGCAAACAGTTCAATTATCTTCCCAAACCGGAACGAGACTCAACAGCCAGTCCATAGGAATGACTTGGAATAATTTTCAACCACCCGAACAGGGAGTACCTGGGCGGCACGTAGGCGGAGGAACACGGGGTTCAAATTGCCCTTCTTCCACCACAGCCTTGATTCCCAAATCAACTATCGGGCGAACCCTTTCACCCAAACCGACTTTTTTTTACTATGTTCCCGTAGCTGTGGACAAAAAAGTCTAATTTGAGTTGGCTGACGAAAAAGACAAGACAATTTACAAAAAAAGTTTTCACATGGTAACTAGCCGTGCTGGTATCGTTAGTGTGAGCCTTGCCAAAGACGGCACTTCGCCAGTCTTGGAAGTGGGCAAAAACTATCATTGGTACTTTTCGATCAAATGCAACCCCCAAAACTCTCAAGAAGATGTTCTCGTTTCCGGGTGGATCAACCGTACTGCACTCGCCCCAAGTTTGAAAACCGAGTTGGATCGATCGTCCGGGCACGATCGTCTCAGCATTTTTACCCAACAAGGTATCTGGTACGAATACCTCGCAACTCTAGCCCAACTGCGCGTCTCCTCTCCCAGCGATGCCAACTTAGCACTCCAGTGGTCAGAAATTTTGAGTTCGGTAGAATTAGGCACAATTTCCCAAGCACCATTAGTCCCAACTAATTTAAATTTTGAAAAGCCAAAATAAACCCAACTTTTTGCTCAAAAGGTGAAACTTGTAGAACTCTCAAATAAGTCCTGACTGTGAGTTGCCAGATTGAAGTGAAATCCTAGCAGTTGCCCAAAATTGGTGCAACACTATATTCCACCAGATCCTCCTCCCCAAGCACCTAAAGCCACTGACAAGATTTTAGGTGTGGACTTGGGGGTGAAAAGTGAGAACAGATATTTCAGTAACGTCTTTTTGAAAGATGGGCTGGTGCGATCTAGCAGCAAACAAAGTTATTTAACAGCAACAATTAATTATGCGTCGCACTGTCAATATTGTTATGTTTCGGGTTGGGGCCTCACTGCTAAGTGCAGTCTCGATAATTCCCTCCTATGCCCATCCAGCTAGATCCCAAACTGCCGATATTTCTCAGTTGCCCGCCATAAAACCACAGACTGACAATAATTTACCGCCCCAAAATCAGCCAAATTATAATTTTTTAGCCCAGAATTCACCGACAGAGCCAAGAAATCTGCCAGCGCCACCGACAGGGGCAGATCCAAATCGCGATCGCTTTCTGCAACCCACACAGCCACCTTCCCCAGAACCTCCCGCAGCACCGCCACAAATTCAGCCACCATCACCACAGCCACTTCCCCAGCCACTACCTTCGGATCTGATTCAAGTTCAAAAAATTCAAGTAGTTGGGAGTACGGTTTTAAGCCCCGACGAAATTAAAGCCTTAGTCAATCCCTTAGAGGGGCGTTCTGCCACCCTAGAACAACTCAAACAAGTCGCCGACAAAATTACTGAAATTTACCTGAATCGAGGCTACATCACATCCAGAGCGGTCTTACCGCCCCAAACTATCACCGCAGGGGTAGTCCAGATTCAAGTAATCGAAGGTAAACTCAGCAAAATTGAGGTAGAAGGAACTAAAAGATTGCATCCAGCTTACATCCGCAACCGGATTAGACTCGGTGCCGGAATGCCTTTAAGCACAGCTTCCTTAGAAGACCAACTGCGCCTGCTGCGAGTCGATCCTTTATTTGACAATATAGAAGCTAGACTGCGTGCTGGTGATAATGAGGGGGAGAGCATTCTCATCGTTCGCGTCTCGGAAGCTAATCCGTTTCAAGCTAGTGTTAGTATTGACAATTACTCGCCTCCGAGCGTCGGTTCTGAAAGATTGGGAGTTAGTTTACGCCACCGGAATATCACCGGAAATGGCGATGAACTGGCGGCTGCTTATTACCGATCGATCGGCGATTCAGACGTATTTGATTTTAGCTACCGCATCCCGCTGAATGCGATGAATGGTACTTTGCAACTGAGGGCTGCACCGAATCGGAATAGTATCGTGCAAGCACCTTTTGACGCTTTTGATATATCAGGAAAATCCCATTTATTTGAAGTTAGCTATCGCCAGCCCTTAGTGCGATCGCCCATCGAAGAATTTGCCTTATCTGGGGGTTTAACTTATCAAACAGGCCGCACTTTCGTGGCGGGGGAACCGACTCCTTTTGGTATCGGGCCGGACTCCAACGGTGTCAGCACTACGACAGCAATTAAACTGGGACAAGACTACATTCGGCGCGATCCCCAAGGTGTCTGGACCCTGCGATCGCAATTTACGATCGGCACTAGCTTGTTTGATGCCACCAGCAACGAAGGTTCTGTGCCCGATGGGCAATTTTTGAGTTGGCTAGGTCAAGTGCAGCGGGTACAGCGATTGAACAACCAACATTTATTAATTGTGCAAGCAGACTTGCAGTTATCAGCTAATAGTTTGTTGTCTTCCCAGCAATTTGTAATTGGTGGAGGACAATCTTTGCGAGGCTACCGCCAAAATGTCCGTTCGGGCGATAATGGCGTTCGATTTTCCATTGAGGATCGGATTACTTTAAAGAGGGATGCTTCGGGTATTCCCAAACTTCAATTAGCACCGTTTTTTGATGCTGGAACAGTGTGGAACGTGCCCAATAATCCTAATAAATTAACCAATCAGACATTTTTAGCTGGTTTAGGTTTGGGTGTACTTTGGGAACCAATACCGCGAGTGAATGTCCGCTTAGAATACGCTTTGCCTTTGGTGAGAATTAGCGATCGCGGAGACAATCTTCAAGATTCGGGGATTTACTTCAATATCATTTATACACCCTGATGGGCAGGGCTGTAACATTGCTATTGTAGAGGCAGCGCATAGTGGCTGCCCCAATCCCTGAAACACATCCAAAATCCTGGATGATATCAATTCCGGTTGTATCGTCAGGTGATTTAACCGCGAAGGCGCGAAGGGCGCGAAGGAAGAGAAGAGAGGATTTTATATGAGGAGGGCCGACAAAGAAAGGCACGGCCCCTGAACAATCATCGTTTGTAGGTTTAACAGAGCGGATTCTGCCTTTAATTTCAATCGCCGACTTCCTCGACAATCGAATTAACAGGTTGAGTTTCCAGCCAGAGTTTGAGTAACAAAAACTCCGCACGATCGCCCAGAACAGTCACAAACACCCCATCAGCGTCCTCAGACTCGGTGCCAATCCATGTACCGCGCAAACTTACTTCTACATATTCAGCATCAGCAACACAAAGGGCGATCGTACCACTGCCGTCGGCGCGGACCTCAGATTCTAGCAAAGACAGCGCTGGTAAATTCGCCGGCAGCAAAAACGCCGCAGTGCTCGGTTCGACGCTAATGCTTTGACCAACTCGCATAGCCAGCACAACTCGCAGCGCCACCAACTGTTCGGGAGATTGAGCCAAACGCTCTAGGTTAAAGCCCGTTTCAGTGTAAGTCAACTTCAGCATATTGACAGCCTTAAAATTTGGAATTGGGCATTGGGCATTGGGCATTGGCCAAACAGGGAATTGGGCATTGGGCATTGGCCAAACAGGGAATTGGGCATTGGAAATTTGTTATTTGTTATTTGTTATTTGTTATTTGTTATTTGTTATTAGAAAAACCACTAACGACTAACTACTAACTACTAACTACTAACTACTAACTATGCCCGATGCCCGATGCCCGATGCCCGATGCCCCATGCCCTATTCCCCAATTTGATGTTCGTGCCAAAACATTTCAGCAAAAGCAACAGTAGGGTGCATGGGAGCCTTTGGCTTAGCCCGCAGAGGCATTCCAGCTTCTATGGGAGTTCGATCGCCCTTACGAGAATTACACCCTTCGCAAGCAGCCACCACGTTGTCCCAGGTATGCAAACCACCCTTGGAGCGAGGCATCACATGGTCCAAGGTCAAACGCTTGCTACTACCACAGTATTGGCAACAATGACCATCCCGGCGCAAGACTTCCCGGCGATTCACCGGGGGCACTTTCCAAAGACGTTCCCTGTCTGCCAAAGTTAAACGGATGTGTTCGGGTACATGAATCGCTGTGCTGGGCGATCGCACCAACCAGCCATTGCCAGTAGTAAAATCTAGAGGTTCAGCTTTGCCAGTGACTAAAAGTACGATCGCCCGTTTGATGTTGACACGACTCATCGGCAGATAATTTTTAGAAAAAACCACTACAGATTGCCTTAATACATCAGTTGCTACAGTCATGGCTTGCTTCTCCTCATCAATTTTGGATGTTGGATTGGGAAATGAGATTTATCGCCACCATTGGCGAAATCTCATTTCTGGCTAGTTCCCCAAGTCAGTCAATTTAAGATTTGAGACATCAATATCAATTCCGGTTGTATCGTCAGGTGATTTAACCGCGAAGGCGCTTATGACGCGAAGGAAGAGAAAAGAGAGTTTAATACAGGACGATAAAGAGAGGATTTGATATCAGGGAATCTGTCACATTTTTCATCAAAAGCCCCCGCTTCTCTTAGTGGAAAGCGGGGGCTAGAAAAACTGCTAAAGGCAAATTTTCATCCTGTCCTGGTACTGTCGTTTAGCAGTACCTCCCGCTTCGCACATTTCCCTGTGGCTGTGCCACTTCTAGACCGTCTCGGCCTAGGTCATGATGATTAATTTCTGCAACTTGTCCTAATCCAATATAACTGCCTTTAAACAGGCTCTCGCCAGTCAACGACGTTTCTGTTACCACCACAAATCCAGTCCTGACGAGGCATCGTGAGGATTGGGGACGATCGCAAGGGCGATCGAACTTGGGTTGACAGGTGGAGTAGGTGGGGAGAAATTTCACAGAAGGCGGAAAGTCCTAAGAGAGGTTTAAATCTAGCTGTAAACATACTACACTGATATTACAGATATGTCCACCCCGTCACGGAGAAAAAAATATGCATACCCTACCTAGAACTTCAACCACCGAAATGGAAGTTACCAGCATTCGACTGGAGAGGGATCTCAAAGAAAGACTCAAAGAACTGGCAGGAAATCAAGGCTATCAAGCGTTGATTCGAGATTTGCTCTGGAATTACGTGCAGCAGAAATCGGGAGAGTATCGCCAGATGTTTTCGCGATCGGATATTCGAGCCAGCATTGATGCCACAGCACAGCAGGAGGAGCGCTGCGCCCTTACAGGACAATTGATCCGACCCAATGAGCCGATGTTATTAGGACTGACCACGCACGGCGAGATGGTACCCTTAAGTATAGGTAGTTTGGCTGGATAGACCAGTCGATCGAGAAATTTCACAAATTTTGGTAGGGGCAATCCCACACCCGGTTGCCCCTAAACAGCCTTCAACTAGGAGTAAACAACCCGGTTTCTTTGATATTTATATGTAAGTCCTATTAAAAAAAGCTGATGCAAATTCAAATAATCCTGAAAACGCGCTATTTAAAGTCGATCGCGCTAGTGACACTGATGGCTGGATGTGCAGCCACTCCATCCCCCGAACTTTCATCTCCCACTCCTGTCACCGCAGCTTCGCCATCGCCGATTAAAGTCGATCGACCATTAATAGTCTCTGCCGAAAATCCGCCAACCACCACAAACAGCAAAATCCAACAGTACCTCAACACCTTAACATCCCAAGGATTTGCCAAAGAAAACCAAGGCATTTGGATACAATCCGGCAACACCTTACTAGCAAATCATCAAGGAACAACACCTCTGCCCGCCGCTTCAATTACCAAAGTAGCAACATCCCTCGCAGCCCTGCAAAAATTCGGACCAGAACATGAATTTATCACCTTAATTGGCACAACCGGAAACATCGAAAACGGCGTATTAAAAGGCGACTTAATTATCCAAGGAAGCCAAGATCCATTTTTTGTGTGGGAAGAGGCGATCGCCCTAGGAAACACCTTAAATCAAAAAGGCATCAAACGAGTAACTGGCAACCTCATCATAGCCGATAAATTTTACATGAACTTTGAATCAAACCCCCTGAAAGCAGGAGAACTGCTCAAAGAAGGATTGAACAGCCAAATCTGGTCTGCCGAACCAGCAGCCCAGCATCAAACACTGCCTCCCAACACCCCCAAACCGCAAGTAACAATTGAGGGCACTGTCAAAGTTTTGCCCGCAGTCCCCGACAGCGTAAAACCCTTAGTTAAACATTATTCTTTGCCCCTAGCTGAACTCATCAAAAAAATGAACCAGTACAGCAACAATTTGATGGCAGATATGTTAGCCGATAGTGTCGGTGGCGCAAAAATTGTCGCCCAACAAGCAGCAGCAGCAACAGGAGTTCCCCCCGCAGAGATTCAACTGGTCAACGGTTCCGGCTTAAGCGAAGACAACCGGATTTCGCCTCGCGCCGCCTGCGGTTTATTTTTAGCATTAGAACGCTATCTTCAACCTTATAATATGACAGTTGCCGATGTTTTAACCGTAGTAGGAAAAGACAAAGGGATACTGTCAGAAAGGCCCCTGCCAAAATTAGCAGTAATCAAATCAGGAACATTGGATAATGTCAGTGCTTTAGGGGGAGCATTACCAACCCAGAAACAACAAACAGTCTGGTTTGTAATTATGAATGGAGGCGCTAATGTCGAGGTATTGCGCACTCAACAAGAAGTCTTGTTAAAAGGCTTTTTGAGTGAATGGGGAGCAGTTCCAACCTCACCGCCCGAATTAACAGCAAATCCTGCGAGAAATAGTAAAGTATCTCGTAGCGAAATTGTCAATTAACATCAAATTTGAGCATTCAACAGCGAACACCATCATAGCGCGAAGAAAGAACAACATCTTAATCTATCTCTTCTCTCTCTTCCTTCGCGTTCTTAGCGCCTTCGCGGTTCGTTTAATCTAACTCCATTTTGCCTCGGATCGATCGCCCTATCGCGCGAAGAAAGAACAACATCTTAATCTATCTCTTCTCTTTCTTCCTTCGCGTTCTTAGCGCCTTCGCGGTTCGTTTAATCTAACTCCATTTTGCCTAGGATCGATCGCCCTAGCCACCACAATCCCGATCGCACTTTCAACCCGACCAATATATCGGTGTAAGTCATAAGCAACAACCACCTGTCCCGCCGGCGAAGCATGAATCAAACCCAGATTTCCATCCGCATTTCGATAAACCAAGCCAGTGTGGGTGACATCCAATCCTTTCACATCCGTAGCTACCGCCACAATATCCCCTGGTTTTAAATCAGAATAAATATTTTTAATCTGATTTTTTGGTATGTAATTAACTGTAGATTTAGCCAAATCAGTTTCAATGTTAACAATGCACTGATAAGTAGCTTCATCCTGCCGCATTTGGGGATAACTGCTGCGGTGCTGACTCATAAAATTGAGTTTTTTATCAAGAGGTACTCCTCCCAATTTGGCTGTGATATTTTCTACAGTTTGGCGTTTTTGATTGTCATTGATCCATTCCGAAAAATAGTGCAATCGGCTGCAATAACCGTTGATTTTACCGTTCAAATAGCGCTGGGACTCAATCCTATTTACAAAATTTGGATAATCGTAATCTTGGGCGGCGACACCCCGTGCGATCGCCAGTACAGTTTCGACAAATAAGACGCAATCAAACTTGTCTAAAGTGATGACTAATTTTTCGGTCCCGGATTTATCTAACAAACCCTCAGCGTAGGGTTGACCGAGAAAATAATTGCCGATCGCCTGTACAATTTCTCCCATGGGGCGATCGGGCAAATTTTGTTGTTTTGCATACTTTACAACCCGCTCAAAACCTGCTATGTCTTCAGGATGTGCAACGGTTTCTGTAGTAATATGATTGGGTTCAGGTTGTCTGACCAACAAGTCAAGCAATTGAGTGTAGGAAATTTGGGGTAAATTTTTTAATTCCCAAAACCAACTACTGCTACTGAAAATAGTTGGCTGGTTTGTTACATCCACATTTGGGCTTGCTTCTGTAAACTCTGGCGACAGATCCGCGTTGCGTCTGGCTGTTTGTAGATGGACAATAGGTTCAGCAGCAGCAGATTGGGGCACAAATACCACAACCGAAGGTATCAAAGAATTACTAACGCCAACTATTGTTAATCCCAAAACAGCCAGCCCCCAAAAATTTCTCATATTTTTCAATGGATGTTGTTTCAACGGAGTGCTATCCTGAGATTTTTACAATTACCAGAACTATCAATCAGCCCATAAAACATTGAAAACTGGCAAAAACTGAGTCGATCGACACAGTTGTCATTTAGAGGCCGCCTCATTATACACTGATCCTGCGAGTTTGATACCACACCACTGTAATGCAAGTAGACCGACGCCGCCGCCCCATGTCCCCCAGACGCCCAACCACCAAAGGACGTACCAGCCCAGGACGCCCAACTAATCAGCGTCTAGTCAACTCCCGTCGCCGACGGAGAACGACTTGGGCTCGGTTAAAATATCGCAATATTCTGTATTTAATTCTAGGGGCGATCGCCATCGGTTGGATCGTGACACTACCATTTAGAGGTCGTCGTCCCATGGAACCGCCTATAATCTCGCCTCAAGAGACGATCGCACCACCGACAATTTCCACACCAGAAAATGTAGTAGACTCCAATTCCGATAGTAGCTTCACCTATAATATCAAAACACCGCCCAATCCAGTTTATTCTCAAGAATTGCAAGTTATTGTTGATGAAGCAGTGCAGATTGCGACCTCCAAAGGATTACCCGTAGAACCACTATCAATTAGCTTGGTGGATGTCAGCAATTCCCAAGCCCACACCTTCGCCGGATATCAAAATCAAACCCTGAGATTTCCCGCTAGCGTGGCTAAATTATTTTGGATGGCGGCCTTTTACTCAGCCATGGAAAAAGGCAGGATCGCTGAAAAAGAATCGGCTTTTACTTCCGATTTAGAACAAATGATTCGTGTTTCCAACAACGACGCAGCTAGCCGGATTTTAGACAAGATTACCGATACAGAATCCGGGGACAAACTAGCAGGAGAAACCTGGGAAACTTGGCTTGCCAAAAGGAATCAAATTAATACATTTTTTCAGTCATCGGGTTATGAAAATATTAGTTTAACCACCAAAAATTATCCGATATATTATTTAAAGCAAGAACAGCCTACAGGTCGGGAATTGCAGTTGCAAGGAGACCGGGATCAGCGCATTCGGAATCAAGTAACTACCGATCAAGGAGCCAGATTAATGTATGAAATTTATACCAGACAAGCTGTTTCCAGCATCGCCAGTCGCAAAATGGCTTACTTGCTGACGCGAGATTTAGACCCCAAGGCTTGGAAAAATGACCCTAGTAACTCAATACAGGGATTTCTTGGGGAATCTTTGCCAACTAATATTTATTTTGGTTCTAAAGTGGGTTATACTTCCAAGTGTCGCAGCGAAGTGGCGTTTGTCAGGACTTTAGACGATCGAGCGATTTATATCTTAGTCGTTTTCGCTGACGATGCGGCCTATGCCAAGGATGAAACCATATTTCCGGCAATTTCGCGATCGATTTTCGATCGCCTCAATGCTCGTAATCCCCAGAAATAATCTTCAACTTGAAAATTATTTGAGAGTCTGCCAGGAGCAATAAATAAGTCTGCTCTTGATATCAATTCCTCTCTTCCTCGGAATTATTCATTTCTCTGGGATCTCTCTGTGTTCTCTGTGTTCTAGGTCCGGTTAAATCACCTGACGGTGCAACGGTCAACGATATGACAGGATTTTCAGAAGAAAATCAGAGATGAAACTTATTCACTCTTTATTCTGGGTTTTGCTTGATGATTTAACTGGGGCGAAAGGATTCGAACCTCTGAATGGCTGGACCAAAACCAGCTGCCTTACCACTTGGCGACGCCCCAATGTCTTAACCTTGATTATCTTACCATTGGGATGCCGGAATTTGTCAAGGGGTTTGACAATAAAATTTGAAAATTTTTCTGGAAGACGATCGCCCGCTCTTGTTCAAGTCTTGCTCACAGAGGGGAGAGCGATCGGGATTTTAATCCTGAACTCCGCGCCCTGTCCTGTGTTTGAGATACACTCCAAGCTCCCGGAGTGTTTTTCTACCACAATTTGGTAACTGATGGACAAGCCCAGTCCAGTTCCCTTACCCACAGGCTTAGTGGTAAAAAATGGGTCAAATAAGCGACCTTTGGCTTTTTCTGTCAATCCTGGACCATTGTCCCGAATCCGAATCAGCACAAATTGACCGCTGGATTTGGCCCAGGATGTTTCCTGGGAGTCGGTTCCCACTATCGCCGTCGAAATTTCGATCTTCTTGGGTGTGGGCTGATGCTCCAAGGCGTCGATCGCATTGCCGATCACGTTCATAAATACTTGGTTGAGTTGACTGGGGTAACACTCCACCTTTGGCAACTCGCCGTAATTTTTGACTACTTCAATGGGAGAAATCTGCCCGTTGGATTTCAAGCGGCTGTTCAAAATCAGCAAGGTGCTATCTATGCCTTCGTGAATGTCCACGGGCTTCATCTCGCCTTCGTCGTGTCGCGAGAAGTTCCGCAAAGAAACGACTATTTTACGGATGCGTTCGACTCCCATTTCCATGGAAGACAAAATTTTCAGCAAGTCGGGGATCACGAAATCCACATCAATTTCTTCGCTCTTGTGGAGAATTTCGGCGCAGGGTTCGGGGTAGTGTTTTTGGTACAAGCGCAGCAAATCCAGCAGATCTTTCATGTACTGCTCGCAGTAAGTCAAGTTGCCGTAAATAAAGTTTACGGGATTGTTAATTTCGTGGGCGACACCGGCTACCATTTGACCGAGAGAGGACATTTTTTCGTTTTGGATGAGTTGAGCTTCTTTTTGCTGCAAATTCAGCAATGTTTCGCTTAGTTGGCGGGCTTGAGTTTGAGCGGCTAAGGCAGTGGCGCGACTTTGGGCATAAAGTTCGGCTTGGTCGATCGCGATCGCCAGTTGGTCTACCACCGCTTGCAGCAATTCTACTTCGCTCCAGGACCACTCCCGGCGGTTGCTGTAGTGATTGCAAACAATTGCTCCCATTTGACCGGCGCGAGTCTTGAGCGGTAGCAGCAGCTTGGACGCAATTCCCAAATCTGCCAAAAAAGCTTGGGTGGGCGGCTCAATGCAGGTGGTATTTGCCACATCGCCGATCCTCAGCGGTTGGCGGTGACGAATTTTTTCACCCAGGAGCGTGATTTGGGCGATCGGGTAATCTGCTAGTCTGTCCTTCAAGTCTGGATTTGCCGCCTCGTGGGTGATGGCAAAGCTCTCCTGGTTCTGGGGTGAGACTGAATACCACAAAAAGTAGCATTGGTCAATCTGTAATAAGTTGCGAATTTGGTTGACGGCAGTATCTAAAATTTTGTTGAGGTCCAGGGAGTTTCGCATTTGGCTGGCGAGATCGAAGAGCAAACCTTCGGGCCTACTCAACAATTCTTCGCGAGCTTTCACCCGATCGATCCCCACAGCAATCATGTTAGCCATGGAGGCGATCGCCTCTAGGGTTCCCTCCGTGGTTGCATGGCGGCAGCACAGGGCCATCACTCCCACCAGCCGCTTCTCCACAATCAACCCGCTGGCGATCGCAGATGGCATCGACAGCAGAAACAGGGGGGCTGTGGACAGTTTTCCTGGTTGTGTTGGCATCCACTCCTCTATTTCTATTTCCCAGGCTGGATTGCTCAGTCCTGAAGCAGCTTGCAATTCTAGTCGATCGGTCTGCCGGTTCAAGGTCCAGATGCTCGCCGCTGTGGCGTCTAGGTGTTTGACTATGGTGTCGATGCAGCCCTTGAGCATCGTCGGTATAGTCCCACCTTGTCCTAGGGCCGTACCGACTTGAGCTTGCAATGTGGACAGGCGCGATCGCTCTTGGCTTTCTCGGAGCGCTATTTCTACTTGCTGCTGGTCGATGATGGCCGTTTCCCACGGATAAATTGATGTCCCACCCTCACCAAACACTGAGAGATTTTTGGTGCCAAATATCTTTGTAGCTTCCTCTGGCTTCTGTACGCCAGAGAAGAATTCGTCCACAGACGATCGCTCTAATTCCGGTAATTCTCCTGAATCCTCCTTGGTTGGTTCTAGCTTAGTGCCATGTTCCTGGGCTTGGGCTAGTTGGCAACGCAGTTCCACCAGAGTAGCAATTTGCCGACTCAAAGCTTCCACAGCATTTATTGCTTCTTTTGTCAAGTCTTTCGGTACGGTATCCATGACCGAGAGGATTCCCAGCATTTCTCCGTCCTTGGTGACGATCGGCACTCCGGCGTAAAATTTCACAAAAGGGTCAGAGGCGACTAGATGATGACTGGCAAATCGGGGATCGGTGGCAGCGTCTCGGATGATGCTAACTTCGGAGTGAGATGCGGAGAGTCGATCGAACTCTTGAGGGTTTTGACCGATCGCGAGGGCACAAAAATTGAGGTAGTGGTGGGTAAAAGTGCGATCGAGACCTACCTGAGACTTGAGCCAGTGGCCGTTAGAGTCATTCAAACTCACCACAGCCATAGAAGTCCGAGTTATCAGAGCAGCTAAGCCAGCCAAATCATCGAAACAAGCCTCTGAAGCAGATCCGAGGATCTGATACAAGTCTATATTGTGGAGCTTTAACACTTTTTTCGTAAAAGGCAAGGGTGCTTTCATGTGTGACTGCCCGTTGAGTTGCTTTTGCTAAGAATTATCAATAGAGAATAGAATCAAAAGGCATAGATTGTGGTTTGGGCAGACTGTAGCCTAGTGGCATCTAGGATCATTGTGCCTGGTTTAGAGATCTGTGAGAAATTTTGAGTTGTGGGACTGAGATCCTTACTTAGATTTAGTTTATTCATTAAGTATAAATTTTTTCTAACGTATTTATATCAGCGATCGGCGTTGTCACACTGGTAGATTAAAATCCTGAGAGTGTGTCACAATACCAGTGTCCTACTCCTAGCCATGATGCCTGCTGAAGTACAGCTAGAAAATTCAGTGGAAAAATTTTAACGTGTTAAATTTAGTAACAATAGTTGGTAAAATTCGTTGGAAGCGATATCATTCACCCTCTGGTGCATCGGTCGAGATGAGGGCTGGCGGTGAAGGCGAGTCAGTCTCACAAGGTGGATGAATGCTCCCAAACCACATGATTATTGGCGCATCCGACACGCCTGTAGTGGCAAAAGCTCAAAAGTAATCAGGATAGTCAAGCATTTGCAGTTAGTCCCTCTGGGGAAAACTCAAAAATGAAACAGTGAAATTATGTTGCATACTTCTTGAAAGAAGTATAAATAGATTATAGATTGGGGAGAAGAATATGTCTGCAAGTAGCAGCTTACCAACTATTCTGGCTGTTGATGATAGCGCGGTAATGCAAGGATTGGTCAAACAGGCTTTAAGCAAAGAGTTTCGGGTGCTGGTGACTGACAATGCAGTGGATGCTTTGTCAACTATTTATCACGAACAAGTTGCGGTTTTGCTACTGGATGTTTCAATGCCCGGTATTGACGGATTGGAACTGTGCCGCACCGTGCGCAGTTTACCTCAGTTTCAGAACTTGCCCATCGTCATGTTGACAGGGCGAGATGGAGCTTTTGATAAGGTGCAGGGGCGCTTGGCTGGAGCAACGGAGTATTTAACTAAGCCCTTTGATGCTGATATGTTACGCGAGGTAATTCATAAATTTATCAACCAATAAGTTCTAAATTTTTAATTTAGCCAACAGGAAAGGAGCGATGGCGCTAATGGGCAGAATTTGTTGCACAGCACCTAGGGCGATCGCCTCCTTGGGCATCCCGAAGACAACAGAGGTAGCTTCGTCTTGGGCTATTGTCAAACCACCAACTTTGGCGATCGCCAACATTCCGTCGGCACCATCTCTGCCCATACCTGTCAGCAACACCGCAGCAGCAGCGCGACTATAAAAATTAGCTACAGACTTAAATGTCACCGTTACAGAAGGGCAGTGTCCACCGACAGGAGCAGCTTCTGAATAAACAAATCGCCCTTTAGAGTCCAATTCTAAATGAAGTTTTTCCGGTGAAAAATAAATATTCCCCGCCAGCGGCAATTCCCCAAAAGCAGCTATCTTAACAGGTAGTTTCGATTCATGGCCCAGCCAATCAACTAATCCTTGCAAAAAACCTTCACTAATGTGCTGGATACAAATTATAGGCACGGGGAAATTAGCCGGAAGCTTAGAAATAATCGCGTGCAATGCCTGTGGCCCGCCTGTAGAAGCCCCTATCGCCAATAGTTTAATAGTGGGAGATTTGACATTTTCTGGGGAAAATTGGTAAGGAGAAACTGGTAATTGGTTAATTTTTTGGGGATTTTTGTTAACATATTCGGTGGGTACGAATTTTTGATGCCGTGTAAATACTTTCACTCCTGAAAGGATTTTAATTTTAGCGATTAATTGATTAGCAAGACGATCGTAATCTGACGCTAACCCGCCCATCGGTTTAGGAAAAACATCCAATGCACCTGCTTTTAACAGTTGAAATACATTCTGAGTATCATCCGCTTGCACGGAAGCACTGATGACTAAAATTGGTAAAGGATATTTCTTCATTACTTCTTGGGTGAATTCTAACCCGTTCATTGGTGCCATATTTAAATCGGTACAGATGACTTCTGGCTGAAGTTTCGGGATTAATCCTAGTGCTTCTAATCCGTTGCAAGCGGTTCCTACAACTTGGATTTCTGGCGAGGAATCAAAAATTCGTTTGAGGACGATCGTAACTACTGGAGAATCTTCAACTAACAATACTTTAATAGGCGATAACATCAGTTTTTAGGGGAATGGGGAATGGGGAATGGGGAATGGGGAATGGGGAATGGGGAATGGGGAATGGGGCTACCCCCCCCTGACCCCCCACCCCCCCTAGGGGGGATGGGGGAGGGAATTGGGAATAACAACTAACCAATAACAACTAACCAATAACCAATAACAACTAACCAATAACAACTAACTAAACTAACCTTTTTAAAGTCTCTACCAACACATCTTGATTAAAAGTACCTTTAGGAATATAAGCATTGGCCCCGGCATCAGCACCTCTCTTTCTATCTTCATCCGAAGCCAAAGAAGTCACTAAAATTATCGGCAAATCACTGTATTTTTGTTGCTGACGAATCTTAACAGTCAGTCCCAAACCATCCAAATTTGGCATTTGCACATCAGAAATCACCGCATCAAAATCGCGAGTTTTTAATTTATTGAACGCATCCAATCCATCTACCGCTGTCACCACTTCATAACCGGCACTTTCCAGGATGCGTTTTTCTTGAGTGCGGGTGGCGATCGAGTCTTCTGCTAAAAGTATAACTTGTTTTCGGCTGGCAGTCTCCATGGGCGATCGCACACCTGCAATAGTACGCGACAAAACTTGCTTGCGTACTGATTTTATCAAATCCTGGGGATTCAGTACCATACAAACTTCCCCGTTACCCAGAATTGTTGCACCGGAAACATTTCGCACCCTTTTTAATAATTGACTTTGAGGTTTAATCACCACATCCTGTTCGTCTATCAAAGCATCTACAAATAACCCCAATCTTTCCTCCCCTATTTTTAAAATAATACAAGGAATTTTTCCGGAATTTGAACCCAGAAAATCCTTGGGAGTATGGGGGTAAATTTCAGACCCATTTTCCTCTTTACCTGGGCGATTTCTTTGCATCCAGCTTAGATTATTTAATTCCAGTAAATCTCTCAGATGAGCCACTGACAGAGGCTGACCTTTTAAAAGTATAGTTTCCCTACCTTCCATAGCAAAAATATCAGAACTAGAAACTAATTGTGCTGTTTCTACAAACTCTAGTGGCAGAGCATAAGCAATGTCTTCAACAACTACAATCAATACATTCGCTGTAGCTAAAGACGTACTTAGTTGCAATCTAAAAGTGCATCCTTGTCCCGGCAAAGAATCCACTTGAATAGTACCTTTCAAGGCTTCAACATTAGTACGCACTACATCTAAACCAACCCCACGTCCCGATACTTCAGTCACAAATGTTCTGGTCGAAAAACCAGGAGCAAAAATCAAAGATTGCACTTGACTTGTGGTCATAACTGCCAGTTGTTCTAAGGTACAAATATTACGTTTGATTGCCGTTTGTTTAATACGCTCAAGATTTAGTCCTCGACCATCATCAGCCACTTCAATAATCACGTTACTGGCTATAGAATAACCTTTTATACGGAGAGTTGCCACAGGAGGTTTGCCAACTTTTTTGCGTTCTGCAACAGTTTCAATTCCGTGGTCGATCGAATTCCGAATCATGTGCATCAAAGGGTCTTTCATTTCCTCTAAAATGCGTTTGTCTGCTGTTGTTTCGCCTCCTTCAATCACTAAGGCAACTTCTTTACCTTCCCGTTTCGCTAACTCTTTTACAGTTCGATAAAATAAATTAAAAATAGTAGACAAAGGCAGCAGTCTGAGAGTGCGAATTCCTGATTCTAGTTCCTCTGCAATTATTTCCAGCCTCGCCGTATCTTCATACACTAAATTTTTCAAACGGTTGACTAAAATGCCAAGACGTTCTAAACGTTCTTGTGTACGTTGACAGTAATTCTGCAATTGGATAAATTTATCGTTTTCTTTCAGGCCGTTTTCATCTATTTGTATTTGATGAAAAGTCAAGCTAGTGACAAAATATTCTCGACTCCACTCTTCCCACAAAGTCGTAATTTGTTCGATATCTCCCACTCGGTGTCCCAGTCTAGTTTTGGTGACAGTAAGTTCCCCAGCTTGAGTCATTAAATCATCTAAATTTTTGGTAGCAACGCGAATAGTTTCTATACGATAAGATGAGGTAGATAATGTAGTAACAGGGGATGGGTAATCCGAAGCATTTGATGCAGAAGGGGTAGGCAAGTTTTGAGCTTGCAGGAGCAATTCTTGCTCGGATTGTATAGGTAAAAAAGAATAATTATTTTGTAAAGTAAAGACTTCTGAAGTTTCATCAATACTTGTTTCTGGTTCTGCGCTAAGATGCTCACTAACTAGCCCTTCTACCAAGGGGTTTTCTGGTTCTGATAATTTTGAAGATGATGGCTCTACTATGGGGCTAGTAACTTGTGGTTGTGGTTGACTAGAAGCACCCATCATGCTAGCGAGGATGTAAAATGTATTAACTCCCGAATCTTCACCAGTTACGGCTTCGTCAACTAGCTTGCGGATGGCTTCTAAACCTTGGGAAAGTCGATCGCTAATATCTGAAGTTAGTTGAGTTTCTCCGCGCTTAACACCTCCCAAAATATGTTCCATTTGATGAGCTAAAGATGCCACACTTTTTACTCCTAGCATCCCCGCATCACCCTTGAGAGAATGGGTTTCTCTCAGCAATTCTTCTAATTTAGCGGCATCCCTTGGGTGTTCTTCCAAATAAAGCAATCCGTCATCGAGTTTCTGCAAGTGTTCTTCACTAGCAATTTTAAATACATCTCGGAGTTCTTCATCTTCAATTATCATAGCTATTTTTAAGAATTGGGAATGGGGAATGGGGAATTGGGAATTGGGAATTGGGAATGGGGAATGGGGAATTGGGAATTGGGAATGGGGAATGGGGAATGGGGAATTGGGAGTTGGGAGTTGGGAGTTGGGAATTTACAACTGACTATTGACTACACTACAGACTTGAGATTTAATGCAGTTTCATTAAGTTTTTGAGTCCCCATTTTGACTTGAGTAATCCCAGTTACTGTTTGAGATGCTGCTTGATTGAGAGCATTCATGGTATCACCTACTTGCTGAATCGCGATCGCCTGCTGTTTAATATTAAAAGAAATTTGCTGGTTGCTCGTAAACACGAGATTGCAAGCTTCCCTGACACCCGTAAAAGCTTCTGCGGTATCTCGTGCTGTTTTCACCCCTGCTGCTGCGGTTTTTTTGCCATCTTCCGTGGCTTTCACCGTCGAGGCGATCGCGCTCTTAATTTCTGGAATAATACCATTAATCTTCTGCGCTGCTTGTTGACTTTCATCTGCTAACTTACGAATTTCGCTGGCTACCACTGCAAAACCTTTACCGTACTCGCCGGCTCTGACTGCTTCGACGGCTGCGTTGAGAGCTAAAATATTGGTTTGGCTAGCTAAATCGCTCACCAAACTTGCTAAACTAGAAATATTTACAATCTGACTTGTACTGTCATCGAGTCGATGATTATGCTGGGAAATTACCACCACAGCTTCTTTAAGATGTAGCATTTGATCGAGAGTTTGCTCTACCATTTCCGTACCTTGTTCCACGAGATTTAAAGCTTGGCGAGCAGCAGTCGCAACCGCCTCAGCTTGCTCCACCGTTTGGTAAGAAGACAGGGCCAAATTTTCTAAAGTTGTAGTGCTTTCTTTCACTGAGACAAATTGCCGAGCCACTATTTCTTCTTGTTGATTCATATTAGATACTATTTGTAGGGAAAATGAAGATATTTGGTATACCAATCCCTGAATTAATTTCACGAGTCTTTGTAGTATTAACAGTCCTAACGACAGCACAGTACCTAGGGATAATATAGTAACTAGCGTTCCTATTATTTTGAACCATAAAATAGTATCAAATAGGGAACTTTTGTCTACCTGATGGACAATTACAAAAAATCTTTGCTTGTTGTCTTTGATGGGAAATATTGTATAATAACTAACTACTTTATCGCTGAGTTCGACATTGCCTTGACCCCCGGAAAGTATTTGATTAACTATATCTTCTGAATAATCTTTGTGCAAATTCTCATCGGTTTTTATTTCCGAACCCCATTCTTTGTCAGGATTTGAATGGTGGATATAGTAACCATCTTGATTTAACATAAAAACTTGGTCTGCACCTTGATGATTGAGTTCTTTAGCAATATCAATCAGACTTTGACCCAGAGCATTAGCAATCAAAATGCCTTTTCTTTGTCCTTTGCTATCAAAAATTGGAATGGCGTAGCGAATTGTTGGTTTGTAAGGAATTTCTATTTGGCCGTATTCCTGATTGAGATTAAGTTGGGATACATATATTTCTCCTGGTTTTAGTTTCATAGTTAAATAAAAGTAATCTCTCCCTGCTTTATTTTGTAATTGGTTATCTGGAATAATTTTAATCTTTTTACCATTATAATCTACACGAACAAGTTCGTTGCCTTTCTCGTCTATGTAACGCAATTGCATATAATATGGCTTGACTTCCATCAGTGATGAGAAGATGATTTCCATTCGCTCGATCCAATTTTGATAAGTTGAATTACTTTCTCTGTCTACTCCATTGCCCTCCCTCGCTCTAATAATCCCCTGAACCGGGGGAGATTTGCCTATAAATAAAATATCAGAACTAAAATTTTCTAATTTATTAATTATTCGATCGCCGCTGGATTTAACAGTTTGATTCAAACTTAGTAATGCTAAAGATTTAAGTGCTGCTGTGGAGGAATAAACCCCATATAAGCCAACAATAAATACAGGAATTAAGGTACTTAAAATTAAGAGAAGTAGCAGTCGGTACTGGATTTTGTTGAAGATTTTTTTAATCATTAGTAATTGGGGATGGGGAATGGGTAATTGGTAATTGGTAGTAAATGACTGTTGACTGTTGACTGTTGACTGTTGACTAATAACTAATAACTAATAACTAATAACTATTGACTACACTGATGATTTGAGATTTTGGGCTGCTTTATTAAGCTGTTCGATTCCGAGTTTGACTTGAGAAATGCCGGTGGCATTTTCCTGGGCGGCGAGGTTCAGAGAATTAACGGCATGAACTACATCCTGAATGGCGATCGCCTGGTCTTTCGCAGTAAACGAAATTTGTTGACTATTCAAAACAATGCGATCGATCGCCTGTGCTACACCAGCAAATGCGTCGGCAGTCTTTCGGGCAATTTTTACTCCACTATCCACGGTTTTTGCTCCATCATCCGTCACCATGGTTGTCGAACTAATTGATGTCTGAATGTCTGCAACTAAAGCATTAATTTTGCTCGCAGATTCCTTGCTTAAATCTGCCAATTGCCGAATTTCTGTAGCAACAACTGCAAATCCTTTGCCACTTTCGCCAGCCCTCCAGGCTTCGATGGCAGCATTAATCGCTAACATATTTGTTTGATTGGCTAAATCGCTAACTAAACTAGAGATATTACCAATGCGACTCGTTTGCTCGCTCAAAAGTAAAATTTGGTTTTCAATTGCTGCAACATTTTGTTTCAAAATTGCCATTTCTTTGAGGGTATTCTCTACTGCTTGACTACCTCCGGTGGTGAGCGCGAGAGCTTGTTTGGCTCCCAGAGCTGCGGCTTCTGCTTGGGAAGCACAAGCCCTGCTTGATTCACCCAATTCATCCATTGTACTAACAGTGCGCTCCACAGCATATAGTTGTTGACTAGCGATACGTTCTTGTTGTTCGATGGTGACAGCAATCTGTGAGGAAGAATAGGCGATCGTCCGCACAATTTTATTTACGGATTTTGTGGTTCGACTAGCGACAAAAGTTGCCATGGCGCTGACAACAGCAGCAGTTAGTCCCACTCCTGCTATCAGAGCAAATAGCAATTTTTTTTGAGGAGCAAATACCTTGTCTGTATCGTTGGCAATCAGGACACTCCAACCCAATTTCGGCATCTTGTTGGATTTTTCAATTTCAATAGGAGCATAAGTCAGCAGTTGTTGTCCTCCGCGAATCTTATCGGTATCGATGAGACTGTTGATTTTATTGGTGGCCTGCATTGTCGCAAAAACACTATAGTCTGAACGTGCATCTCTGCCCAGATGTTCGATTTCGGTAGCAGAAAAAAAGTTGCCCTTGGCATCAATTAAATGATACTCATCTGCTTCTAGTCCTTCGGAGTCTCTGATTAATTTTTCTTTGTTTTCCTGAAACGCCTGTTCTAAATATGTTATAGGCGTGCGAGTTCTCAGAATTGCGATAGTTTTTCCTGTATTAATTTCGACTACAGGAGCGGCCGCAAAAATAGAGTATTTGCCAGTGATAAATGATTCTCTAGGTTGCACGATCGTCGGAAGATTAGTTTTAACTACTTCCTGAAAATAATCGCGTTTACCCAAATCTATAATTGGGTCTCCGCTGGATTGTAAAATAGTATTTCCCTGAAGATCGGCGATGGCAATGCTGTCGTAACCTTCCCCTTGTTTTACATATTTATCTAACCGAGCTTGTTTTTGGCTCTTGGAAGTAGTTTCGCTGACTCTGGGATCGTTCAGTATACTTAAATTAGCTAGCTCCTGAACATCTAAGTACCTTTCAAAAACAAAATTACTGAGATCGTGGGCTATGGCGACGGCTCGCGATTCTTGATATTTAACTACATAATGATTTAGGTTTTGATTAGCAAAGAAGAAAGTTATTGCTCCTGTTAAGATAGCTGGCAGTGTACCGAGGGCGAGAGCAAATGCAATCGCTTTAATTCTTAAGGATATATTTGGCATTTTTTTGAGGGTTCATAATTAACAAAGATTCAAGACTTAACACAGGGTGACGGTGGGGTAATGGTTTGAGTTCTTGGGAATGACATAATTAGGTTATTAGTTCATAAATTAGAAATATCTTACACAACTGCTTTTAAGTCTAAGGCTGCTTCATTCAATTTTTGGGTACCGATTTTAGTTTGACTGATGCCACAAGCTGTTTGGGCTGCGGCTTGATTGAGGGAGTTCATGGCTTGCACCACCTGTTCGATCGCGATCGCTTGTTGTTTGGCATTCAATGAAATCTGCTGAGAACTCATGACTACATTGTTAATGGCATTGACAACTCCGCCAAATGCAGCGGCGGTTTCTGAGGCAATATTCACGCCAAATTCTACTGTTTTAGTCCCTTCTTCTGTGACCATTACTGTGGAATTAATCGCTCTTTGAATATCTGCAACTAATAGATTAATTTGGGCTGCTGATTTTTTACTGCGCTCGGCCAGTTTGCGAATTTCTGAGGCCACAACACCAAACCCCTTGCCATTGTCCCCCGCCCGCACGGCTTCAACAGCCGCATTGAGTGCTAACATATTAGTCTGATTAGCCAAATCGCTAACTAAAGTTGAAATATTACCAATGCGATCGGTTTGTTCGCTCAATTGCATAATTTGTCCTTGCATATCTTCAACTTTGGTTTTGAGAGTTCCCATGGCTTCTAAAGTTTGTGCTACAGCTTTTGTGCCACCTCCAGCTAAATTCAAAGCTTGCATTGCTTGCATCGCTGCTGTTTCTACCTGCTGTGCTGTCGCCCTGGAAGACGCGCCCAGTTCGTCCATTGTAGTCGTAGTTTGATTGACTGAAGCTGCTTGTTGACTGGCCATGCGTTCCTGTTCTTCGACGGTGGCTGCAATCTCGCTGGAAGAAATGGCGATGGAGCTAATTGCGCGATCGATAGTTGTAGCAATTCCTGACGAAATCAGCCAAGCTATCACCGCACCTAACAGCACTAAAAACCCACAACTAACTACCAACACCGATATTAAAAATATCAAAGATTCCTTCGTTTTTTGTGTTTCTTTTTTGATTAAATATGATTCTAATTCGCGAAATTGTTGATAGGCTTCCACAAATTCATCCACAAATTTTGTGTGTTTTTCAGTATTAAATATTGCTAGTGCTTCGGTTTTTTTGTTGTTTTGTAACAAATTAACTATTTCGTTAGAATTATCATAATAGTTGTTGCAGAGACTTAGCATCTTCTCTAAACGAGTTCTCTGTTGAGGATTTTTAATAATCGGCTCCACATTATTAGCAGACTGACGAGCTAATTCTGCACCTTTTTTAAAATCATTTAAAAACTGCGGGTTTTGATTGATTAAATACCCGCGTAATCCGCGTACCATTTGCTCAGTTCCTGCGGAAATATTGTTGGTTAGTCCGATGACATTTTCTATTCTTTCTACTTCTT
>RDXH01000209.1 GCA_004292745.1 Oscillatoriales cyanobacterium | reverse complement strand
GGCTGTTTCGCGATCGTACAAATGCCCAATGCCCTATACCATCCACTGTCTGAGGCGATCGCATAAAGGACTCTCAGAATGCAGCCAAACCACATCATCAGTCGTGTTTCCTACTTGCGCCTTAGACAATTTTAGCCGATCGCCAAAACCATGCCGTTGCACCTCCAAATTAAAACCTTCATAGCCAAAACCACCCATCACAGAAAAAAGTTCTGCCACACTAGAACCAGCCCGTTCCAGATGACTTCCTACAACTTCTGTCAACACCCCAGGGCGAAATTTTTGCAGCGTTTTGGAGAAACCTTTAATCACATTCACCTCAAACCCCTCCACATCAATTTTAATAAAAGTAGCACCAGGAAGATTGTCAGGCAACATCTCATCTCCGCGATACACTGGTACTCGATACTGATTGGAAATCAAACTGAAATCTTTTGCGGGAAGTTCAGCAAAAGTACCCAAACCAGTAACATCTGTAGGCACTGTCAGTGTCAGTTCAGTTTCCTCGTCAGAAAGGCCGCACTGGTGCAGAAAAACTTGTTGCAATTCATTATCTGTTACCGCAGCTTGCAATTGTTGAAATGCCAGAGGATTTGGTTCAAAAGAGTATACGCATCCCGCTTTTCCTGTATGATACGCAGCCAAAAGAGTAATCATACCTGTATTCGCGCCGGCATCAATAAAACTGTCCCCAGGCTGTACAGAATTTTGGATTAAAAGTTGTGTTGGCAAATCATAATAACGACCTAAAAAATAGCTCATGCGATCGTTCCACTTGGAAAGATCCATCGCCATCCGATAACCGTGTAACTTCCCTCGCATCTCCCGTATAGGAGCATTTTTCCACAAATCGTCCCGGTAAACACCCATGATATTCATCACTTTTGCCCATCCAGGGAGTTCCAGTCGCGTATAGGGTAAAATCAAAAGAGAATACAGTGGATAATTCATATAAAATCCTCTCTTCATTGGAATTATTAAACTCTCTCTTCTCTTGCTTCGCGTACTTCGCGCCTTCGCGGTTAAATCATTCAGATACAACCGGAATTGATATCATAGATATTAAACCTCCCCAAAACATTCAAAATCCTGAAACAGCTAGCTCAAAGCTATTTGAGATAATAGCACAGCCAGAGCATATTTTTTGACTCAACAGATAATTTCAAAATCCAGCTTGTGATTTTTAACAAAATCATAGCTAAAATGGTCCACTATATTAGTATCGCTCAATTCCAGATTATAAAAATCAATAAAATCCCCCTCAAAATACGGCCCCGCGTGCCAAGTTCCCACTTCCAACTTAATAAAACAATTACCAGGAACCTGAAAAGCAGCTAGATCCTCCAAACTAGGTCGATCGCCCTTACAAGGAGGTGCCACAGCAATCAACCAATCCTTCCCTTCCAGAGAACCCAAACACTGCGTACATTCAACGTGTCGCGTAATTTTACCAAACTTGCGACCTGGATTTTGCAGTCGCATAATGTAAAATCTAGGAATGCCATTTTGCAAATTCAACAGAGCATCCCCAGCATCAAAAGACTTACCATCAAAACTCGCAGAAATAACTTGACCATAACTGCGAAAATTCTCCGGAGTCACCCATTGTGCAAACAACTGCTTAGTCGAAATTGATTCGCTCATAAATCCCAACATCCCCTCACTCATTTCATCAACAATATAATACAAATACCCCTCCCTCCCTTCTCTGTGTCCTCTGCGCCCTCTGCGGTTAAAGAAAAAAATCTAAATCACTTTATCCATCCCCCAAAACACCATTACAATCAAACTCCGCACACTGCTGCAAAAACCGAGCCGGAATATCAGGCCTCGCCCCCCAATGCAAGTGCAAATAAGAAGCATGAACTCCATTAACTCCCCAACCTTCACCAACCTGCTCAACTTCACCGCGCTTCCCATATCTCCAACTATGATAAACTGGGTCACTCGGTTCCACAGTCAAGTGCGATCGATGAAACTCATGGCCGCAAACTCCATCTCCCGAACTTAACACCGAACTATCTCTCAGCGCCACAGTTTCTCGATATCCCAAAGTCAAACGCTTTCCCATCTCAGCAGTAGACGGCAACACTCCCACCCCTTCCCAAGAATTGCCATCAAAGTCTACAATCGAATCGCACAAATACATCAACCCCCCACATTCGGCATAAGTTGGCATTCCCGCAGCGATCGCACTTTTTACCGCCTCTCGAATCACCACATTACCGCTCAATTCCTTCGCAAAAACTTCAGGAAAACCGCCGCCAAAATACAACCCTTGCACGTTGTCAGGAAATACAGCATCATCAACGGGACTCCAAAAGACCAATTGAGCACCCAACTGGGCCAATAAATCAAGATTGTCCTGATAGTAGAAATTAAAAGCCCGATCGCGCGCAACTGCAATCCGCACCCCAAATTGTTTTCCCAAACAGTTGACAACATCATCTTTTTCAGTTATAATAACCGAAGGGAGACTGTATCTACCCAAAAGTTGCTCAGACCCCTCACCCCCCTCATCAGAAGTAGCCGCCAGCATTGGCAAAAGTTTTTCCCAGTCAAAAGCCACAGCAGCCAAATCAGCCAACTTGTCGATCGCAGCGTGAAGATTGGGCAACTCCTCAGCAGGAATCAGACCTAAATGGCGATCGGGAATAGTCACCGCCTCATCCCGTCGCAACACTCCCAAAACAGGTAAATTTAGTGGTTCCAGAGCATCTGTAAGCAACTCCAAATGTCGATCGCTCGCCACCCGATTCAATACTAAACCAGCAAAATTCAAGTTTTTGTCAAAAGAGCGAAAACCGTGGGCGATCGCAGCCACAGAGCCCGAAAGTCTACTGCAATCTATCACCAACAATACCGGCAAATTCAGCAAAGAAGCAACATGAGCCGTAGAAGCAAAGGAAAAATCATAATTGAACTCTTCTTCCCCCCAAGGCGGGGATAGGGGGGAGTTATTATTACCCGCTTGGGGAGAGTTATTATTACCCGCTTGGGGGGAGTTATTACTACCCGCTTGGGGGGAGTTATTACTACCCGCTTGGTGGGGCTTCTTCTTCCCCCCTTGGTGGGAGTTATTCTTCCCCCCAAGGAGGGGCTTCTTCTTCCCCCCTTGGGGGGGGTAGGGGGGGGTTCTTCTTCCTTCTTCCTTCTGCCTTCGACTCACACCATCAAATAAACCCATTACCCCTTCAACCAAGGCAAAATCGACATCTTGAATATGGCGATAAAAACACTCCTGCACGTAAGATTCAGAGGTTAATATCGCGTCTAAATTCCGACAGGGGCGGCCGGTGACAAAAGCATGAAACATTGGGTCAATGTAATCAGGGCCTACCTTAAAAGATTGAACATTCAAGCCGCGGCGGATTAAATAAGCTAAAAGGGCGATCGTTACAGTAGTCTTCCCGGCACCACTGCGTTCGCCCGCAATTACTAAAGCCATAACCCTAGATTAATCATAAACAATACTGACAATTGATAATCGATCAAATTCTGATATCTAATTCATATCTCTTTTCTCTCTCTGCGTTCTCTGTGTTCTCTGCGGTTTAATTATTTCTATGCAATCATAATCCATTTGAGTATTGCCCATCGAATAATATCTATTTAATCAACCGCGAAGACGCGAAGAGCGCGAAGGAAGAAAAGAGCAGAAAAGAGCAGAAAAGTAGGGCAGACGTTGCCTGCCCCACTGAATCTTAACTAATACATTGCCGGTTGCCGAACTTGTTTTTACCGCTTAGCTAATTTTAGCAATTGAGCTGTCACTGCCAAGCTTTCTTCGTAAAGCACGTCACGCCCCCAACTCTGCAAGTGCTGGCCAAGCAACTGTTCCGTCACTTGATCGAACAGGGGTGTCACCTGGTTAAATCGATCGGTTTGAGCGCCACCATGAGTTTCCATCCGCATACAGCCACCGGTTTCGGAACACAGCACGGTACCGCAGTCAGCATTCTTGTTAGTAGAATTCAAGCGCAAAGCAATCAAATCTCCAGGGACATCACCTGTATCAGCAGTCGGAATCGCAGCTAACTCTGCCTCTACAACCCTTCCATCAGCACCTGCGAACTGAATCCGCTTGATTTTGTAGTCACCATCCTCTTGTTTATAGGTCACAGGATGCCACTGAAGTCGGCTGGCTAGCCAACCCAAATACATCAGCGCTTGAGTGGAATTATCTTGTTCGTAGTCGATTGTCACTCGATCGATTTCCCGAATTGCCGCGCGACGTTCGGGTGGATCGAAAGCCTCAGCCGCCAATTCCTGCCACGCAGCCAACCTGCGCCAATTGAGATCCGCGATCGGAATTCCCTCTTCAATCAGGCTTTGCATCAACAGCAATTCGGCTTCGGGTTCGGCAAAGCAACTGGAATCGATAATTACAGAGCTGCTGGTGGCTGCCAATTTTTGGAAAAAATGTCGATCGGCATCCGGCGTCGCCTTCCACCACAATAATTTCGGCAAATCCGCAATCATCAGTGCTGTCACCACACCGCTCACTCGTTCCAGAGCAGCTTCGGTACCCCGGAGTGTAATGTACTCACAGCAGACCAAATTGCCAGTACCACCCTTGTGAACCGGACAATAAGCAGCGACTTGAGCCTGTACGCCCGTATCTTCTCCCAGCATCGGGCACAGAGCAATAATCCGGCAGGGATTAGCAGCGACTATCGCGTCAGCTACAGCGGAACCTCCTGAACCGAAACCCGTTGGACCTAACTTGCTGCCATTGGAATTTTTACGGGCTACTTCTTCCCGCAAAGTGGCGAGCAATTCAGCATTAGGTTTGCCTGTTCTCGGCAAGCCGTAGGCTTTTTGAGCAGCTCTGATGCTAGATGCGGTCATCGGCCCGGTGATGCCATCAATGGGCCCGTCGTAAAAGCCCAGATCGGCTAATAGCTGCTGAGTTTCTTCGGGTTCGTAGACTACGAACGTAAATGTTGTCGCTCTAGTCGCGATCGGAAAATCGCCGTTTGACCCCGATTCTCTGTAACTTTCCCAAATTTTAGCTAATTCGGCTTCTATTTGGTCGATCGAAACATCTTTAGGAGTTTGCAACGACACTAGAGGCGGAGCTTTCATCGGTGTCATAGTCATCGGTTTTTTCTCCTTTTTTATTTGTCAGTTGTCAGTTGTCAGTTGACTGTGGTTATTTGTTATTTGTTATTTGTTATTTGTCGAGGGATTTCCCATAACTAATAACTAATAACTAATAACCCATAACTCACAGCTTTTAAAGTCTGCGCCACTTACGGCCGTCTCGATTAATCAGTAGCTCTGCCTCGGCGGGTTCCCAGGTACCTGCTTCATACTGAGGCACCAGGGCGGGATCGCTCGGTGCTTCCCAGGCCATCAGTGCTGGTGTGACAACCCGCCAAGCTTCTTCCACTTCATCAGAACGAGTGAACAAAGTTTGGTCGCCCAACATACAGTCAATCAAAAGTCGATCGTAAGCGTCCGAGGAAGTCACTCCAAAGGAAGAACCATAACTGAAATCCATATCCACCGTCCGCGTTCTTAAATCAGGTCCTGGCATTTTCGCCTCAAACCTTAGTGAAATCCCCTCATTGGGATGGACGCGCATCGTCAACACGTTAGGAGTCGTTTGTTGAGCGGCAGACTGAAAAATTAACAGTGGCACTTCGCGGAACTGAATCGCTATTTCGCTGACTTTTTTGGGCAATCGCTTGCCGGTGCGTAGGTAAAAAGGCACTCCCTGCCAGCGCCAGTTGTCGATCGCAAACTTCATCGCCACAAAAGTAGGTGTCATCGAGTTAGGATTGACTCCTGGTTCGGTGCGGTATCCCGGCACTGGCTTGCCTTTCATCCAGCCGGCGGAATACTGTCCGCGAATTGCAGAATTCTCTAAGTTATGCAAGTCAGCTAAGCGTGTTGCTTGCAAAACTTTCATCTTTTCGGTGCGGATGCTGTCAGCGTCTAGGGAGTTTGGCGGTTCCATCGCTGTCAGACAAAAAATCTGCATCAAATGGTTTTGCAGCATATCCCGTAAAGCCCCAGAGGATTCGTAGTAACCGGCTCGGTCTTCTACCCCTACTGTTTCTGCTACTGTAATTTGTACGTGATCGACAAATTGGCGGTTCCACAGTGGCTCGAAAATTGCATTCGCAAACCGGAACACCATCAGATTTTGAACAGTTTCTTTACCCAAATAGTGGTCAATGCGGTACACTTGCTGTTCTTGACAAACCTGCTGCACTACTCGATTGAGAGCTTTTGCCGAACTTAAATCGCGGCCGAAGGGTTTTTCAATTACTAAGCGGTGCTTCAGGGGGTCTGTGAGCATTTTGGCTGCCCCCAATTGCCGAATCGCTTCGGGAAAGAAGTTGGGAGAAACCGAAAGATAAAATATATGGTTGCCGCGGGTTCTCCTTTGTTGGTCGAGTTCCCCTAGGAAATCTTTGAGTTTTTGATAGCTTTCGGGATTATCAATATCGCCCGGACAGTAGAACAAACCTTGAGCAAAGTCTTGCCAAAATTCTTCATTCCCAATCCCGCCACCAAATTCTTCAATCCCTTCGCGCATTTGCTCTCTGAAGTAATCATGACTCCAAGGGCGACGGGCGACTCCCACGACGGTAGTTTCTGGTGGTAAGCGTCGATCGCGCTTCATCTGATAAATTGCTGGTACGAGTTTGCGCCCTGTGAGATCCCCGGAAGCTCCGAAGATTACCAGAATTTGTGGTTCTGGCACTCGTTCTTTTCGTAAACCTACCCGCAGTGGATTTTCAAGTATCGTTACCATTTTTTATTTTGCCCCTTCTAATGCTGTGAGTCTTGCGAGTACAGCTTGATAATTTTTTGTCATTTCTGCCAGTTGTTGGGTCAGGGAAGTAATCTGACCTTCATATTCTGCTTTGAGTTCAGCTCTAACTTCTTCTCGAATTTTTCTCCTTTCAACCGCCAGACGGACTTCCCAATCTCGATCGCGCTGTAGCAATTCAGCTTTCAACTGCCTGTTTTCGGCTCGAAGTTGCTCCATTTCCAACGCCACAGCAGCAGCACGCCGATCCCTGTCTCTGTTTTGCTGTCGGATTTCCTCTCTAAGCCGCTTATTGTCCGATCGCAATTTCTCCAATTCAGAATCAGTATCTTTAGATCGTCCGCTTCCTAGGGATGGAAATCGTTCATCCACCAACCGCTGAACTGCTGCACCAGTGGGCATACCATTCGGCGACAACTTCAGAGCCTCTTGCCAGATTTCGAGTTGCAGTTCTGGTGATAATCCTGCTAGAGGACGCACTTGCCGCTCGTGGGCTGGAATTTTGACACCCATGGGTGTCAAATTTTCGATTACCCGTGCCGCTCCTATAAATCGATCTGCTGTCCGTCTTGCTATGCCCCACTTATCCTGACAATAAGCTTCAAAACTTTTTTGGCTTTCCCTGTACAGTTTCTGTTCTCGAATCTCGTCAAGGGCTTTGCCGACTTCATAAAAAGTCTGAAGTCCATTTTCTACTATGGATTCCAGTTTGTGAAGCCTAGCCCGTTCGGTGGCATCAAGTTGGGCAGTTAGATACTCGCTTTTTAGTAAGGTATTGGTATTTGGCATAGCAATTTCTCAGCGGTTGTAGATGGAGAATTCGAGTTGATTTTTCTGGCGAGAGTTGTGCTAGAGGATGGACTGGATTTTTCTTTGTCGGATTTTTGAGACCCATGGGTCTCACTTTTTCCCAGTTTGGGATTCACAACTTAGGATTGAGGAACCAAAATCATAGTTGATTTTTCTTTGTCGGATTTTTGAGACCCATGGGTCTCACTTTTTCCCAGTTTGGGATTCACAACTCAGGATT
>RDXH01000022.1 GCA_004292745.1 Oscillatoriales cyanobacterium | reverse complement strand
CACCGACAGCCAACTTGACTGCTTCCAAAGCGAAATAGCCTTTGTGCAGTAGATTCATGCTGGTGGGGACTTCTGCGGAATCGAACAGATTTAGCTGCATTCCCAAGGCGCTCATTTGTGGTGTCAGAGCGTAGGTGTCAATCAGGGCGATCGCCAGTAGTACCAAAGATAAGATAATTGCTGTGCGACTTTGTTTGCCAAAGCCACTGGATAAATTGCTCAAAACCATCAAACCAGTCATCGCCAAAGCTGCACAAATTAACTCTACGCGATTAAATCCCCAGAACATTAAGTTTCCCGCAGTGGCAAATTCGGGAGATGTCATCATTCCAGAAACGTAAAGGCTGGGCATGATTACTAAATCGATAATCAGGCTACCACTGAGCCAGAAAATTAATGCCACCATCACAATTGCTTGCCAGCGGGGTCTGATAGATTCTACTCTTGATGTACTAATAGCTGTCATAAAACTTATCCTCTAAAATTTTTTCTGCCTCTTTTTAGAGCTTAACCAGTTTTTTTCTCAAATGGTGTTAAGTATTTTTAATTTAATGCTAACTTTTGTGTAATTGAGTAATAATTTTTATTGAAAGTGCCTAAATTACCATCTTGGTTTCCCCGTCTTTCCCCTCAAGTATGGATTCTGGCTTTTGGCAGATTCCTCTCCCAAAGCGGCACTGGTTTTACTTTATTTTACGCGCCGATATTTTTTGTCTCTCAAGTTGGTTTATCTGCTACTGCGGTGGGGATTGGTTTGGGAAGCGGTTCTATTTCGGGGATATTTGGTCGAATTTTGGGCGGTTCTTTTTCTGATTCCCCAAAAATGGGACGGCGACGAACTTTATTGCTGTCAGCAATTATTTCGGCTGTGGCTTCTTTCCTGTTGGCGGCGGCTTCGGATTTTCCCAGCTTAGTTGTGGCGAATTTACTAATGGGTTTTGGTGTTGGGTTATATTGGCCTGCAACCGAAAGTATGGTGGCGGATTTGGCTGATGGGGAAAATCGCCAAGAGGCTTTTGCTTTGACACGGCTGGCGGATAATTTGGGTTTGCAGGTGGGGATTATTTTAGGCGGTTTTTTGATTGCGGTAACGGGGAATTATCGTTCGCTGTTTATAATTGATGGTATCTCGTTTGTGATATTTTTTGCGGTAGTTTGGGCGGCGATTTCTGAAACCTACAAACCATCTACTTCACGGGAAATAGGTAAAAAACTTCAGCAAAATGGCTGGATGGTGGCGTTGAGCGATCGCACGTTGCTAATTTATGCTGTTGTCAATACTCTGTTCACATTGTATATTTCCCAAATCCAAACGACGATGCCGTTGTACTTTAGCAATTTTGTGGCGGTAGGTGCATCGGAAAAGGGCTTTTCTACGGCTACAATTACTATTTTATTTGCTTTTAGCACTTTTTTAACTGTCACCTTACAAATGCCGATTGCTAGGGCGCTGAGACGGTTTTCTTGTCCGCGAGCCTTGATGATTTCTGCTTTGCTTTGGGGCATCGGATTTATTGCGATCGGCTTGACGGGAATGGCTGCAACTGGTAATTTATTTTTAGCTGTTGTCGGCTTGTTTTTCTTGTCAGTTGCAACTGTTGCTTACACTCCTTTTGCCTCTGGTTTGGTGGTGGAATTAGCCCCAGAGTCTTTGCGGGGCGTGTATTTGTCAATTAATTCTCAGTGTTGGGCGATCGGCTATTTAATCGGGCCACCTGTGGGTGGTTGGGCCCTGGATAGAGGACAATTTGCAGCGAATAATTTTTGGTTGGGTTTGGCTTTGAGTGTCAGCGTTGCGATCTTAATTTTGCAGATTGTCGATCGCAGGTTAAAAAGGCGTTGCTGAATTAGGGTATGACAAATTTATAGTAGCATTTTGACTACGATCGCCCGTTGAATTGACTCAACTTTTGGAAGAATGTCTAGGTTTTCCTGCCAATACTCGACAAGCGCTCGCTCGCTCTACATTAAACCTATGAGTTTTTGGCAACTCTAAGGCAGAATTTGCGAAGTTGATTGAGCCTCATTGCCAGATGACAGATCAAACGGTTCCTGAGTATGACTCAGATCCTTTAATGTCCCAGGCACCTGCACTGCAAGCATCACCATTCTTGTTGCTGCCCACACTGACACAGCCAACCATAAGATATGGTTGTTCTGATAATACCATGCAACAACTGATACAGGCACAAATCCAAATATTACTGAGATCAAAGAAGCATTGCGTAAGACTTGCCCTAAAGCTAAACCAGCAAAGTATCCATCTAGTATCAGATACACTGAACTAAATCCCAGCACGGGGAATAGCCAAGGAACATAACTGGTCAGAAGCGAAGTCACTTCTTCGTAATTAGTTAATAGCCCAAAGACGGTTTGGGGAAACAGAAAACACACAATGGCACAACTGATTCCTACCTCTAAACTCCTTCCTACCGTCACTTGCAATAAGGGGAATAACTTTTCAATCGCTTGTTGTCCTTTAAAGTTTCCGCTCAAAGTCTCAGTTGCAAATCCTATTGCTTCAAAACAGTAGATGCCAAGCAATACTACTTGTAAGAGTAAGGCATTTTCTGCCAGGATAGTTGTCCCCATTCCAGAACCTAGAACCGTAAAAATGGTTGCGACTAACATAGTAGCCACAGACCTAATGAAGATATTGCCATTAAGGGTAAAAGCTGCTTTAAATGCGCTGACATCCCAAACCTTTCTGGCTACACTTAGAGCTTCCTTCCAGTTTATTTGAAAACTCGCCAAAATGATGCCGACCACTAACATGAGATAGGGGCTAATCGCTTGAGAGAGTCCCGCCCCCTTGCTAGCCAAATCCCATCGGACAATAAACAGGTAATCGAATAAAATATTAGCCCCATTGCCCACCACCGACATCAGCAACACACAGCTACTCATCTCCCGTCCAAGAAACCACCCAATCAGAACAAAATTCATGACAACCGCAGGTGATCCCCAAATGCGGGCGTTGAAATAGTCAATCCCTGATGCCTTAACCTCTGGAGTTGCACTGATGATGCCAAACCAGAACTGTTGCAAAGGATACTGCAACAATAAAAGTAGTGCGGCTATACCCAGTCCAATTAAACCATTTCGCAATCCGACCAGTAGCATCTGTTCTCGGTCATCTCGTCCCACCGCCTGTGCCGTCAACCCAGTGGTTCCCATACGTAAACAGTTGACAATGAAATAGATGTGGTTAAACAGCATTGTAGACAGAGTAACCCCTGCTAGATCCTCGATTTGAGTGAAATGACCCAAGAAAGCTATGCTGATTGTCCCAACCAGAGGCTCTGTGATATTGGAAAGGACATTGATGAAAGCAAGTCTAAAGAAGCGAGAAAGGAAGTCGTACTGTTTTGGGAGCGTTATGTTCATGAATTAATCCTGATGTGAGTTTAACGGGTTAAAAAAGTGTGATTCATTGCTCGCTGAATCTCAGTTTAACAGAAATGTTGGGAGAAGTCCCCAGCTAGAAATTCTAAAAGAAATACCCATATTTATAGATACTCCCTATGCGAGAATGAGAATATACTGTCTCAATACTATCACCCATGACTATGCCTCAATTTCCTCTCCATATTGAATTACTCCAGATGGCTAAGGGATATTGGCTATCTCAATGTATATATGTAGTCGCCAAATTGGGGATTGCCGATCATCTTAAAAAGAGTCCCCTATCCTCTATTGAACTGGCTTCAGCTACTCAAAGCGATCCTCAATCTCTCCACCGAGTCATGAGGGCGTTGGCAAGTGTGGGAATTTTCGCAGAAACAAAATCCCAACAATACACTTTGACACCCTTGGCGGAATGCTTATGTAGCGACGTTTCCCATTCAATAAGGAACATGGTGATTATGTGGGGAGAACCTGAATTTTATCAGACATGGGGAGGGCTACTCCATAGCGTCAAAACAGGAAAATCTGCCTTTGAAGAACGTTTTGGGATGAATTTGTTTGAGTATTATCAACAAAATCCTGCAGCCACAGAAATCTTTGAACAGTCTATGAATAACTCTTCCAAATTGGAGGTGGCAGCAATGATGGAAGCGTATGATTTTTCAGGTTTTCAAACCCTTGTGGATGTAGGAGGCGGCTATGGAAAGATGATTGCAATTCTGTTGCAACGATATCCTCATAGCCACGGCATTCTTTTTGATGAACCCTATGTGATCGATCGTTGTTTACCGACACTCAAAGAACATGGGATTGTAGAGCGGTGTGAAGTAGTTAGTGGTAGCTTTTTTGAGTTTGTGCCTCCTGGTGGAGACGCATATTTACTCAAATATATCATTCACAATTGGGATGATGAGCAGGCAATCTCGATCCTGAAAAACTGTCGTCAAGCTATGCCGGATCGCGGCAAAATTTTAATTATGGAAAAAGTTATTTTAGAGAATGATACGTCTTCATTAGCGAAAATGTCAGATCTCAATATGTTTGTAGTCTGTCCAGGGGGAAAAGAACGTACAGAGGCAGAATTTAAAGCCATCCTAGAGCAAGCAGGTTTGGAACTAACTCGGATTGTTTCTACGACTGAAGAGATTTGTATTATTGAGTCAACCATAGCTTCTAATTCTCACTCACTGATTTAGAATTTCTATCAAGTGGTCAATTACTGAGGTAATGTCTACAAAAGGATTAATCAGTATACATTTCCATCCACTAATTGGTGTTCCTGATTGACCGACAATCACTTGATTAGAGTAGCCTAAAATCGGTGTATTGGAGCCCCTTATAACTTTGCTTTTTTCAAAAAGATTGTGATTATACTCATTCATTTTTTGAGTAAAATTTCGATCATTTTTCCTCTTCCCCAATAACTCTCTTTTGTATGCTTTTTGTGCGTCAATTCCGGTTGGATAAAATCGCCAAACCGTACTGGTTCCAGGAATATTTTGATTTAAAACTTCAACAGAGCTATTGAAACTATATTGTAGTTTCGATTTCAACATATTGCTTTGTTGGATAGCATAACCAATCATAGCCTGGTATCCTTCATAACCCAAAGCATACAGATTAGCCAAAATCATTAAAGGTCCATCTCCTGGACGGGAGGATTCGGGTGTATAAGCCCCTGGAAATGAGGAAAAACTATCCCCAGTAAAATAGGGTGTTTCTTCCTGGTCTTTTTGAAGAAGTAGCAGATCTTGTTTATTCTTAAAAATTAAGGCACTAGAAATATAAGACGTCAAACCATGTTTGTGCGGAGCGACTGTGATCGAATCCGCGTAACATAAATTAGAGTAGAGGTTATTTAATTTCTCGATAGAGTTAAGCGTCTCTGGATTAAATCCTAAAGGATTGTTGGCAATTTGATAGTTTTGAAATATACCATAAATCCACCCGACAACAGCATCTACATGAAGGTGAGGTTTGGGAATTTTATATTTTTGGCAGACTGTTTCACAAAGTTCAAAAACGCTTTTTATATCATCTACGCCAAAGGAATCAGTATATCCAGCAACTAAATATATACACACAATCTGTTTTCCTTGTTGGATAGTTTCCTCCATCTGAGATTGCAAAGCTTTCAGGGATATCTGAAAATTGGGTGTGACCGGAACAGATATCACATTTTCAGTTCCGATACCAAGTAATCGAGCCGCGTTGATATTAGTATAATGACCAAGAACTGATTGTATAATGACAGGCTCTTTATCAAAAAAAGCCTTGAAGCCTTTTTTCCCTAAACCAGGAAACATCTTTTCGAGGCCAAATCGAACGGCCCAATAATTACTTGCAGCTCCTCCTGATGTAAAATATCCTCCTGCTAATTTCGGGTCAAAACCGACAATTTCAGCAATATGTGAGATTGCTAGCTGTTCAGCTTCAATGGTTTTTCCAGCATAGGTTTCATTAGCCAGATTTGGATTAATAATAGCACAAGCAATTTTGGCAAGAATTGCTGGTGTTAGAGACGGTGGAACGATATTTAAAGGAGCATAACCTGCTGAGTAATTTGGTACATTTCCTAAATAATTGAGAATGATGTGTTGAATCACTTCTTCAATCGACCAACCTTTTGTGGGAATTTGATTTTTGCATAACTCAGATTTGATTTCTGGCGTTATTATAGCTGTCAAATTTGTATCAGAGCGTAAAGATTTTAAGCCTGTAAATAACTGATCAATTGCTGCCAAAAAATTATTTCCTAACCCAGCCTTGGGAAGAAGGTATTGACTGTAAGTTAAGAGTAAGTCATCTAAAGTCTGATTTTCCTGACTAAAATCATCTTTGCTGGGATCTGTTTGTGGAATCATTTGTTTGCTTTATTAATAACTATGAATTAAGCGAAGGGTGGAAGAAGCTGGAATTCATGTGGTCTCCGAAACACGCTGATTTTGAGACCGTCTCCCCGTCACCACCATCCGCACATCCCCAGGTCCTACTTCTGGTCCTAATAAAAGTCCTCTAATGACTGGCTGGACTGGTTTGCTATCAACTAATTTCATCTGAAAGTGCGACAAAACTGTTGCCAAAGCCAGTTTCATTTCAAATAAGTAAAATGCCATACCAATACAGCGACGATTACCGCCTCCAAATGGGAAATACTCATAAGGAGCAAATTGACGTTCCAGAAAACGCTCTGGTTTAAACTGCTTTGGATTGGGATATAAATCTTGGCGATGATGGGTTAGATAAGCAGAAGGAAGCAGGAGAGTACCAGGCTCAAACTGATAGCCCCCAATTTCTAGCGGTGATTTCACCACGCGAGTAAATATCAAGATTGCTGGTGGGTAAAGGCGCAGTGTTTCACAACAGACAGCATTTAAATATGGCAAACGAAAAATAGTATTCGGATCTGGGTTTTCACCCAAGCTATCGAGTTCTTGCCGTAATTTTTCGTGTACTTCTGGCAGATGGTGAATCCAATAGAATGCCCAATATAAAGCAGTTGTAGGGGCTTCGTAACCCGCTACCAATAGTGTTATCACCTGATCGCGTAACTCTGCATCCGTCATCGCCTGCCCCTGCTCATCGCGAGCCGACATCATCAAAGAGAGAATATCTCTCTTTGATGGATCGTTTGGTTGCTCTTTGCGTTCCGAAATCTCGGCGTAGATGATTTCGTCTATTTCCTGTATTTGGCGCATGAACTTTTTCCAAGGACTCCACGGACCTAAAGCCGTTCGGAGTAATGGGAAAAGAAGCATAACAACTCTCAATAAAGGTCTCTTGGGATTGAGGATGGCAATGAAAAGTTCTTTGAGCTTTTCGTAACGTGGCCCTTCCTCTAGACTAAAGACAGCTTTTGAAATAATTTGGAAGGAGATTGTTTGCATAGAAGGCAGGACAGAAAACGGTTTGCCAATCGGCCACTGACTCGCCACTTGCTTGGTAATATCGCGGATGATATCACCGTAAGCTAGCATTCTTTCTCCGTGAAAGGGGGGTGTCAACAACTTTCGTTGTCGCTGGTGAGGCTTGCCTTCCAACGCTAGCATTGATTGTGGGCCAAAGAAAGCGGAGCTAAAACCTGCTGATGCACCAGAGTCCAACTGTTTTGGATCGCTGGTAAAAATCTGCTCAATAGCCTGCGGGTTACTTATAACCACTTGTGGCTTAAAAGATGGACCAATCCTGAGAGTGAAGATATCACCATAGCGTTGGGCACAAGCTTCCATGTATTCTAAGGGGTTAGTCAGCCATTGGAAGGTCTGTACCAATGGGTGAGTTTGCGGACCGTTAGGTAGTTTAGGAGTAGACATATTCGATCGTTCATGGGTAGAGCAAATGGGGTAAGAAGCGGTTGAGTTCAATATATCTCCAAATATTCTTGACGCTCCCATTCCGTAAGGTGATCGTGAAAACGAGCTAGTTCAAAACGTTTGACCGTAGTAAAGAGGCGGACAAACTCTGGAGAGAGCATCTTTTGCATCTCTACATCAGCAGCCAGTCCAGATAACGCGTCCTCCAGGGTTTGAGGTAACTTCGGTAAATTTGGGTCGTCCTCGCTGGGACCTTCTACTGAGGGCTGTAGTTGACGCTGTTGTTTAATACCGAGCAAACCCGCTGCTAGAGTCGCTGCTGCTGTTAGGTAGGGATTGCTAAGACCAGAAGCGGCTCGCATTTCGATATGTGTTGATTCTTGATCGGCTACTTTCACTCGCACCATTGCTGTACGATCTTCAATACCCCAACTGATATTGGAGGGAGCAAAGGTCTGAGGTTTGAGGCGACGATAACAATTCGGCGTAGGACCTACTAATGGCATCATCGCCTCTGCATGATCTAAAATGCCTTGAATGAAGGCTTGAGCAGTGGCGGATAAACCATACTTGTCATCTTTGTCAATAAAGGCATTGTTTCCAGTGTTGCGGTCAATCAGGCTGATATGAAAATGACAACAGCAACCTGCTCGATCGATAAAGGGTTTAGACATGAAGGTGGCGTGTTGACCAAGCCGATAAGTAATCTCTTTGACTGCATTCTTGAAGGTAAAAGCTTTGTCAGCAGCACGAATCCCTATACTTGCTCCATAATTGATCTCGAATTGGGAAGGACAGTGCTCGCAGTGATAATTAATCACATCTATCCCAGAAGCACGCAGATAATTTATTAACTGACTAATTTCAGGAATGTAGTTGTTGCGGGTGTTATTAAAAACGTGTAGCCCATCAAAAAGTAGTTCCTTTGTTTCAGGATTGAGAAGATAGAACTCAAACTCATGCCCCATCATGACATCGAACCCAAGCTGCGCTGCTTCTGCGAGTAACTGCTTGAGGATATAACGGGGTGAAATTTCCAGCGGTTCTGTCGGACTCCGCATGAGATCGCAAATGACCTTAGCTGTTTTTTCCATCCAAGGTACTGGTGTTAGGGTATCAAGGTCTGGGACTAATAATAAGTCACGGTAATTCCACTCTTCGTGATAGCCAGAACCGGGTACAACCATTGAAGCAGTATCTAAAGCAAAACAACCACCATAAAAGTTAAGACCCTTACGAGCAAAGCTTTCTACTTTGTCAATTGGCACAACTTTTGAGCGAGCGACTCCGTGTAAATCCGGTAACTCGAAACGGATGTACTCAAAACCTTGGTTTGTTAGATCTTCAACAAACTGGGTGAGGCTATCAAAAGTAGTTTTTGTCTTGTCCGATCCAATCATTTTTATACCGTGTAAGTGATGAAAAGATGTTACCCCCCCGCTCTAAGAATAACGATGCTGAAGGAGCAGGGGGAGAAGAGGAAAGGGGAAATCGAACTCAAGCTAAAAGTGACACTTGTTCGTTTTTCGCTGATTTTTTGAGTTCTGTTACACCTGATAAGAATTCTTTACGTTCAATTGCCTCCAATTCAAAAATAGACAATTGTGGCGGGTAAATAAAATAAAACTTTCCGTGGTCATGGATAAAATCCAACTGAAAAATACAAATCGGTTGAGTTTGATGAAAAGCTGTTAGTTGAAATCTTCTAACATCTAATCCATCTTCTCTCTCACCCTCTATCGATTGAGAAAAATCCCCAGGATATATAGCGTCGAAATAAATTCCTAATTTCCCGACTTCTCTGATAAAATATTTAGCAGCTAGCTGAGAGCTATACCAATGACCTGGATTAGGAATAACTCCGAAGTATTTGCTATTATACCACCAATCGATTTGCTGATTGAAGTGCTCAACGATTAAAAAATCATCGCTGTCTTTAAATTCTTGCCAACCTTTATCCAGGCTGGCTTGTAAAACAGAGTAAGACTTTTTGATGGTTTGTAGGAGATTTTCTTCAGAAAACATGATGATTCTCTTAGTTTAAGGTATTCAATTGTGGTTAAGGGTTAGATTTTGGCAGTTATTTCCTAGGTATAGCGGTTCTCAAGCAAGTGAGGTATGCTTTTGGCCCCTAGGCCCTATGCCCTAGGCCCTATGCGTACCTCATGTTACTGAGAAAGGCTATATCAAGCTAAGTAAGCCTTACCAACTCGTTCTCACCAGAGGCAAGTTAACTTTATCCCACATTCCGCAACTAGTGATCGTCGGCGGGGAATTTTTCAACTCACATTCGGCACCCTTAACTGTCACATCGACTAAAAATAGCTTGAAGTGCTTACTAAATAAGGGTTTCAGGTTTTTGTGGAAATTCCTTTACCGCTCTTTTATTCCAAAATCGCACGAAAACGCGATCGCGCTAGGACGCGAAGGAAGAAAAAGAAGAGAAAGAAGAAGATGCGGTTCTTCCTTCTTCCTTCTTCTTTCTACTTAACTTACTTTCTGCGATCGCCCAATTTGCGATAAACATCTCTCAAATCTACTTGATGGTGAGCGATCGCCACCAAAGCGTGATAAAATAAATCGGCAACTTCCCCAGCGATTCCATCTTTGTCGTCATCTTTGCAAGCCATCACGACTTCCGCCGATTCTTCGCCAATCTTTTTGAGAATCTTATTGTCGCCGCCGGCGAACAATTTACAAGTATAAGAAGTTTCGTTGGGGTTGTCGCGCCGATCGCAAATTACATCAAATAATTGAGATAACATATCTCCCGGTGGTGGTGAAATTTCCCCATCAACTTGGTGAAAACAACTTCTTTCTCCGGTGTGACAAGCAATATCTCCGACTTGTTCGACTGTGACTAGCAACGCATCGCTATCGCAGTCATAACGCAGCCCTTTGACATTTTGAACGTGTCCCGAAGTCGCGCCTTTTGGCCACAATTCGGAACGCGATCGACTCCAAAACCAAGTTTGACCGGTTTCTAAGGTTTTTTGCAGCGACTCCCGACTCATCCATGCCATCATCAACACCGTACCGTCCAAGTAATCTTGGACGATCGCCGGTACTAAACCTCGATCGTCGTAACGAATTTTTTCCACTGGTATTGAGCTGTTCAAACTAGATAAATCATTAGCAGACATAATTTTATTTCTACTTTTTAATATACATTTACGCTTTCTTGTCGGATATTTCTTTTTATTAACCGCAGAGAGCGCAGAGGACGCAGAGTTAGAGAAGAGAGGAGATTTACCTAGTTATGGGTAAATTGTCAAGAACTATTTTACAAATTATTACACTTGAGGGCGATTCCCTACGGGATAGCTTCGCTTCACGGTGCTAGTGCGACCAAGGCTGAAAAACCCAAGCTAGTATTGCTACAAAGTTGTTTCTACTCTAAAATCTACAAGCATAGTTTCCTGGCATCGACCTAACCTTTATGCTGAACTGGCTATAAAATTATTCTACCAACAACAGACGTTAACTAAGGAGAAAACATTGGTTTCCACAACCTTGAAAACAACCAAATCAGAAGAAATATTCGCCGCAGCGCAAAAATTGATGCCCGGTGGCGTCAGTTCCCCCGTCAGGGCCTTCAAATCCGTAGGCGGACAACCTATTGTATTCGATCGCGTCAACGGAGCCTACATTTGGGATGTCGATCAAAACCAATACATTGACTATGTAGGGACTTGGGGCCCCGCCATCTGCGGCCACGCCCACCCCGAAGTCATCAAAGCCCTTCACGAATCCCTGGAAAAAGGTACCAGTTTCGGAGCACCCTCCCTCTTGGAAAATGTGCTCGCTGAAATGGTCATCGATGCCGTTCCCAGCATTGAAATGGTGCGATTTGTCAATTCCGGTACCGAAGCCTGCATGGCCGTTTTGCGCCTCATGCGAGCCTTCACCGGGCGCGACAAACTGATTAAATTTGAAGGCTGCTATCACGGGCACGCCGATATGTTCTTGGTGAAAGCGGGTTCCGGTGTCGCCACCCTCGGCCTTCCCGATTCCCCCGGCGTACCAAAATCCGTTACCGCAAACACCCTCAACGCTCCCTACAACGACTTGGAAGCCGTAAAGGCTTTATTTGCCGAAAATCCGGGCGAGATCGCAGGCGTGATGCTGGAGCCTGTTGTGGGTAATGCCGGATTTATTGTACCAGATGCAGGTTTTCTCGAAGGTTTACGGGAAATTACCAAAGAGAACGGTGCTTTATTAGTTTTTGATGAAGTAATGACCGGTTTCCGCATCGCCTACGGTGGCGCTCAGCAAAAATTCGGTGTCACCCCAGATTTGACAACTCTCGGTAAAGTTATCGGTGGCGGTTTGCCAGTTGGAGCCTATGGCGGCAGACGGGATATTATGGCAATGGTTGCTCCTGCAGGACCGATGTATCAAGCCGGTACGCTGTCGGGAAATCCTTTGGCGATGACTGCTGGGATTAAGACTTTGGAATTGTTGCAAAAACCTGGTACTTACGAACAGTTGGATAGAATTACTAAAAAACTGTCTAACGGTTTGTTGCAAATTGCTAAAGAAACGGGACACGCTGCTTGTGGTGGCCAAATTAGCGGGATGTTTGGTTTGTTTTTTGCAGCGGGTCCGGTTCACAATTACGACGATGCCAAAAAGTCTGATGTGGCAAAGTTCGGCCGCTTTCACCGAGGAATGTTGGAGCACGGAATTTATCTAGCTCCTTCGCAGTTTGAAGCTGGATTTACTTCTTTGGCTCACACAGACGAAGATATCGATCGCACTTTGGCCGCTGCTCGTGAAGTAATGAGCAGTATTTAGTTCGGTTCGTAGTCAGGAATTTAAAAGTAGGTTGGGTTTGGCGATCTCGACCCAATCTACATATCAACTAATGATATCAATTCCTCTCTTCATCGTAATTATTAATTTCTCTCTGTGTTCTCTGTGTTCTCTGTGGTTAAATCATGACCATGCAACGATCAACGATAGGACCCTTTGATGAAGCTGAGCCGGCACCGTCAATGACTAATAACTAATAACTAAATCAATCATTCATAAATTCACCTTCGCAGATAATAGAATCTCTTTTGTCCAAATCTTCTTGATTCCAGACTGAGTTTAAGGCTGCGGAACTGAATGAAGTTGACATTGTATTGTTTAATGTTGTGTTGTAGTATTCCACAGCATTATTCAGTTCCATTTGTGGCGCTTCCTTGAAGTAGGAATTAATATCTGGGGTACAACGCTGTGCTTGATAGTATGAATAAGCTTCAGCATTAATGCACATTACATGATAAAAATCCTTGTTTGCTGTCGTAATATCTCCCAGTTTATACAGAGCTAAACCCCGGTTGAGATATGCTTTGACATAGTTTGGATCGATTTCGACTGCTTTGTCAAAGTCTTCAATGGCGAGCTTCATCTGTTTTAGCTTGTAGCGGACGCAACCTCGGTTATAATAGGCATAGACATTTTGTGGATCTATACCCAGTGCAGTGTTGTAATCGGCGATCGCCTGAGTATTATCTCCTAATTGGTGATAAGAAAGACCGCGATTTATGTAGGCTTTGATATATTTAGGATTCCGCCGTAGGGTTTCGTTAAAATTATCCGTTGCGGCCTCCTTGTTTCCCAACAGGTAGTAAGCCCGTCCCCGGTTATAATAGGTTTTATAATGGTGATAATTGATGGATATAGCTCGATCGTAGTCTTCAATTGCTTCTTCGTAATGTCCTAAATTAGCAAGTACAAGTCCGCGGTTGTTGTAGATAGCATGGCTGTCAGGATTACTTACCAGAGCGCAGTTGAGGTCGTCAATAGCTTTTTCGTGTTCTCCAAGATGTCTCCAAGCATTGCCTCGATTGAGGTATGCCTCGAATAAATTAGGATTGAGATCGAGTGCTTGGCTCAGGTCTGCTATTGCTTTTTGGTAATCTTTCATGTAATAGTAGACTAAGCCGCGATTGTTATAGGCTTTGGCATCGGCTGGGTTGAGTTGCAGTATGCGATCGAATTCGTCGATCGCCTCGAAGTAGTTTCCTTTTTTGGCGTTTTGTAAACCGCGTTTGTAAAATTGCTTAACGTTCATAAGTGAAACTTGTAAGATTGCTTGATTCTGGGGGTAAGAAACTGTAACATAATTGTTAGACATATGTGTATATTACTTACTGTTTGGGTAGGTATTAAGGGTAGTCGTATCCGTCCTTTTGATGAATGGATGTTAAGTAGTCCAACTTGATAGACCTCCGTTTTTTGTCAATAACCAATTCTCCGTAACCATGTGACATTGGGCAGACTCGTGCGGTAAAAGTACCTTTGTACTTGCCTTTTGGAACATCAGCGCGAACTATATCGCCCGTACAGAATCCCTGAATTGGACGCAACGGGCGATGTTTTTGCGGATAGCCAAACTTGTTTGTTTGACATCGCTGCCGACCACCAAAACCTGTTGCTTTTACTTTGATAATCTTGGTAGTAACAAGTTTTATAGTTTCAACGGAGCCGACGCAGGCAGCATCAATCCAATGAGCTTTTGGTAAGTCAAATCGCATCCGATTGAACTTTGTTTGACCGCCTGTTCCAGTGCTAACAGGCAATCCAAAAGACTTCAAAGTATTGAACAATGCCCACCGAGTTGAGTTAACTGATGCCGCATCCTTTAAGGAAGTTTTGGCTTGTTTCAAAACGCGGTTCAACAGCTCTGACTTACCTTTTAGAAAGTCTTTGATATCTTTATTTCCCTTGCATTGATTGCACTTGTGACAAGCCAAGCACAGATTGGATATACGGTCTGAACCACCTTTGGACTTTGGTTCGATATGTTCAATTTCAAGCGGAACATCCTTGACACCACAGTAAGCGCATTGACGATTCCATTTCTCCAATAAGTATTCGCGACATTCGTAACCTTTCAAAGTTCCTTGCTGGTATTCAATCCCAGAGATTTCTGGATTCTGGACTGCCTGGGTGTCGAACTTAACCAGTTCTTGAACAATTGAACTAATTGAAGCAAACTTTTGAATTCGTTTGACCCAGGTTTGGGTTGTCAAGACGCGATGCTTCAAAGATGGTGCTAGCCAACCATTTGGACGCTTGCGGTTCAGGAATCGAGCTTGACGATAACGAGTATTACGATTCCTCCGTCCTCTACGCACTGCTTTACGTGCTAAGAGCGCGTTTTTGATTTGTTTACCTCTATGTTGCAATTCCATCCCCCAAATGACATTCCCTTGGTTGGTTACTAGCGCAATACCAGTAAACTTTGAGCCTGGGTCAATTTTAAGTGTCAGAGGATAAACGTTGGGATTGTCAATAACTCGTTTGAGTCTTAAAGTGAACGGATATCGCCGAAACACTGCTGCGGTGCCTGCATCCAACAACTTTCTAGCTTGTTTTGGATGTACTGGATTTAGCGGTGTTTGGTTGCTGTCAATTAGAAAGACATAGTTTGACATATTCTGTCAGCCTGATTTCTCAGTAATGTTTGCCTCGACAATGATTTAAGAGCTTGTGAGTGAATGCCACACGCGGATTTATAAACCGTTAATCCGTGGCTTAATGACAATCAACAGAGCAACAAACTGGCGTTCATTTGTTGGTGTTATGACTCAAAAATCGTAGCTACCGAAATAGCTGAGTCTGCACGCTCGGTAGAGTTATCAGTAAATGTCTAACTCTGGGTAGGTTTTGCCGAGCGGTTGATTCGTAAGGATTCAGTTTTTAGTTGGACAACCGTTGAATATTTATTTTTTTCCCACCTGTGATTAGATTACCCAGAAATTTATTCTAAGCTATCTACAGGAAACAGGATTTTAGGTTGATTTTAACAGCTTTGCGATCTTCGGGAGAGATCTGTAACCCAGGCTCAACTGACTTACCAAGTTCGATTATTTACAATACCAAGTTCAACTCAAAAATTTCCTTTGAGTTGCTGTTTTGTGTCTGATTCTTGAATAACTATGGCTCGATCGCCCAATTCAACTTAAATCAGCAACTGGGTCTGATTATTGTACGCACTTCCCAAAATGAAATTTGATACATTAATTGATAATCTTTTGTAAGTATTTTCCGCAAGTTTATGGTCAAATTGGCAATTCCCCATGAACAATTCCCGATTACCAATTACCCATTACCAATTACCCAACTACCGATTCACTTCCTCTTCCACAGAAACTGTCAACTTCTCCAAATCTGGAAGCTGAATTAATTCTTGTTCCTTTTGCTTAACCGAGATCGGCATCATTACAGGCTGACGCTGCTCAATCCAACAACTAGCTAGAGGCAAAGTTTGTTCCAAATCTTCCAAAGGCCTCGGAATTACCATCACCGCATTCAACTCGCCAATGCGCTCAGCTTCATACATTCCAGCTTCGACAGCCACAGCCACATCGGCCACCGCACCGCGAATAATTGCCGTGCACAAACCAGCGCCAATTTTTTCATAAGCTGCTAAGTGTACGTCTGCGGATTTGAGCATAGCATCGCAAGCTCCTACCATTGCTGGAAATCCTCGTGTTTCGAGCAAACCAACTGCTTGAGTGCTCAAACGAGAATAACTGCCACTTTCAGATAGTTGAGTGAGGCGAAAACCGATGGGTAAAACTACTTCCAAATTAGCCAAAGGTCTAGCAATGACTAATTTAGAAACAAATTGACCAAACTGTTCTGCTGTTTGTGCTCCGGCTTCTACAGCCAAACGAACATCAGAAATTCTACCCCGGACGATCGCCGTACAGTGACCTGAACCGATTTTTTCATATCCTACTAAAATCACTCCTGCCGACTTCAGCATCATATCAGCAGTCCCAACAATTGCCGGAAAACTTTTGGTCGATACCAAACCCAAAGCTGTGTCTTTGAAGTATTCCTGGCGCTGAGATTGCGATTCGTTACTATGATTATTTGTGTGTCCGTTCATCTTCTATTACCCTTAGAAACTTCCCAAAATAGAAATTTGTTTATAGTTTTAGTGTGTCAGACGATCGGACAGATTGCATGAGCTACAAGACACATATTTCTGGTACAAGGCATTAAAAATTGCGGGGCGACCAATAATAATATAATATTACCTATTTATATTTCATCTTTCTGCTTTCAGCATAGCTGCTTTTTGCCGAAAAAACGACTACTCGGAACCGCCAGAAAAAGTTTTACCGTTTTCCTCCGATCGATTGAAAGCTTGGCGGTGCGGAAACAGCGTTCCCAGCAGCCGATTGATGTGAGCTTGTCCGTACAAAATGGTTGGTATTTCTCCGGGTTGAGGAGGTTGCTCTGTGGGCGTTGATGGGGGGGATGCAGCCGTCTCCGGTGGCGTCAGAGGATTTGTTGGAGCAGCTTCTGGTGGTTCCACTGGTGGTGTCACTGTTGGTTCCACTGGTGGTTCCACTGGCGAGGTTTCTGGTTCTGGTTGTGGTTTTGCTTCTGCGTTGATTTGCCGGCTATCATCTCCCATCAAAGAACCTGCGGGCAAAATTTGCATTTGGTCAATACAAGGATTAATCAGCGTAGTCCCCGCACCGATACAGGCATTTGCTCCGATCGCACCCGAACCTACTACTAGCACCCCTGCGCCGAGAATCGCACCCGCTCCGATTTCTAGAGTACCTTGACGGGCGTGAAGAATTACTCCCATACCGATACAGGTACCGGCGGCGATCGAGATCCGGCTATCTGGATCTGCTTGAAGAATCACTCCTGGGGCGATCGCGGCACCCTCATCAACAACCACATTGCCACTGATATAAACTTGAGAGTTGCTACTTAATTGCAGTGGCGGTAAATACATTCAACTTAACCATTTTAGATGTAGGATTTTAGGTTTATTAACAAGGATATTTTTGATTGTATTATTGATAGATAGAATGCTTAATTTAGAGCAATAATTATTGCTCTATCCTTCTAACTCTTTCAAATTTTACTTCAATTTCCTGGCGGTTATCCCGTTAGCTTAGACAGCAACTAACGGGATAAAAATGCTAATTACCAGCCAATTAAGGACGCTGAATAATCTCTTCCAACACCCGGCGCTTAGCCTTGGAATCAATTCCTAGCAAGCGAACGTAATCGCCTGTGTGTTCTTTCAGACAGCTTTCCAGGGCAGAAATCACTTCCGATTCGCGATTGGAGGCGATCGGCGAGCAACTGTTCCAAGAACCTGTGCGGAAGCGGCGCGGGTCGGCGTGTTCCGTACCAATTTTGTATCCTTGGGAGAGCAGGTTGCGGATTTGCTCGATCGTCTTGGCGCTCAACAGTGCGCTGCCACTTGCAGTCGAAGTTGCTTTGTATGATCCTGTCCCTGCTGGTTGAGCAGATTGAGCAACGGGACCATCTGGGCGCTGAATAATTTCTTCCACCACCCGGCGCTTAGCTTTGGGATCGATGCCGATTAAGCGTACGTATTCTCCTGGGTACTGTTGCATCACAGCTTGCAAAGCGGCGATCGCCTCAGATTCGTTCCGTGCTTGCACAGAAGCCCCACTTTGCCAAGAACTGGTGCGGAAGCGACGAGCATCAGCGTGTTCAGTCCCCACCTTGTAGCCTTGAGCTAGCAAGCTGCGAATAGTCCCAGCCAAATCCCCACTCAATTGACCATTGGACGCAGCAGCGCCATTCTGGTGAGCAGCTTGACCAACTTTGCCATTAGATTGGCTAGTTGTCGCGCCATTAGAACCGTTAGAGCCATTGTCACCGGGTCTTTGGACAATTTCCTCAAGTACGCGGCGCTTGGCTTTGGTATCAATGCCGATCAAGCGGACGTATTCCCCTTGGTGTTCGCTCATGCAAGCCGACAAAGCATTGATTACTTCAGATTCGCGGGTGGAGGAGATGGGTCCGCAACTACGCCAAGAACCGGTGCGGAAGCGACGAGCATCAGCGTGTTCTGCTCCGACGCTGTATCCTTGAGCTAGCAGGTTGCGGACGCTATCGACTAGCGAATTGCTCAATTGAGTGGTCCCATGGGTAGAATAAGTGATTGGAGTCATGTCCGAATTTTTAGAAAGTTCATTGCGAATAGGTGCCAGACAAGCGATGTTGTCGGCACAGCGATAACCAGTTCTCAGAGCGTCGTTAACTCCGATGACGTGGGTAGCAAATTTAACGTCTGAATCTTGAACATCTGGCAAGCGATCGGCTTGCTGCTGATTGGTGATGACAGCTCCTGAAGGTATATACTTTCCTGCTGGAATCTCTACATCTTGAATTAGAACGTGCATCATTACAATGCAACCGTTTCCTACCCTGGCATTGAACACCGTAGAGCGAAAGCCGATAAAGCAGTTGTCACCTACATAGGCCGGGCCATGAATTAAACTCATGTGAGTGAGGGAAGTATTTTCCCCTACCCAAACGGAATAAGAGTTGCCATCGTCTCCTGTGACTCTGCCTTGTTCTAAACCATGAATTACCACTCCGTCTTGAATGTTGGTACTATTTCCGATATGGAAAGGAGTACCTTCATCGGCGCGGATAGATGTTCCTGGGGCAATCAGCACTTTAGAACCGACACGCACATCCCCAATAATGTTAGAAAAGGAATGTACATAGGCGGTTTCGTGAATTTTGGGCTCTGCCAAGTTTTTCGACCAAGGCGTCGGGGGAGCCGCAACACTGCGGGCTGCCATAAGTTAAGTTCTCCTGAACTGAAAAAAAAAATGTTAGCTGTTAGCTGTTCACTGTTAACTGTTAACTGTTAACTGTTAGCTGTTCACTGTTCACCGTTCACTGTCAACTGTCAACTGCCAACTGTCAACTGCCAACTGTCAACTGCCAACTGTCAACTGTCAACTGTCAACTGCCAACTGCCAACTGCCAACTGTCAACTGTCAACTGCCAACTGTCAACTGTCAACTGCCAACTGCCAACTGTCAACTGTCAACTGTCAACTGTCAACTGTCAACTGTCAACTGCCAACTGTCAACTGTCAACTGCCAACTGTCAACTGTCAACTAGCGGTACGGGTCGTCTTTTTTACTGTAAATGAGGCGGTTTTCTACATTGACAGTATCTATAATACCTACTACCAAAGCATCGATCGGACGGTTTTCGCTCTCAGGTGCAATCCGGGCTGCGCTTCCCCTAGTTACTAAAACCCATTCATCGATACCAGCGCCCACACAGTCAGCGGCTACTTCATATCCGGGAACTGGCGAACCTTCTTCATTGATGAATTGCAGCAGCAGAAATTTCGATCCTCTAAGACTAGGCTCTTTTTGGGTACTGACAACTGTGCCGAGAACTTTTGCCATTTGCATTTTAGGTGACAGGTAGCTGGTAATTGGTAATTGGTAATTGGTAATTGTCATTTTTATAGTCATTCGTCTTTTTTTTAATCAGCTTGTCTCAGTCGGTTGTCATTTGTTTAGAGTTATTTGTCTAGTGACTAATGACTAATGACCAATGACCAATGACTAATGACTAATAACTAATGACTAATAACCAATCTTCCATCTCCTCCTCAATTAAAAATTAAAAATACTAAATCAAAATCTCTCAGGATTTTAAATTTTTCATTTTTAATTTTTAATTACCAAAAGCTCAATGAACGATCGCCTGTCTTAAGATCTATTGAGTGGGCGAATGCCACTCACGCCTTCGCGGAATTGTTCCACAGCTTCGGTGTAGCGAATGGGTAGTACATACTCCAAGTTTTCGTGAGGGCGGGCAATGATGTGGGTGGACATAACTTGTCCGCCGTTAACACGCTTGACGGATTCTACTCCAGCGGCCACTGAAGCTTGTACTTCCGAGACATCTCCTCTGACGATGACTGTAACCCGTGCGCTGCCGATTTTTTCGTACCCTACTAGGGTAACGCGGGCTGCTTTGACCATCGCGTCGGCTGCTTCTACAACTGCCGGGAAGCCTAAAGTTTCAATCATGCCAACTGCAATTGCCATTGTTTCTACTCCTGATTTAATATTGGGGGAACTAAACGATGTTTTTTTGACGGTTGCACTAATTTTTCACTGAACTAAGTTTCTGTGCGGTGAGAACTTAGTCGCCACGGAACTGTTCGACTGCTTCGGTATAGCGAATCGGCAAAACATATTCTAGGTTTTCGTGGGGACGGGCGATGATGTGGGTAGAGACAACTTCTCCGCCGTTGACCCGTTTGACGGATTCCACTCCTGCTGCTACTGAGGCTTGGACTTCCGACACGTTACCACGCACAATTACTGTGACGCGGGCGCTGCCGATTTTTTCATAGCCCACGAGGGTGACACGAGCAGCTTTGACCATAGCGTCGGCAGCTTCCACAACAGCGGGAAAACCTTTTGTCTCAATCATTCCCACGGCAATTGACATTTTTGAATCTCCTAAGCGAGAGTTAGTGGAATTACCGTTACAAATCTTTGACCAATTTTAAAAATTGGACGGGGGAGCCCAGATTATTTAGAAAAACGGTTTAAAGCTTCCTATCCTCTAAGAATAGGCTAAGCTGTGTACCTTGACAATATAAACCAACATCATAATGTTTAATAACAAAAATTAAAATATTTTATGATCCTTAAAATGATTTAATATTTTTTTAATAAACTTAACATAGTCAGGAGTAGATGCAGGTGGGAATTGGAGAGTCCGCTAAGTAAAAATACTTGTCAAGTAGAGTTCGCTTGTGCGGTAAAAACTAATTTTTCACTGATAGAATTCTCAGTTTGAGTGCTTTAATGTATAGTTAACATTAGTGCAAAAAATTTTGCCAAAAGTATACAATCACGTTTAGCCAAAATTCCAGGGTGCGATCGCTCTCGGATATTTTTTTCATAAAGACAGCAGTAACATCCAAATTTATCAGGATAAATTCATGAATCCATTGCTCCTCCAAACCTGTTGGTGGGTACCTTTATATGGCTTAATAGGCGCTATTTTAACTTTGCCTTGGTCTACGGGAACTATTCGCAAAACAGGACCGAGACCAGCGGCTTATTTCAATTTGTTGATGACTGTGTTGGCTTTTATCCACGGGTCAGTTATTTTCCGAGAAACTTGGAATCAACCACCTCAACAATTGCTCCTAGACTGGGTACAAGCAACAGACTTAAACCTATCTTTCGCCATCGAAATCTCCACCGTGAGTGCGGGCGCAATGGAATTAGTGGCATTTCTGAGTTTGCTAGCACAAATTTATGCTTTGGGCTACATGGAAAAAGACTGGGCGATGGCTCGATTTTTCGGGTTGCTCGGTTTTTTTGAAGCGGCAATTAGTGGTATTGCAATTAGCGATTCGCTGCTTCTAACTTACGCTTTGTTGGAAATGCTGACACTTTCAACTTATTTGTTAGTAGGCTTTTGGTACGCTCAACCCCTAGTAGTGACTGCCGCTCGTGATGCTTTTTTAACCAAGCGAGTCGGAGATGTGCCACTGCTGATGGGAGTAGTAACGCTTTCTACTTTAGCAGGAAGTTTGAATTTTTCCGATTTAGAAACATGGGCGGAAACAGCAACTTTATCTCCTTTAGTTGCGAATCTTTTAGGTTTTGCTTTAATTGCCGCACCTACGGCTAAGTGCGCTCAATTTCCATTCCATTTGTGGTTGGATGAGGCGATGGAAGGGCCGAACCCGGCCTCAATTATGCGGAATACGGTGGTTGTGGGTGCTGGGGCTTATGTTTTGATTAAACTTCAGCCTGTTTTGGCACTTTCGCCCCTGACTGGTGGGGTGTTGGTGGCTTTGGGTACGGTGACTGCTGTTGGGGCTTCTTTGGTGGCGATCGCCCAAATCGACCTAAAAAGAACATTCTCCCATTCCACGAGCGCTTCTTTAGGTTTGGTGTTTATCGCAGTGGGGTTAAATCAAGTTGACATTGCTTTGCTGTTACTGTTTGCACACTCGATTTCCAAGGCACTATTATTCATGAGCGCTGGGTCGATTATTTCGACCACCAACACTCAAAATTTAACAGAAATGGGCGGCTTATGGTCGAGAATGCCAGCCACGACTACGGCTTTTTTAGTAGGCTCTGCGGGGATGGTAGCACTGTTGCCATTAGGGAATTTTTGGGCAATGCGACGCTGGCTGAATGGTTTTTGGACAGTACCTTTATGGTTGGTAGTTTTGCTGCTGTTAGTTAATTGTTTGACGGCGCTCAATTTAACTCGCGTATTTGGTTTGGTGTTTGTCGGAAAACCGCAGCCAAAAACTCGCCGAGCTCCTGAAGTGGGATGGCTAATGGCTGTGCCCATGGTAATTTTGACTGTTACGGGACTATTAGTGCCTTGGATGTTGCAGCGGTGGCAATTATTAATTAGTTGGAGTGGACCTTGGGCTGAGACTGGAGATTTTGATAGTTTAAATTTGCTGTTGAAAACTTTGGATACACCGTTGTTGATGTTATCTGGGTTTATTGGTTGTGCGATCGGGGTGGCTATCTATTGGTATGGGGTGATACCCAGGCCTGTACGATTACCGATTCCGGTTTTGCAGGATTTGTTGGCTTACGATTTTTATATCGATCGCGTTTACCGTTTGACTGTGGTTTGGGCAGTTGATTCTATTTCTAAGATGAGTGCTTGGACTGACAGGTATGTGGTGGATGGCGTGGTGAATTTGTTTGGTTTTGCTACAATTTTGAGCGGTGAAGGTTTGAAGTATAGTGGCAGTGGTCAGTCCCAGTTTTATGTGTTGACTATTGCTGGGGGGGTGGCTGTATTGCTGGCTTTGATAGTTTGGTTGTTTTAAACCTCGGAGGTCGGCCGATGAATTTATGATGGGTTTGTCTGCTTTGGATCTAATTTTATTGAATTTTTCACCGCAGATGAGGGCAGATGAACACAGATGAACGCAGATGTTTTTATTCGGGGTTTGTCTGCTCTTTTCTCGGATGTTATTCAAATTAGATCGGTCACAATTCGGCAACCGGAACTTGCGAACCGGGTAATACCAATTTTTTATGAGGCTGCATAGAATTCGATCCCCCCTAGCCCCCCTTAAAAAGGGGGGGACAAGATTCTGCTCAAAGTCCCCCTTTCTAAGGGGGATTTAGGGCAGGGCTGTTTCATTCTCAGACAAATCATCATTTTGTAGGGGTAGTGCCCCTGTGCCTACCCTCTTCGTCCACGATTTTGTATGTGTTTCAGACCTCTGGGCGGGCACTCTTGGCACCGCCCCTACAAGAGAATGAAACAGCCCTGGGATTTAGGGGGATCGAGATATGTGCAACGACCCATTAAATTGGTATAAAAGTTCGGGAAGTGAAATAATTTCGCCTTCTCTCAAGACAACTTTTCACCGCAGATGCAGGCAGATGAATAGTGATGAACGCAGATGAATTTATTGATATTTGAACCTATGTAAAAAAATCAGCCGATCGCTTTTATAATTTCTGGCTTTGCGCTAATCTTAAATATAGTTTAAAAATCTGTAGTAAAGGAAAGTTTTAATAGATGCTCAGTGCTTTAATCTGGATACCAATCTTGGGGGCGGCTCTAATTGGCTTTTTGCCTGGTTCGGTAAGCTCTAAAATTGTTCGGAGATCTGCGATCGCCATTGCAGGTATAACTTTTATTTTATCGGTGGTTTTGGCTACTCAGTTTGATACGAGTACCGGTGAGTTGCAGTTTGCAGAATTTATTCCTTGGATAGATGTTTTGGGATTGAACTACAATCTTGGTGTTGATGGTTTGTCTCTGCCTTTGGTGATTTTAAATGCTCTGTTGACAGGAGTGGCTATTTACAGTACAGATGAGTCTATTCGCAGGCCAAGACTTTATTATTCTTTGATACTGTTAATTACTGGTGGCGTGGCAGGGGCTTTTTTGGCTCAAAATTTGCTGCTATTTTTCTTGTTTTTTGAGGTAGAACTGATACCGCTTTACCTGTTAATTGCAATTTGGGGCGGCGAACGTCGGGGCTATGCTGCGACTAAGTTTTTAATCTATACTGCGTTTGCGGGAATTGTTTTGCTGGCTTCTTTTTTGGGAACTGTTTGGCTGAGTGGTGCTTCTAGTTTCGACATTGTTGGTGCTATTGGTGCATCGCATTTGCAAGGTGGTTCGCCTTTGCCTTTAGTCAGGCAAATTGTGTTGCTGGCTGGGGTGTTGTTGGCTTTTGGAATCAAGATTCCTTTAGTGCCTTTTCATACTTGGCTTCCTGATGCTCACGTAGAAGCTTCGACTCCGGTTTCGGTGTTGCTGGCTGGGGTGCTTTTGAAGTTAGGAACCTACGGGATGCTGCGATTTGGCTTGGGTTTGTTTCCTGATGCGTGGGCGGTTGCTGCGCCTTGGCTGGCGAGTTGGGCTGTTGTCAGCGTGCTTTATGGGGCTAGTTGCGCGATCGCCCAAAAAGATATGAAGAAAATGGTAGCTTATAGTTCGATCGCTCACATGGGCTACATTCTGTTGGCTAGCGCTGCGGCTACTCCGGTGAGTATGTTGGGTACTGTTTTACAAATGGTAAGCCACGGCTTAATTTCGGCGCTACTGTTTTTAACCGTCGGTGTTGTTTACCGAAAATCAGGTAGTCGCAATTTAGATGTGCTGCGGGGTTTGTTTAATCCCGATCGAGGTTTGCCGATGATTGGTAGTTTAATGATCCTTGGTGTAATGGCGAGTGCGGGTATTCCGGGTTTGGCTGGATTTATTGCTGAATTTTTTGTATTTCGGGGTAGTTTGCAAGTGTTTCCGGTGCAAACTTTGCTGTGCATGATTGGAACAGGTTTGACTTCAGTTTATTTTTTAATTATGGTCAACCGTGCCTTTTTTGGCCGCCTTTCGGATTTGGTGATTAGTTTACCACAAGTGCGGTGGAGCGATCGCATTCCTTCTCTAATATTGGCACTAATTATCCTGATTATGGGAGTACAGCCGGGAGTGATTTTGGGATTGAGTGAGAAAACTGCGATCGCAATTGTATCTAATGTGCCAACGCCAGTTCATGCGATCGCTCAAAACTTACCATAAAATATGACCTAGCCGTAGGGACACGGCACTGCCGTGTCCATTGGTGTCAACTTAAGCCGAAAGCCCGCCAGGGAATGAATTCCCTGTCTAATAGCGAAAGTCCTCTAAAAGAGGACTAATGAGTTGTTACCCATTTCTTCAGTCCTCATAGCGAGGACTTTAGCTTTGAGACAGGGAATTCATTCCCTGTCGGACTATCGGTTTTACCTGATTGTTGACACCAATGGGCTCTTGGAGTGTCCATAGGTGTCAAATTAAGCTTCCTTCCTTCATTTAAGGTTAAATCAAAATGACAACTACCGTATTAAAACCATCTTCCCATCCCCTAGCCGCATACATTGAACTCCTAGAATCAGGCAAAGCTTTACTCCCTGAATCAGATGAAAATGTAGTAGAAGTTATTGGTGTTCTCAAAAGTTATGCCATAGTTCTCGATGCCTATTCTCGCAATCTAAATTATATTGCAGAAGAACAGTTTTTAGTGCTTTTCCCGTTTTTCAAATATTTCAACGGAGAGGTGAATCTGCCAAAGTTAATGCGCTATTTGTGGCACGATCGCATAAATTTTGAGTATGCCGAATATTGCATGAAAACAATGCTTTGGCACGGTGGCGGCGGTTTGGACAGTTATTTGGATTCGCCAGAGTTTGACAGTTTGGTCGAAAAGGCGATCGCAGCTAAATTGAAAGGCAACATTTTCATGCAGGGACTCCACAAAGCATTTCCTAACTTTTTGCCGGAACAAGTGCGGATGCTGGCTTATTACACCGGTTTAGGTCAGTTTTGGCGGGTAATGAGCGATTTATTTATAGACTTATCTGATTCCTACGATCGAGGAGAAACTAAGTCTATTGCTGACGTAGTTGATTTTGTCAAAGCCGGTTTGGTATCCGCCGCCAGTCTACCAATTACCTACAGCGTTAAGATTAGTGGTCAAGTCTATGATATCATTCCAGCAGCGGCTAACTTGACATTTTTAGCAGATGTAGCGATTCCCTATGTAGAGGCAGTTTTCTTTCGAGGGACTGCATTTTTCGGCACAGTTTCATACAACGCGCAAGCCCATCAAATCCCAGAAGAACAAAAAGAATTTGCCTACGGGGCTTTGTTTGCTGACCCTTTACCTATAGGAGGTGCAGGGATTCCGCCAACTCAATTGATGCAAGATATGCGACACTATTTGCCGGAGTATTTGCACGAAGTTTATCGCACTAGCTGTCGGGGTGAAGACGATGTGCGGGTGCAAATTTGTCAGAGTTTCCAAAAGTCAATGTTTTGCGTGACGACGGCGACTATTTTGGGTTTAGCACCTCATCCCATGAATACATCGGATTCTGATGAAAAAAAGGCTAATCGGGTTTATTTGGAAGGTTGGATGGATCGGTTTGGCAATTCTCGCTTAAATTGGGCTAATCAGCCAACTAATCGGTCTTGTCAACTTTTTCCAGAACGGTAGATAGCAATTAGACATCTCCCATAATTATTGTAGCGGCAATCCCCCCGTGGTTGCCCCGATAGATAGGGGGTAGATAGGGGGTAGGCACTCTTGGCACTACCCCTACAAATTTATATGAATGATTTAGGATTGCTATAGTAATTGTAGGGTGCACAGGCAGCGAGAAATATTTGATTCGCAAGTTGCGACTGCGGACTGTCACGCACCCGGTAAAAAGTTGTTTACTGGTGCGAGGAAAAAGTAGCGACTATTTTTTATAAAAAATTAATCTTTCCTAACTCAATCAATAGGGCGATCGCAACTTAAATAAGTTATGTTTATAGTTTTTTTTTAAATAAAATATAAATCAAATAAATAAACTCTTGAACTTGCTTTTGGAAAACAGTAAGCTTCTAGTCAATCAGCCAAAAATAAACTGATTCATGCAAACTTCACTCTATGAGAGGTGCTCGTAGGAATACAATTTAGGACGGGCGCA
>RDXH01000208.1 GCA_004292745.1 Oscillatoriales cyanobacterium | reverse complement strand
TGCAACAAATTACGCCTGAACAAATCAGTTCGCTATCTTCTTACACTTTCATTTTGGAAGCTTTATTCTATGCAGCTTCATATTAAATTGGTATTACAGACAGCGATTGCGACAAGAACACCGTGTTTTTTGGACCTGATGTCTTTAATGTCAGGAAAAGTCTATGAAACTGCCGTTTAGTATCATCTCTGACCAGTATCCACCAAAAAAGGGGTCATAGCTCAATTGGTAGAGCGCTTGCTTTGCACGCAAGAGGTTAGGAGTTCAATTCTCCTTGATTCCACTGCGGTGTCTGAAGTCGAAGCGGTCCAGACTCTAGCCCGTGAAGCTAGTTATTAGCGGGTTCAAGTCCCGTCAGACACCCCTCGGAAGATGCCGCTGAATGGCCGGCAACTGGCGCAAGAAAACCAGGGTACAGGTGACTGTAAGGGTTCGATTCCTTCATCTTCCTTCCAACCACCAGAAGTCGAAAAGCGAGATTCCGTGCTGATAACGCGGGGATAGGAGGGGCAGTACCTCCCTGGTGGATTGGTTGGTTTATAATCAGTTTAGATTTGCTAGTTATTCAACATAATAACTATATCCGTGATTAAAAAGAGTTTTAAACGAACCGCGAAGACGCAAAGAACGCGAAGATTGGAAAGAGAAGAGAGTTTCACAACTCATTGAAATTCACTAGAGATTATTTAAGGTTAAATTTAGATGAATTTACAACATTATAATTACTATCTGGTGCTTGACCTCGAAGCGACTTGCTGCGATCGCGGAAATCTCAGAAGAGAGGAAATGGAAATCATCGAAATTGGAGCGGTGATGGTGCATCCAGAATCTTTAAGTATTATTGATGAGTTTCAAAGCTTTATTAAACCGATTCGCCATCCCATTCTTACTGAATTCTGCAAGTCGCTAACATCTATTTCTCAAGCACAAGTCGATCGAGCTCCGACTTACCCGGAGGCGATCGCTCTTCTGAAAAAATGGCTGTCTGGTTACTCAAATGGCGTGTTTGGTTCCTGGGGCGATTACGATCGCAAACAATTCCAACAAGACAGCAACTTTCACAAAGTACCTTTTCCCATTGCTTATCCTCATGTCAATCTCAAACAATTGTTTTCGGAAAAACAAGGTTTGCAAAAACGACTTGGCATGGCGAAAGCTTTGCAAATTGTGGGTTTACCGCTAGAAGGAACTCATCACCGAGGCATAGATGATGCGAGAAATATTGCTAAATTGTTGCCTTATATTCTGGAGCAAAAACGGATTTCCTGATTGGCGCTCCAATGAGGTGTTTGCCCGATCGCACTTCCGCAAACCTAATGCCCATCACCCTATCAGACTCTCAACCACAGCTAGATAGGGCAATTCTCTGCGGGGCGATCGCACTAAATTTGAAAAAGTATTGCCAAAATAAACTAGCTATGTTATCTTAACAAAGATGCGGGAGTATAGCTCAGTTGGTTAGAGCAGGTGACTCTTAATCTCAAGGTCGAAGGTTCAAGTCCTTCTACTCCCATCAATTTCCATCCTTGGCGAGTCAATAGTTTCAGGTTTATCGATTCAACAAGGTTTCTGTTTTCCGCTCATCTTTCGCTTAGTCCTGATTTGATCGTGACGCTTCCATCGCAAGTTTACCGGAAAATTGGCTATAAAGCCCCGTTTTTGGAGGACTGCTTCATAAAGTTTTGCAAACCTACATCAAATATTATATCAAATAGATTAGTATAAGGTAGGAGGTAAAACCATGCTAGTTTTTGAGTTTAAAGCCTACGGGAAATCCGATCAGTTCTCTGCGGTAGATGAAGCAATTCGTACAGCGCAATTTGTCCGAAATAGCTGTATTCGGCTGTGGATGGATAATCAAAAGATTGGGCAATACGACTTGCAGAAATACTGTGCCGTACTGGCTCATGAATTCCCGTTTGCATCAGAACTCAACTCAATGGCCAGACAAGCTAGTGCCGAAAGGGCATGGTCTGCCATCTATCGATTTTACGACAACTGTAAAAAGAAAACTCCCGGCAAAAAAGGGTATCCCCAGTTTCAAAAAGACTGTCGTTCTGTCGAGTATAAAACTAGCGGATGGAAACTCGCTGAAAATAGAAAGTCTATAACCTTTACCGACAAAAAAGGGATTGGGAAAGTTAAATTGAAAGGTACTCGCGACTTGCATTTCTACCAAATTAGCCAAATCAAACGGGTGAGATTGGTAAAAAAGGCTACGGGAGTATACGTTCAGTTTTGTATTGACGCTGAGCGAAAAGAGAATACTGAACCCACAGGAAAGACTGTCGGTTTAGACATGGGATTGAAGGAATATTACACCGATTCAAAGGGAGTAATGGTTGAAAATCCCAAGTTCCTCAGAGCGGGTGAAAAAGTTCTGAAGCGGTGTCAGCGCCGAATATCTAGAAAAGTAAAAGGTTCAAAAAATAGAGGCAAAGCTAGGCAAATTTTAGGAAAACGCCAGCTCAAAATAAGTAGGCAACGTAAAGACCATGCTGTGAAGTTAGCACGGTGCGTAGTTCAGTCTAACGACTTGATAGCCTACGAAGATTTGAGAATTAAAAATCTGGTGAAAAATCACTGTCTAGCTAAGTCGATTAACGACGCTTCTTGGTATCAGTTCCGCCTCTGGCTGGAATACTTTGGAAAGGTATTTGAGAGAGTAACTGTTGCGGTAAATCCGCAGTATACCAGCCAAGAATGCTCTAGCTGCGGTGAAATTGTGAAAAAAACGCTATCCACTCGCACCCACATTTGTAAATGTGGCTGTACGCTTGATAGAGACTTCAAAGCAGCTAGAAATATCTTAAGTCGGGGATTGGGTACGGTAGGGCATACCGGAACCTTTGCACGCTTATGCAAGCAACGCTCTCTTGAGAACCGACCTCTACTCTGATTGGATAAATCTTGTCAAAGCAAGTTGGCTCGTAGATTAAAGAATCCCTGTGCGTTCACGCACCCGGAGTGTCAAATTCTGATTCCATAATATTACTGTTTATAGTTTGAACTTCTCAGTGCCCAATAACCACACCTCAACTCAATCCTTTCAATTTGACTCCATCGACAGCGCTCTCGCAGACCTCAAAGCAGGTCGCGCCCTGGTAGTAGTCGATGACGAAAACCGCGAAAACGAAGGCGACGTCATTTGTGCGGCCCAATTCGCCACGCCAGATAATATCAATTTCATGGCAGTGAACGCACGGGGTTTGATTTGTCTGGCCTTGACGGGCGATCGACTCGATCGCCTGGAACTGCCCCTGATGGTCACCAAAAATACCGACAACAACCAAACTGCATTTACCGTCAGCATCGATGCAGTCAACGGCGTTAGTACCGGCATCTCCGCCGAAGACAGAGCTCGCACCATCCAAGTAGCCATTCACCCCGACACCAAACCTCAAGATTTGCGTCGTCCCGGTCATATTTTTCCCCTGCGGGCGATCGATGGTGGCGTCCTCAAACGCGCCGGCCACACCGAAGCCTCCGTTGACCTCGCCAGACTCGCAGGCCTCTACCCCAGCGGTGTCATCTGCGAAATTCAAAACCCCGACGGTTCCATGGCGAGGTTGCCAGAATTAATCGAGTATGCCAAAACTCATAACCTGAAAATCATCAGCATTGCTGATTTAATTAGCTACCGACTGAAGCACGATCGATTTGTCCGCCGCGAAACCGTCGCCAAATTGCCAACTCAATTCGGCGAATTTATGATTTACGCCTACCGCGACACTCAAGACAACTCCGAACACGTTGCCGTTGTCAAGGGCGATCCAGCAGAATTTAAAGACAAACCCGTGATGGTGCGGGTGCATTCCGAATGTCTGACCGGCGATGCTTTGGGTTCCCTGCGCTGTGACTGCCGAATGCAACTGCAAGCCGCACTGAAAATGATTGAAAATGCAGGTTCTGGCATCATAGTTTACTTGCGCCAAGAAGGTAGGGGCATTGGACTGGTCAATAAACTCAAAGCTTACTCGCTACAAGATATTGGGTTTGATACTGTAGAAGCCAACGAGCGCTTGGGTTTTCCCGCCGACTTGCGGAACTACGGCGTGGGAGCACAAATGCTCAATGACTTGGGAGTTCAAAAAATCCGGTTAATTACCAATAACCCACGAAAAATAGCAGGTTTGAAAGGTTATGGCATAGAAGTAGTCGATCGCCTTCCCCTATTAATTGAAGCCACAGATTATAACTCTATCTATCTGGCAACAAAAGCTGAAAAACTAGGTCATATGCTCTTGCAAACTTATCTAGTCACAGTGGCAATTCAGTGGGACGAAACCAAGGAAGAAGGCAGAGGGAAGAAGGCAGAAGGCTCTTCGACTACGCTAGCGGCACCTCGAGGGAAGAAGGAGGAAGGAGAAGAAGTTTTAATTCCGGGACTGCAATCTCGAATTGCTAGGAAGTACGAACACCTGGCAAAACTGCGACATTTGGCGGCAAGTCGGGATTTATTGCTGCAAGAAGAAGCGCGCCCCGTGGGGATAGCCCTGTTTGGAGAAAGTTCCTTAATCTTTCACCTCGGCTTCGACCAAGCTGGACTCGCGACCACCGACTGGTACAAAGAACCAAGTCACCCTTATGTCAAGGCGATCGCCCAAATTCTCAGCGAAATCAGCACCTGGGAAGACTTGCAAACATTAGAATTCATGGTTTCCTCCGGTTCCGATCCGCTCAAAATCCTGCAAGTCCAGCTCGATCGCGAGACATTCCCTTGGTCAGAATTAGTCGGAATTTGCGATCGGCTCAAACCTCAAAAAATTTACAGTTTTGCCCCTGTTCCCTGAACCGAGAATGTAGAATGAAACTCCCCTCCCACCCAGGGGAGAATCTAGGCACAAATCCAGCAAAAATAAGTGTAAGTTCCAGAATAATGCTAGTTGATGCCAGCATATTCCTGGTATCAAAAAACAGCAGACCAGACTACTTATCGCTAATGGAAATGAACGTTGGTGACTTTCTCAATCGGCTCGACCTCAGAGGACAGGCCCTCAAAGGCATCAACCTCAGCGGTGCAGAACTCAAAGGAGCAAACCTCAGAGGAACTGACCTCAGAGAAACCAACCTCAGCGATGCTATTCTGAGGTATGCAGACCTAATAGAAGCCGACCTCACCCTTGCCAATCTCAGGGGGGCCGATTTAGCAGAATCATTTCTTAATTTAGCCAACCTCACCAAAGCCGACTTGACTGGTGCGGTGCTTAGAGAAGCTACTCTAGTAGGAGCTGAACTGTTGGGAGCCAACCTCCAACAAGCAAGTTTAATTAAAGCCAATTTAGTTGGAGCGAATCTCCAAGAAGCCAACTTCACCAGAGCCAACCTCAGTGGGGCAGATTTGCGCGGTGCCCAGTTGATCGACACAATTTTAGACAAAGCTGTCTACAACAATCGGACAGTATTTCCCTACGATATTGACCCCAGTGCCATGGGAGCATTTTTACTAGCTCCCAATGCTTCACTCCCAGGCTTAAATCTGTCGATGGTAGATTTAACTGGAGTTGATTTAAAAGGCTCGGATTTGCGCCGGACAAACCTGTGCCAAGCTATATTATTTGGAGCCAAACTGGAGCGCGCCAACTTAACAGGAGCCAACCTCAGCGGAGCAGACTTGAGGGAAGCTAATTTGAATGGCGCGATTTTGGAAAAAGCTGTTTATAGCAACAAAACATTGTTTTCAGAAGGTATTGACCCCAGGATGGCCGGCGCTTATTTAATTGCTCCCAATGTATCGCTACAAGGTTTAAATTTGACGGGAGCAGACTTGAACGGATTGGATTTAAGCGGAGCTAATTTGAGCGGAACTAACTTAAGTTCAGTCAACCTCAAAAATGTAGACCTCAGCAGAGCTAGCCTGAAAAAAGCTTACCTCAAAGGTGCCAACTTGGAGGGAACCGATTTGAGAGGAGCAGATTTAAGCGGCGCAATTTTGCACCAAGTAAACTTGAGGTCAGCAGACCTCCGAGGTGTAGACTTAACTAGGGCTGACCTCAGCGGTGCTAATTTGAGCGATGCCGATTTGAGGGAGACAGATTTAACCGGCGCGACTTTGTTGTTCGCTAATTTAAGCGGAGCCGACTTAAGAGGTGTAGACTTGACAAAAGCCGATCTCAGTGGCGCTAAGTTGAACGAAGCCGACCTCAGAAAAGCAGATTTAGTGAGGGTAAATTTAGAAGGAGCGGATTTAACTGAGGTAGATTTGAGCGATGCTCATTTATTTCGAGTTAATCTCAAAGGTGCTAATCTAAAAGGGGCAAACCTGAAAGGGGCAAATTTTAAGGTAGTATTTTTAACTGATGCTCATTTGAGCGAAACGGATTTGACTGATGTCGAGCTGAGTTCGAGTTTTTTTGAAATGCCATGGGAATCAGAAGAGTAATTGGGCATCGGGCATTGGGCATTGGGCATTGGGCATTGCCGAACTTCCTTCTTATTGAAATCCGTGATATCCGTTGAATCCGTTACAAAATTCGTTGCCGAACTTCCTTCTGACTAAAATCCGTGACATCCGTTAAATCCGTTACAAAATCCGTTGCCGAACTTCCTTCTAAAAAATGACAACTGACAAACCTTTAGGCTCTGTTATTCAAGGTTCCCTCAGCAAGGGATTGGAAGTGCGACTGCACGCCGACGTTTCGGTAGAAGATATGAGAGTAGGGAAATTTTTAGTAGTGCGCGGGGTCCGATCGCACTTTTTCTGTATGCTTACCGACGTGTCTCTCGGAACATCCAGCGATCGCATTTTATCCAATCCTCCCAACCCCAACGACGATTTTATGATCGCAGTGCTCGCAGGTAGCAGCACCTACGGTACAATTGAACTAGCGCCGATGTTGATGCTGACTGCGGAACGAGAAAAACAGCAGGCAATTTTCAATCCGAACTCCAGCAAAACTAACGGTAAAAAATCCAGCACCGAAAACTTAGCTTCTCTACAACCACAAAGCAGCGCTGACATTGAACTATTGCCCGTTAAAACCATTCCCAGCCACTTTTCCCAGGTGTTTGATGCCAAAGAAACTGACTTTCGGGCAGTTTTTGGCTGGGAAGATGATCCGTATCGGCGCAATTTTGCGATCGGCAAACCGATTGACATGGACGTTCCTGTATGCTTGGACTTAGATAGATTTGTCGAACGCAGTAACGGAATTTTTGGCAAGTCTGGAACGGGCAAATCTTTTCTAGCGCGCTTGCTATTGTCTGGAATTATTCGGAAGCAAGCTGCGGTTAATTTGATTTTTGATATGCACTCGGAATACGGCTGGGAAGCGGTTTCGGAAGGAAAACAATTTAGCACTGTCAAAGGTTTGCGACAGTTATTTCCGAGTCAAATTCAGATTTACACCCTCGATCCAGAATCGACAAAACGTCGGGGAGTCCGCGATGCTCAAGAATTATATTTGAGTTTCGATCAGATTGAAGTGGAAGATATCTCTTTGGTACAGCGGGAGTTGAATCTGTCCGAAGCTAGTATCGAAAATGCGATTATTTTGCGAAATGAGTTGGGAGCTGGTTGGATCAATAAGTTGCTGGAAATGAGCAATGAAGATATTTCAATGTTTTGTGATGAGAAGCGGGGAAATAAGTCTTCGATTATGGCTTTGCAGCGGAAGTTGGAGAGATTGAATGGTTTAACATACATTCGTAAACGCTGTCCTAAAAATTATGTGAGTGAGGTTTTGCAGTGTTTGGATAGTGGCAAAAATGTGGTAATTGAGTTTGGTTCCCACTCGGATTTGCTGTCTTATATGTTAGCAGCAAATGTGATTACTCGCCGCATTCACGGATCTTACGTGCGGAAGGCTGAGAAGTTTTTGCAGAGTAAGAATCCGTGCGATCGCCCGCAGCCGTTAGTGATTACGATTGAGGAAGCTCACCGTTTTCTCGATCCGGCGATCGTGCGATCGACTATTTTCGGGACGATCGCCCGCGAAATGCGAAAATACTTCGTAACTCTACTGATTGTAGAC
>RDXH01000207.1 GCA_004292745.1 Oscillatoriales cyanobacterium | reverse complement strand
TGGTACTCAACTCACGATTAATCCCACAGCAGATTTAGGTCAAGGTACTGATTACTACGTGGAAATTGCCAACGGTGCGATTAAAGATATTGCTGGCAACAATTATGCTGGTATTACCGGAAATAGCACCTGGAATTTCAAAACTCAGGGAACCGCGGCCATTAATGGCACTGCTGGCGCTGATAACTTAACCGGAACTGCCAATGCAGATATCATCAATGGGTTAGCCGGCAACGACACCCTTAACGGGGGTGCAGGAAACGACACTCTGGATGGTGGCAATGATAACGATCGTTTAGATGGAGGACTCGGAAACGACCAACTTAAAGGTGGATTGGGGAACGATATTTATGTTGTCGATAGCGTCGGAGATGTCGTCACTGAACTTGCGGCTCAAGGAACCGACTTGGTGCAATCTGCTGTCACCTACACCTTACCGGCAGAAGTGGAAAACCTTACCTTAACTGGGGCTACGGCGATTAACGGCACGGGCAACGGTTTAGCGAACACTATTGCAGGCAACGCTCCCAATAATACGCTCAATGGGGGGGCTGGTCAAGATACTCTAACGGGTGGTACGGGTGCGGATACCTTCCTCTTCCAGTTTGGACAATCCTCTGTATCCGCGAGCGATCGCGTTACCGATTTGGCGATCGGCAGTGATAAAATCGACTTGTTGACTCAAGGTGGAGCAGCTATGGGTGCGCCCAGTAGCTTTAGCCGTGCTGCTAATAGCGCTGCTACTACCTTACAAAATGTCATAACTCAAGTGTTTACCGATGCTAATGGATCATTAGCCGGAAACCAAGCTCTAGGAATTAATAGCGCTGCTTTAGTTGTGGTTACAACGGCCTCGATCGCAGGTACTTACCTTGTGATTAATGATGGTACTGCTGGTTTTCAGGCGAGTAACGATTTAGTTATCAACTTAACTGGATCTACCGGGACGTTACCTCCTCTGGGCAATATTCCCGTTACCAATTTCTTTATCTAACAATAACCTCAAGGATTGGCGCTGCATTATATAAGGATGATCGGTCAATCCAAATTGGAAAAAGTAGCGAAGAAACCCGGTTTTGAGAAAGTCCGACAGGGAATTAATTCCCTGTCGGACTTTGTTTGTATACTCATTGTGACTGTTGAGTTATATCGTTTCCGGCTGCATCGTCAGGTGATTTAACCTTACTAGAACGCAGAGAACACAGAGGGAGATAAGAGAGATGAATACAGGACGATGTTACCGGATTTGATATTATGCCTTAGCCGCCAATAAAGTAGACAGTTATGGGTACAGCATCACCACCTTACGTCCTAATTTTACTCGGTGATCGATCGCTCAAACTGGTAAAATCCTAGCAAATTCCACAGGAAATTCAAGATGAGACTCAGCAAAATCAACTTATGTGCGATCGGTGTTATCCTCACTTTCGGGATTTTAGTCACAGCCCAAGCAGAGGGAGGAATTGCACAGTTCAGTTTCCGCAACAAATCCACTCAAAAGTTAGCACAAACCCCCCCACCTCCTCCCCCTTCCACATTACCAGTAATCCCACAGACAGCACCCCCTATTAGTAGCGAATCCCTGCCGGATCAAGTAGCTTTAGCAACCCATTTGCAGACCATTAGAGCCAGAATGTACGGTGCTTACTGGTGTCCTTATTGTCACAAACAACAAGAACTTTTTGGCAAAGAAGCATTGACAGCAATTACTTACATTGAGTGCGATCCCAGAGGAAAAGATGCTCAGCCAGATTTATGCAAAGCCGCCAATATCAAAGCTTATCCCACCTGGGAAATTGGGGGTAAATATTATACAGGAATGCAATCATTGGAAAAACTTGCTATCTTATCCGGCTATAAAGGTACTCGCAACTTTCAGCCCCAAGTTCCTGCTCCTTAAAATAGACGAAGGATGCCGGCTGGGATTTCAACTCGGTTTCCATAGCACATCGTCAGGTGATTTAACCGCAGAGAACACAGAGGACACAGAGGGAGAGAATAGAAATCTGAATTATTCAGTTGAAGAAAGGATTTGATAGAATTTAACGTGATAGTTGAAAGTTGACCGAGCACCTTAACAGGCTTGGCGGTTGCTCTAACTCAAATACTCCTTAACAATTTTCAAAATCCGTGCCGCTGCCAAACCGTCTCCAAAAGGATTGATTGCCATTGCCATTGCGTTGTAAGCATCGGCATTGCTCAGTAATTCGGCGGCGGAGTCTGCTATTAAATCGGCATCTGTACCGACGAGTTTAGCAGTGCCGGCGGCAATTGCTTCTGGTCTTTCTGTGGTTTCTCTTAATACTACAACAGGCTTCCCTAAACTGGGTGCTTCTTCTTGTAAGCCACCAGAATCTGTGAGGATTAAATAGGATCTTTGAATCGCTCCTACTAATTCTGCGTAATCTAAAGGTTCAGTTAAAAAGACTCTGGGATGGTTGCCCAAAATAGCTTGTAAAGGTTCTCTAACTGTGGGATTTTTGTGCAGTGGTAATAACAAGGCTGTGTCGGGAAATTGCGCTAAAATTTTGAGAAATGCCTGGGCAATTCCTTGTAATGGTTCTCCCCAATTTTCGCGACGGTGAACTGTGGCTAAAATAGTGCGATATTTGCTCCATTCTAAGTTGGGAATATTACATTCTGGTTCGCGTTTGGCTACTCCCAGCAAAGCATCAATCACTGTGTTGCCTGTACGGTGAATTTGTCCCAAAACGCCCGATCGCACCAAATTTTCCGCAGCTAGGGCTGTTGGGGCAAAATGCAGCCGTGTGAGCTGAGATATCAACCGGCGGTTAGCCTCTTCTGGGTAAGGATTGAACAGGTCGTCTGTTCGTAATCCGGCTTCTACGTGACCTAGAGGTATTTTTTGGTAAAATGCAGCTAAAGCAGCGGCAAAAGCTGTGGTTGTGTCTCCTTGTACTAGGACAATTTTTGGTTTTAGTTCTTGAAACAATGCTTCTAAACCTTGCAGACTGCGGCAAGTAATGTCTGTCAAGGTTTGCTGGTGTTGCATTATTGCTAAATCTCGATCGGCTTTTAGATGGAACAGTCCCATGACTTGCTCGACCATTTCTCGATGTTGGCCTGTTAATATTACTTGGGTGTCAAAGGATGGGGAATTTTTGAATTGTTGAATTACTGGGGCTAGTTTAATTGCTTCTGGGCGGGTTCCTAGGACGATGCAAACTCGGTGTGTGGATTCGGGCATGGTATAGCAATTGACAGTTGACAGTTGACAGTTGACAGTTGACAGTTGACAGTTGACAGTTGACAGTTGACAGTTGACCGTACATTTTTATTTTTTAATTTGTCATGCCTTATCGTTATATTCTATTTTACAAGCCTTACGATGTTTTGACTCAATTCACTGATAATTCAGGGGAAGTTAAACGCAGAACTCTGAAAGATTATATTCCGATTCCTGACGTTTATGCGGTGGGAAGGCTCGATCGCGATAGTGAAGGACTTTTGCTGCTAACCGATGATGGACAAATGCAGCATCGACTTAGTGATCCGAAATTTGCCCATCCCCGTACTTACTGCGTACAAGTGGAAGGGATTCCTGATGCTGGTGCGATCGCTACTTTGCAAACTGGTGTCACTATTCAAGATTATCGGACTCGATCGGCAAAAGTGCAATTATTGTCAGCGGCACCCCTTTTACCACCACGGGAACCGCCGATTCGATTTCGCAAGCATATACCCACAGCATGGCTGGAAATGACCCTGACAGAAGGCCGCAATCGACAAGTCCGCAGGATGACCGCAGCAGTAGGCTTCCCGACTTTGCGGTTAGTCAGAAGTGCGATCGGACATTTGCGTCTAGAAGGCCTCAATCCCGGTGAGTGGCGCGAACTAACCCAAGCTGATTTGAGATTTTAAATGGGATAATTACCAATACATTTAAGAGTCAATCCCCAAGATTCAACTACTTTCTCGGTGGTAAAATAAAACTCTCTTTTCCATTTTTATCCTTTCGTACCTGAGCTCCCAATTTGACAAGAGCTTGTTTCGCCCTTTGGCGCACAAATTTGTCTTTTGTTTGACCATAAACTGAACTCCAAGACATAAACCGCACCTGGATGCTATCGGGGTCTCGACGCAAATATTCAGCAGTAGCACGAAATATCGGTGCTAATTTCTGACCTTCGGGTGTTTTTTCTACCCAGTCAGCAGCCATTTCGTGCGATCGAATAGACTCAGGAATATCACCCAGCAGCAGCAATTCGTCAAGTCCTTTATTTCGCCACACCGTCCACGCTTGGGGGTCAATTTGTGGCGACAGGGCATTAGTGCCACGTTCCATTAACTCGACGGCAATTTCTGGTTTTGCTTGGTAAAAAGAAACAGCAACTGACAGAAATGGGTAAATTTCCACTCGCCTGGGGTCTCGTCTAGTGATGATGTCAAAATAATCTTGACTAAGGCTGTAACCTGTGATGTCTCTGGCTTCGTCATCGCCAAAATATTGCAAAAATTTCAGAAATGTCCAATCTGCAATTAAATTGTCAAATCCAAAACTGGGGATGGCTTTGAGAATTTTCAGTCGCAGGACTTCTTGCTGTTCGGATTGCTTGAAAGTAGCGGCATAAATGGTCGGTAAGGGCTTTCCCCCCTCAGTTTCCCTAGCAGAAATTCCGCCGAATTGGTCTTGGGACTGCATGGTAATGACCCCGCAAGCGGCTGCTGTAGCAATAACTCCACAGAGGAGCAGACTCAACCACTTTTGAGAAAATTGTTCGACTTTAGCTTGCACGGCACTTGGAAATTTAGGATATTAATTAAGTTTAAAGGATTAGTCGGTCAGCGTAAAATTCAGTAAAATAGATTGGTGATTGGTTGGCGATCGGTGAAAAAGCTAGTTAAAATGTTCAAAAGGATGCCATAGCCTCCGCAACAAAGTTTATTTACACTGATTTGAGATTTTTTAGCAATCGAAAATCTTCCATCTAAAATCTAAAATAGAATTGAGCGAAATTCAATGAATGTAGCCCGCAGACGCTTTTCTAAATTACAGGCAGCCCTGTTCAGTGGGGCTCTGGCCGCAACCGCTTCCATATCTTTGCTTGTACCCGGCATTAGTCAATCCGTCCGTGCTGAGCTTCAAGATAGCCCTAAAGCTGTTTTAGATGAAGCATGGCAAATCGTGAACCGAGAGTATGTCGATGGCAGCTTTAACAAGACTGACTGGCAAGTCACCCGCCAAGATTTGCTCGGCAAAAATTATACCTCTCGCGAAGCAGCCTATACTTCTCTCCGCAAGGCGTTAGAGAAGTTAAACGACCCCTACACCCGCTTCATGGACCCGAAGCAGTACGAAGCCTTGACTAATCAAACCTCTGGGGAACTGACAGGGGTAGGGATGAGGCTGGAGGCGGACGAGAAAACTAAGGTGATTACTGTGGTTGAGCCCATGGAAAATTCCCCGGCCATTAAGGCTGGGATTCAAGCGGGCGATCGCATTTTGGTGATTGATGGTAAACCTACCACAGGCATGACTGTCTCTGATGCTGCTCAAATAATTCGGGGCGCTGAAGGTACTAAAGTCACGTTGCGGATTGCTCGGCCTGGGAAAAGTGAGTTTGATATTACCCTGACTAGGGCCAGAATTGAGGTAGCGGCAGTTCGCTACAGCCTCAAGAATGAAGGAGGTAAGAAAGTCGGTTATATCCGTTTGCAAGAGTTTAGCTCCCACGCCGGAGAACAAATGCAAGTGGCAATTAAAAAGCTCTCGGATCAGAAAGCTGATGCTTTTGTGTTGGATTTGCGTGGGAATCCAGGGGGTTTGCTACGTGTGAGCATTGATATTGCCAGGATGTGGATGGATACCGGGGCGATCGTCCGTACAGTCGATCGAGCCGGTGATTCTCAGGAAATGAAGGCAAATCGGACTGCCCTGACTGATAAGCCTTTGGTAGTCCTTGTAGATGACAATTCTGCCAGCGCCAGCGAGATTTTGGCTGGTGCTCTCAAGGACAATAAACGCGCGACGGTGATGGGTGGTCAAACTTTTGGCAAAGCTTTAGTACAATCGGTGCATTCTTTGTCTGATGGTTCGGGATTGGCGGTGACGATCGCTCACTACTATACTCCCAACGGTACTGATATTAGTCACAAGGGCGTTACTCCCGATGTCAAAGTCGAAGTCACCGATGCACAAAAGCTGAAATTAGCTAACAAACCGACTTTGGTTGCGACTAAGGACGATCCTTGTTACGCCCAGGCGATCGCACTTTTGAAAACTACCGCTGCGTCAACTCGTCCAGTTGCTGCTAATGAAGTTCTTGTTCCTCAGAAGTAGATGAAATTGGCACTTAACAATTAACTTTAAGATAAAACCCGCCTCGGCGGGTTTTATTTTAGTGAAGAGGCTACTGTTGCACGATCTGGAATTGCATCAGTTATTCAGATGCCAAATAAACTCTAAAGGTAAACCATCTGTATCGGCAATAAAAGCTACTTCGTAAACACGATCGCCGATCGCCTGTTGAGTCGGTTCTAATAAAACTTTCAGCGGCTTAAACTGGCTTGGTTCCTCAGAAGCTGCTTGCTCAAACCGTTGTTTGAGAGACTCTAACCAAGTAGGCAAGTCAGTTGTCACCTCAGTTAAATCAAAGGATAGATGATAATATCCAACATAATGCTCGTCTCCAAAAGCATCAGGTGCGGGTTTTGGTTCCGGGATTTGAATCAGTTCAATGCGTCCGTTGAGGCCTTCCATCCAACAGGCTAGGGTGTAACCTGTGGTAAAGCGATCGCTCACAGTAAATCCCAACTGTTCGTAAAAGGCGATCGCCCGGTGAATATTAGCAGTACGAATCGAGGCGTGGTGCATTCGATTTTAGATTTTAGATTTTAGATTTTAGATTGGGGAATTGGGAATGGGGCATTGGGCATTGGGCATTGGGCATTGGGCATCGGGCATCGGGCATCGGGCATTGGGCATTGGGCATTGGGCATCGGGCATCGGGCATCGGGCATCGGGCATCGGGAATTGGTTATTGGTTATTAGAACAACCAACTAATGACTAATGACTAATGACTAATGACTACGGACTAATGACTACGGACTAATGACTAATGACTAATGACTACGGACTAATGACTACGGACTAATGACTAATGACTAATGACTACGGACTAATGACTACGGACTAATGACTACGGACTAATGACTACGGACTAATGACTAATGACAAATGACAAATGACTAATGACTAATGACTAATGACTAATAACTATTCAAACAACCGAAAATAGGGATATCGAATCGGGACTCCAGGCTCTTTTTCCAAATCAAAATTAATCACTTCCCAGCAAGGTTCCTCCTGGGATTGGGGGCTAAAATCCACAGGTAAACCGTAAAGCTTCGGCATCGGCGATTCCGATTCACCCCGCGAAGATGTGGTACGTTCTAAATAAACGCTGATTAATTCCCGATAGCGTTGGGCAATGATGATGCGAGTTGCTCGATAGCCTTGAGTATATAGTCGATCGAGCGCTTCGTGAATTTCAAACCGAATTCCATCGGGGTGAGTGTGCTGACGATACCATTCATTTTCCCAGTGGCGCCAGTGTCGCCCAGACTGAAGGTGAACTAAATCTCCCGTTTTTGGATCGGCCTCAAAAGCCCCGTGACGCGGACATAAATAGGTATCCGTGAGGGTTAGAGCCGGAATTGTTTGGCGACAGTGGGGACACTGAATCTCCGGGCCAAACATCGGGTATTGCAAGGCTACTTCGATCATGTAGTGCGTCCCAAAATATTTTCTCTGCAAAAGTCCCAAATAATTGTATTATATCTCCTATTGACCATTGGTTAAGGTCAACCCATTTTTTCGATTAGCAATCCCAAGGAATCCGTGACTACACTTCCTTCCTATTGGCCTACTCCCGATATCTCCAAAGCTGCTTTTGTCGCCCCAGGTGCTGTTGTCATCGGTAGGGTAGAAGTGGCGGCGGGGGCGAGTATCTGGTACGGGGCGGTGGTGCGAGGGGATGTGGAGCGAATGTGATTCACTCAGCTTACATTGAACGGGGTTGTTTGATCGGGATTGGGGCGATCGTCCTCGATGGAGTCAGGGTAGGCACAGGATCGATCGTCGGTGCCGGTGCGGTTGTCACCAAGGATGTACCCCCTTACACCCTAGTTACGGGAGTACCTGCGAAGCGATTGCGGGATGTTTCCCAGGAAGAAGCCGCGGAATTAATCGAGCACGCTAGGCGTTACGAAAAGTTGGCTTTGGTTCACGCGGGAAAAGGAACTGATTTGGGATTTGGTTAGTTGATAGAATAAGATTTTCAACATTCATGTCAACTTAAAACTGAAACCCTCTGTCTCTCTCGTTTTTATCGAAGTCTAGATCCCCCTAAATCCCCCACCCCCCCCTACCCCCCCCAAGGGGGGAAAAAAGGGGAGTAGGGGTTGACTTTGATCGGAATCTTGTCCCCCCCTTATTAAGGGGGGCTAGGGGGGATCTCCGGGTTAGTTTTATTTGAGAAGAATGCTAAACTATCGTAATTAAAATCAAGCAAAAAAGTATTGATTTCTAATGATTTACACTACAGAAAAATTCCTAACTTTTGAAACATTCCTCGATCGCTATTCTGACAACTTCCGCTACGAGCTCGCTGACGGAGAATTAGTTGAGATGGAACCCACAGGCCCCCACGAAACCGTCGGCGGTAAACTAGCAACTCAAATCGGCATAGTTATCGCAGCCGAAAAACTACCCTGGTTCATTCCCCGCACTTGTTTGATCCGTCCATTTTCCGACGCAGCTACCGCGCGCCGTCCCGATATAGTCGTATTAGATGAAACTGCCCTTGTCAGCGAACCTCTCTGGGAAAGAGAACCTGTAATTACCCAGGGGCGATCGATTAAGTTAGTGGTAGAAGTCGTCAGCACTAATTGGGAAACGGATTACGCCCGAAAAGTTGAAGAATATGCTCTTTTAGGAATTCCTGAATATTGGATAGTTGATTATCGTGGATTGGGAGGCGTGGCTTTTATCGGTAAACCCAAACAACCTACTATCACAGTTTGTCAACTGATTGACCAAGATTATATCCAGCAACAATTTCGCCTAGGTGAAGATGAAACTCTCAAAGTCCATACCTGCTGTCCGTTGTTGAATTTCATCAATAGATTGCAAAATATCTTGAAGGCGAAGTCGCCAATTTCTAGAAGGCATGGATGACATCCTTAAGTACAGGTTCTCGCAAATGTTGTTTTAAAGCTTTCAGAGTTCCCAAATCGACTGAACATCCCAAAATATCCTGCAAATAAAGCCGCACTTCGATAAATTCAAAGAGTCCTACAGGTTGATTGAATTCAACTAAAAAGTCTACATCACTATCTAAGCGAGCTTCATCTCGTGCTACTGAACCAAACAAGTTAAGAGATTTTACTCCCATTTTCTGCAACTGTTCTCGGTGTGCGGCTACAATTGCTAGTACATCATCGCGTTTCATGGTTTGTTCTCCGAAACTAATTTAATATTAAGGTAATATGTTGAAAATTGCATGATGGTGATATTCTGCCCCGATCAATATATACTATTAAAGCTCTGCCGGAATTCCACCGATCGCCTTTCCCCATACAAATCAATCATGAACGATCGCACATCCAATCCAAACATCCCTCCACACACCTGGAAACGCGCCATTGGCCTCGGTTGGGACAATCCTTACACAGTCCGCTACGCCAGCAATCTTGACGACGGCCCTTGGCACGGAATGCCCTTGGGTGGCTTCGGTGCTGGGTGCATTGGTCGATCGCCCCGTGGAGACTTCAACCTGTGGCACATCGATGGTGGCGAACATATTTTTAATAGTTTGCCCGCTTGTCAATTCAGCGTTTTTGAAGAAACTGCTGGCCAAAAACAAGCTTACGCATTGTGTACTCAAACGCCTACAGATGGCAGTTTATCTAGTTGGAAATGGTATCCTTCTGAAGGAAGAAGGAAGAAGCAAGAAGTCAACCCCCCGCAACCCCACCCAAGGAAGAAGAACCCCCCCCTACCCCCCCCAAGGGGGGAAAATAAGAGGGAAGAGGAAGAAGGAAGAGGGGAAGAATTTCAATCTTCGGGGACTTATCATGCTTTGTATCCCCGGAGTTGGTATGTTTATGAAAATGTATTTCAGGCTGAATTAAGCTGCGAACAATTTTCACCAATTATACCTCAAAATTATCAAGAAAGCAGTTACCCACTTGCCATGTTTGAATGGGTGGCACACAATCCTACAGATGCGCCCATTACTCTCAGCATCATGTTAACTTGGGAGAATATTGTTGGCTGGTTTACTAATGCTATACCCCCCCAGCCCCCCCTTACTAAGGGGGGGTATGGGGGGGTTCCCGTGAAAGTGCGAGATGATGGAAGTCCGGTTTATGACTATCAGCCTCGGTGGGGAGAAAGTGGCGGCAATATGAATTTGTTGGTGGAAGATTTTCATCGGATTGGCTGCGTGATGACGCGCTTAAATACTGATGATGATGATCCAAAAGAAGGGGATGGACAATGGGCGATCGGCACTATTACTAATCCAGCCGTAGAAGTATTCTATCAAACTCGCTGGAATCCGGCGGGGAAGGGCGAGGAGATCTGGCAGAACTTTTCTGGTGACGGTTGTTTGCTGGATGATAAAAACGAGACAGCCGCAGCCCCAGGAGAACGATCGGCTTGTGCGATCGCAGTTCGCTTTACTATTCGACCAGGAAAAACTCGCAAAATTCCCTTTATTTTATCATGGGATATTCCCGTTACTGAGTTTGCTGCGGGAACTTGGTATTACCGCCGCTATACGGATTTCTTCGGCCGCAATGGCAAAAATGCTTGGTCGATGATTCGCACCGCAATGAAGCATTCTGATACTTGGCGCGACAAGATTGAAGCTTGGCAAAAACCGATTTTGGAACGGGAAGATTTGACTGATAGTTTCAAAATGGCTTTGTTTAATGAGTTGTATATCCTCACTGACGGCGGTACTCTTTGGACTGCGGCGGATGAACGCGATCCCAAGGGTCAATTTGGAGTTTTGGAGTGCCTTGATTACCGTTGGTACGAAAGTTTAGACGTGCGTCTTTACGGTTCTTTTGCTTTATTGATGTTGTGGCCGGAATTAGAAAAATCGGTAATGATCGCTTTTGCGCGGGCAATTTCTACGGGCGATGATACACCGAGAATTGTGGGCTGGAATCAAGCTGCTGCCATTAGAAAAGCTGTGGGTGCGACTCCTCATGATTTGGGTGCTCCCAACGAGCATCCTTGGGAGAAAACGAATTATACTAGCTATCAAGATTGCAATTTGTGGAAGGATTTGCCTTCGGATTTTGTGTTGCAAGTTTATCGGGATTTCCTGTTGACTGGTAGCACAGATTATGAGTTTTTGCCTGGCAAATGCGGGGGATAAGTGCCTATTGTGGGGGTTTGTGGTTGGCTGCGCTCGAAAGTGCGATCGCGATCGGCGAAATCTTAGAAGATAGAGCGCCAGAGATAATTCCTAATCCCCAAGCAAAGATAGCATTATATCACAGTTGGCTCGAACAAGCAAGACCAAACTATCAAGAAAAACTCTGGAATGGTCAATATTACCGTTTGGATAGTGAGAGTAATTCTGAAGTGGTGATGACGGATCAATTGTGCGGTCAATTTTACGCTAAATTGTTAGGATTGCCGGATATTGTACCGCCAAAATGTGCCGTTAGCGCCTTAGAAACTGTGTACGAATCTTGCTTTTTGAAGTTCAAAGATGGCGAGTTTGGGGCTGCGAATGGGGTGATGCTAAACGGTGCACCGGAAAATCCCAATGCTACTCATCCTTTGGAAGTTTGGACGGGGATTAATTTTGGGTTGGCGGCTTTTTTGGTGCAGATGGGGATGGAGGAGAAGGCGTTTAAGTTGACTGATGCGGTGGTGCGACAGATTTATGAGAATGGGTTGCAGTTTCGGACGCCGGAAGCGATTACGGCTGGGGGGACTTTTCGGGCGAGTCACTATTTGCGGGCGATGGCGATTTGGGCAATTTATGGGGTGTTGACTGGTTTTAAATAGGGCATTGGTGCGATAAAATTAGGTACGTTGTTGGGCTTTAGCCCTCGGGATTTAAGAGGTTCTATAAGCTATCAGTCATGCCTCACCTTTATGATAAAGGCTATAGCATTTATCATAAACATGAGGTATGATTGTAAATGGAGTTTTTGATGCGACCTCGCTTACTATATAATCTAATACGGTTTATTTAACGCTTTTTGAATAATTTTATATGACGATTTTCTGCCAATACAGGCATTTTTGGCAAGTCAGATTTTTCTTAAGGATCGCAAATTAAATAATTTATACAAGGAAAGTGGAATGGGCGGGAGAGCCCGTTCATAAAGGACGGGCTCTCCCGCCCATCCCACAAAAACCATCAAATTGTAAGTTATTTAATTCTCATTCCTAAGTCAACTGTATTGCTATATAATCACTATAATCACTACTCTAAGAGGGCTAAAGCCCAACAACATACCTTTCGCAAGCTTAGACAATTTTCTGTTACCATAAAGTTTTTTGAACATTTTATAACTCTCTAAACTTGCAGAAGAAATCATCACGCACGAATAACTGTAATCTCCCGGTTCAATGGACTAGCATGAATTTCAGTTTTCAGCCGTTCTTCCAATTCTAGTGCATTGTCTCTGCGATCGAAGATTACCAACCAACCTTTATCTTGTCCCAATCTAGCTAAATACCCATCCAACTGTTCCAAACCTTTAGTCAAAGGATCGACTTTCCTATTCCGCCACACCTTCAATTCAATTCCCAATGTCACCTCACCATAGCGCAAACACAGATCCATGCGATCGCGCCCAATGGCA